>DATAIH010000251.1:0-17431 GCA_036262755.1 Candidatus Acidiferrum sp.
ATGACATTGCTGGCAGGCTTGGTCGCCAATGTAACCGTTGTCGGAGACGGCCGTTGCCGACGTACGCGCGGCACTCTGCGGCGCAGAAAAGAAAATCGAAAGAGCGAGGCAGCAAACCGAGAGACCGCCGGAGGAGGGCGCCCTCCCGGCCGCGTTCACGAGTCTCCGAATCCCCTCGCTGCAGTTTATCGACACTACTCCAGCCTGGCCTTTCGAATATCCCGCACCGTTCCGCATCTCAGCAAATCCGGGTTCTTTCGCTCGAAATTCGAAGGCGCCGGTGCAATTTCAAATTCTCATTGTATCCTTGAGTCGAAAGCCAAGATTTTTGTCTCGTCGAAGTCAGGGTTAGATCGACAGGGTGGCCGTGCCGCTGCGCGCACCATTCATCGGCACGCCAGGCGTCTTTACTCTTCGACTTCTCAGTTACGGCGTTCTCACGGTTCCAACGTGCTGCGGTTTGTTTCCACCAATTTTCCACTCTCCCTGCCGCTGCTTCTCGTCGTCGGTGTTGACCGCCTGGTCTTGATTGAGATTCACAAGCTCCCTTCAAAGGCTGGATGATACCCTCCTTGCTTCCCGCGAGTTTGCGCAGTTTGAAGCGGGTTGATTTACGAGCACTCAAGTTTAATTCGTTTATCCTGCAACGGTAAGCCCGGGATCCATCGGGCAGGCGAGGCCGTCCTCCAGGGGACCGGCGCCATTGTAGAGCGGTGCGAGATAGATTCCGTGCCGCGCAGCAATCGCCGCAATCTCGTCCACCTTTTCCGGGGTGATAAATCCTCTTCCCTGAGAGAACGGCTCGAACCGGCCTTCCAAAGCCAGCGCCATTGCTTCGAGCAAACATCCATGCACCACATCCGGAAAAGGATGCCGATTCAGAACTCCGCAAAAATCCGGCGCGAAGCTCATTCCGCCGGTGACCTGTCCCAGACCTCCAAAGAATACCCTGGCACCGGGCATCTCGGCGCTTGCTGAAAGGTTCTTCGGGTACCCCGCGTCGCAGACGATGGCCTCAGGGGCGATCCTGTTCAACAGAAGCGAGGGCGATGCAAGGCTCGCCGCGCAAATCACCACATCCGCCGCAGTAGAGAATCGCTCGAGATTCGTCGCCATCTCCACTTCAATTCCCGCGGCTTCCAGTTCTACAGCAAGCCTGCGGAGTCGCTCGACGTTGCGTGCGTTGAGCAGTACCCGCCTCACCGTCGGCGCCAAACAGCGGGCGCAGCCGGAACCCACATCCCCGGTTGCTCCGACGATGAGTAACGTTGACCGGCAAAGCTCCCGTCCTGCCCATGCACACATCTTCCGGATCCCCTGAACGATGAACCCAACGGTCAGCGTATTGCCGGTCGTGAACACCGAGTCGCGTCGCTCTGGAAGCTGATCGAAGTTGCCCTCAATCAGGATGGAGCTGAAACCCCCTAGGCCCACGATCTTTGCTTTTGCCCTGGTCGCGTATGCCGCTGCTCCACGAACGCGAGTGATGTTCTCGTGCACGTAGGCGGATTCCAGGCGGTCGGGAGGAATAAAGGAATCGATATACAGACCGCGCGCCCGGGCGCCGCTAATCGATCCGACCTCAACATTGCACACGGCCCGAGGGGGAATCCACGGAAGGAGGTCCTTAATCTCCTCGTCAGGCAGGGGCGTATGCTCGGGTCCGCGCAACACCGCTAGGACGTCCGCAGCCGCCCTCCAGCTTTCCTGATGCCCGATCAGCGCGAAATCCACTTCCATAAGGCGCTCGCACGGACTACACCGGCAGCTGCGCAACCCATGCCAGCGTTATTTCGCCGGGCAGTCCTAGGGCGTCAAGCGTCTTCAGATACTGCTCGAGCGACGCTCCTCGCAGCTCGGCGGCACTCAAGCTGACCTCGAACAGCGAAGGCTTAACGCAACTCTCGTGGCAAATTTCGCAGTGTCCGTCTTTGCATTCCTTCGCCAACATCTTGGCGAGCGTGGTCATCACGTCCAGATGTAGTCGGTGCACTTTGTCGTCGAAATGCAGTGGATCCAAGGCTCGCTCCGCTCGGAGGATGGCCATCGCGTGATCAACGTGCTCTTCCTCTTCCGCGGCGATGCGCGCAAAGGTTTTTCCAAGGCTTCCCGGTGCTTCCTTTGCCACGCGGGCATAGCTGGCCACGGCGAACGACTCGAGCATGATCTCCTGCACGACCAGGCAGCCAACGAAGTCGCGCTCATCAATGCAACGCAAAAACACCTCACGCAGCCGCTTCCAATGCCTCGCGTTCACGTTGTTGGCCACCTCCACGCCAAGCTTGCGGCCCTCGGCAGCAAAAGCAGCGGCATGCCCGCGCTCACCTTCGGCGTGCTCCAAAGCGTCGGCTATTTCCGCGGGGTCATCACAGATCTCCGATAAGGAGGCGTAATTCATAGCCGCCAGCATTTCGCCGGTTACTGCCTGCGACAGCACGTCCTGCCAGATCGGAGCAGTGGATGACGGCGACACGCGTTCCGTCATTGAGCAACCAGGACGAATGAGGGATTCCATAACTTCTCCCGAACACGCAACGCGATCGATGCTGCTTTGAGATTTGCTCGTCTCGCTCATACTTGTTACTCCTTTCACCCAGCTTTGACTCAACAACACAAACCCAAATCAAATAGGCTCGCGAGAGCGTCTGAGACGCGCTGCCGCAACCAGAAAGACGGCCGCACATGCCAAGCCGATCCACAAACCCGGCGTGCTCAGGAATTTCCCGGGGGTAAGTGCCGCCACCGGAATGAAATGCGGATCGACCGGGACACCCGTCTGCCCATGAAGTGCGAAGGCGTCCTCAGCGAATCCATAAAGACGGTCCTCGAGCAGCGAGCCAAAATAGGAAGTGCGGAAGGCAATCCTCTCGAAGGCGCAGATGGCTGCTAAAGGCAACACGGCCCAGAGAAATGTTGCGCGGCGTGCCCAGGCGGAGACCAGCATGAGCCACCCGTATAGCGGCGCATGCCACAGAGCCAGCACGAGCAACCCATAAAGCAGCACAAATTCCATCTGGAAAAACGGCAAGTGCCGCAAATTCGCGGCGGCGCCGCTCACCAACAGCGCTGCGGCGTTTAGCGGCAGCATGATCAAATGCGTGGCGACGGCGATTGCGAAGACCAGGAGCGGGAGAACCAATAGAGGAATGCTCGCCTTCGCAAATATGGTTGTAAGATCTGAAACGGGCAGCGACTTCCAGAATAGGAGGCTGCGGTCGCGGCGTTCCCCATGGAGCGCATCCAAACAGTAAAAGAACCCGACGGTCAACGCCGTCGCCAAAAGCAGCCACACCACATGCGCGTACGGCATGGCGAGCATGACCCGCTGATCGCCCGCGTGCCCGCCCATGGAGTGTGAGAAACCGAGGCCGATCAGGAAGGCCAGCATCCCGACACCGGCGGCGGCCAGCGGCGCGATGTGAATGGAGCGGTTTTCCCACAATTCGCGTCGCACGGACCAGTACATCGGCCGGGGCGCGGACAAAAGCGCGACTCCCTGTGATTCCGCGAGAGACTCCGGGACGACGTTAGACGGCGTATTCATCGTTCCGCTCCTTGTGACTTCGGGCTGATCACCGCTGCTGTTCTATAGTGTTATAGCTAACTATAACACTAAATGCAAGTACATTCTTTCATTTTTTCGGCAGAGGCATGTTTTGCGCGAGAGAAGAGGCAAACAACACTAAATCAATAGGATACGGGACATCGGCCAATCAGGCTCATTTTCAGTAATGCGGCAAGGCCTCGTAGAATAGCGTGGCCCACTTCCTCGCCCTCCCGTTGCAATCCCTACAAGCGGCAGGGTCATCCAGCGCCTCGATCTGCGTCCGATTCCTTCCCGACTCGAGCGGGGTCTTTTGGGATGAAGGGTTTGCGTTTTACGAGAATTTTACAGCGTTGTTGATTTGGAGCAGTGAGAATGGCGTACGGTCGCAGGTACAGAGTCCAGCGGGGACACCACGCACACCTGTCTGCAGGCTGATTCTCATTCGAACGAGAGGGGAACCGTACTCATGAAACGCGCTCTGACGATTCTGTTTCTGCTGTTCCTGGCAACGCCGGCCCATGGGCAGTCCATTAGTCAACTGTTTGCCTTCGCTTGCAACCCTTACCCTACCTGTCCGGACGGGACGAAGCCTGACAGCATGATACAAGCCTCCGATGGCAATCTTTACGGCACCACGGCAGGTCCCGGCGGCGGAGGCGTTTTCAAAATCACCGAAGCAGGAAAGATAACCGTGCTGTATACGTTCTCGACGAACCCCAAGACGGGATTTTATGATCAGGGCTACGACCCAACGTCGCTCGCCGAAGGCACCGATGGGTTTCTCTACGGAGTGAACAGCGCGGGAGGACCGAACTCGGCGAGCTCCGGAACGATTTTCAGGATCAGCAAGACGGGCACGGGGTTCCAAGTCTTACAGACGTTTTGCACGAGTTGTACGACCGGAGCGAATCCCAACAGCCTGGTGGCCGGAAGCGACGGCAACATGTACGGGACCACGGGCTATGGCGGAAGTTTCAATTCGAAATCGCCGTATTGTCCAAGCCTGGGCTGCGGCGTGATCTTTCGGCTGACGCCACCGGGCACCTACACCGCGTTGTACGCGTTGAATGGGACCACCGATAGCTCGCTGCCGCTGGGAGTGATTCAAGCCTCGGATGGCAACCTGTACGGAACCGCTGGCAGCTTCCGGCCGGGAACGGTGTTCAAGTTTGAGCTGAGCAATTCGCAGTTCGCCACGCTTTACAATTTCCCGAGCGGAAATTTTCCTTTGAACCGGGTGACGGAGGCTTCGAACGGGCTGTTGTACGGCTCAACGCGGCCGACGAATGCTATGAATGGAAGTTTTGTGGTGACGATCTTCTCATCGGATCTGACCGGGAATGTGCAAGATCTTCAGCAGCTCACCTTGCCGGCAAAAAAGCTGTTCGCGGTGGGGCCGTTTCGGCAAGCGACGGACGGAAATCTATGGAACACTTCGTATGTGGGCGGAACTTCGGGTTTGGGAATCGCGTTTGCGGTCACACCCTCGGGCAAGATTGTAGATACGCTGTCGTTCAGTCCCGCCGTGGGAGGGTCGCCGATTGGCGGCGTCATTCAGGCGACGGATGGAACGCTGTTTGGAACGGCGTCGGTGGACGGGACGGTCAAGGGGCAAGCGTCGGCGAATGGAACGGTGTACATGATCACGGGTCTGCCGCCGAAGCACTGAGAGGAAAGCCGGAGCGAACAGATTACCCCAGGCTGGGCCGCCCTTTCCCGTCGGCAAGTTCGATGCCCGGTTGAGGCGCGCTTTTCCTGGAGGGGCCACTGCTCGCCGCCCATCTCTTCCTTGAAGCGAATCAGAATGCTGACGGGATAGATGCGTGGCCGTCCTTGCCGCGCTCTTTCAAAACACGAAAGCTCTGCTCACGGACTCATCCGTTCGATCACAACGGATGCTCCCAAAGCCCCGACTGGAACGCGCATTTGCAGCTCGTCGCTGTTTTTAACTTCGAGCTTCTGGATGGATTGACCCTGAGCCTTCACTTGATAGGTTCCCAACGGCAACCCGGCAATGCGAATGGGTACATCATGACTTTCTCGGGATCGATTCTCCAAGGTAAAGCGGATGACTGCGAGTGCGTCGTCAAAGGAGACGGGCTTGTCCTTCGCGAAACCGTCACTATCCAGGAGGATGTGGACTCGCTGCTTGCTTCTCACAATATGGAATCGCGCGCGCAATCCGTCCTTCGGAATCACTTCGGTGAGGTTTTTCGCACGCGCAATCGTGGCGCCGTAGGCGTAAGAGCCGAAAATCGGATCATCCACGACAATCGTTGCCGCGGAGCGCAGCGCAGCGTTATAGCCCAAATCGATTTCTCCGGAATACCACCACGATCCGCGGCCCAGCTCCTTGTTGCCGAGCCATGCGCGTCCCCAGGGCCGCGGTTCGAAGCCTCCGCCCGCTCCGCCATCGTTCTCCTTGCCCGGATACCAGTAGCCGTAGTTGGATTCCGCGGTCCCCGAATTCAGCAGCGCCCAAGAACTGAGGTAAGAGGCGTAGCCCAGGCGGAGATACGGAAAGGGATCCTCGGCGAAATATAAGGCGTAATCCGAAACGGCCCAGCCGCCCATTTGCGCCATGTAACTGAGCGTGTAGCTGGAAGGACCAGAGCCACGATAATCGCTCCCAAGATAGTAGTACGCCGTTTCCAACCAGCCTCGGCAAGCAAGATTCAGCTTAATCTGCTCTTCGAGAAACGCGGCGGCATCGTCGTGCTTGACGGCGCGGCGGAAATCGTCCGCCGGAACCTCTGACGGGAGCGTTTCTCCCGGTTTGAGCACATGGCCCATGGCGTACTTCGCAAAAGCATGCGTGGATTCGAATCCCGTTGAGTCAAAGGGATACTCGGAGCCAAAAAGGTAGGGATGATCGTTGATGAAATGCTCAACCTTCTTCTCCCAAGCCGTTCTCAGCCAATCGGCCTGTTCCTTGTGACCGTTTTGCTCTAAGGCATCGATTAAGTCCGGAATGATGAGCTCGTTGTAAGTTCCTGTTTCATAGGCCGACCATTTCACAATCTCGAGCGGAACAGTGAAGAAAGCCTTTGCCGTGCCAAACGCCCTCTCCAGGTATTCATCCTTGTCGAGGTATTTGGTCATGCTCGGATAAAGCTTTGCGAGCCGATACATGTTGTAGTACAGGAGAATGACGTGGGGGTAATCGTAGATTCTCCAGATGTGTTTCTTTCCCGTGTTGTCGTCTTTCGAACTGTCGCGATTCGCTTTCCAGTTAGGGATGCCATAAATCGCATACGGATAGGGCTCTTTGTCGGTTTCCTGCAAACCGCCCCAGACAAAATTCTTGATGTAGCTTTCTACCGAGTCAATTTCCGACTGAACGGGGAAGTAAATGTTTTTGCCTGCCACGTAGGGCGCTTTTCCAAGCGCCGGGTCGTCCGATGCGACGGCGTACGACTGCAAGCCGTCCAAGTCGTCAGGGCTCCGCAGGATTTCGTGTTTCATATCCCATTGGGAAAACACGGTGTTGTACCATTTCGATGCATCGTGAACCTGCTCGTGCGTCACGAGAAACGCCGCACGTTTCTTGAACAGCGTCTCAAGCGGCTCGGTGACAAAAAATTCAAGCGAAAGGTATTGTCCGTCTCCGTATTCCACCGTCAGTAGATCCTCGCCAAGCCGTGAAAACTGGACTTTATAGACGTGCACATCTTTGCCGTGTTCACCGAGGTATTCGACTCTCGTTGACTCGGGATGTTCGGGGATGATCGCCTTGATTGCGTTGCGCGTGCGGAGCGAAAACATCGCGGTTAAATCCATTGGCACCGTCATCCCCGGAACGACGTTGATATCGAATAGGCCTTCATATAGGACATCCCGTACCGCGTTGTAATCTTCGGCCCACCTAAAACGAAACTGATACTTTGCTGAATCTCCCGGTTGACCGCGGGCTTTGAGAACCAGCCCTGTGTTTGGCAGCCGCCAGGTGCCTCCTTTCGCCCGCAACTCCGCCGCGCTTGCCTCGGAATGGATGTAATACGCCGTCCCCCGCCCAAAACCTTGCGGCTCAAAGTACTCGAGCTTGGAACGGCCGACCGGAGTCATGACCAGATAGGGGCCTTCCGTGTTCGTACGCATCCAAAAAAGAAACGAGCCATTGCCGGCGATGAGCCAATGCGGGATTAGTCTCTTCGTGTACGTTTCGGTCTTGTCCCACACATACTGCGTGTTGAACGGAAGGGGCAGCGCCAGGTCGCCGATTTCGAGTTCACTCGCAGACAGGTTTTTCAAGGAAATGGTCCAGAGCAGTGCACTGTCTTGGAGTTGGAAGCTTTCCTGTGCCTGCAAGTCAGGGATGGTTCGAACCTTTCTGCTTTCGCCGTTGACGCCCCATTCGAAGAGGCCAGCCGTGGCGCCTTCCTGCAGTTGAACCTCGAGACGAAGAGCGGAGGTGGTGACCGGAGCGAAAGCCGCTTCATTTGTTTCATCCGTTTTCAACGGGTAACCCGAAATTGAGTGCACTTCTTCCCAGTTGTCCCCATCGCGATACACGACGCGCCAACTCTTGGGCAGCTTGCCCGGGTTGTCGGCGTCTTCGTGAACAGCCCAATAGGTCTCGACTGAGTGGACTTGCTTTGGCCCGGGAAAATCATATTGCACCCACTCCGTGGTGCCTTTTCGGCCAAACCAAATGAAGCGGGGAACGGCGGGGTCATGAGAATTTCGGGGGACGAGTTGGTCGTTGAGGGCAAAAACGGGGCCGCGAACGGAAGCCGAGGCACGGGAGAGCGAAGCAAGCGTGGGGACCAGCTTACCGATGGTGAAGGACACTTCCTGTGAATTGGCGGGCGAACTGGTGTTTAAGACGGCCGCCGAAGCTTTCTCCCAGTCTTTCTCGCCGGCAGCGCGGTAGCGGATGAGCAGGTCGCCAACGGTGCGCGCGGCGGCGATGTAGTCGGTGTCGTACTTGTCGTGAACGTGCTTGAGACTGGTGATGCCGGTCGGCGAATAAGCCAGCTGAAATTGGGAATTCTGAAGAGACTGCGCCACCGCCAAAGGAGCGAGGGGTAGCGCTGCAGAAAGGACCAAGGCGGGGACGAAGCGCACGGAGCATCCTCCCGAAAGACGGAGCAAGCGCTTGCAATGTAGCATAGCCTGTGTATTATGCAATCGAAACAGAGTGGCTTTTCTCATGGGTCGGACAGCAAGTATCGCTCATGGTAGCGCTTGCAGGTTTGGCTTAGTGATTGCGGACGGATGAAACGACGAGCATGGGGACTACAGGAATGAGCTCCGGCAAGCGCCCTGCGTTATCCGGATGCCTGATGCTGGTTCTTCCGTCGGGCTCAGCAACCGTTTCGGGCTACACCCACAGTCCTGGTTAACGACAAAATCGTCCCTGTAAAGTACTGGAACCAACTTGTCCGCGAACTTAGCAGGCGCCTGAGCGGTTTTTATCACCGGCTTATTCATAACGGAGGGCAACGATCGGGTCGACACGCATGGCGCGACGCGCGGGGATACAGCAGGCGAAGATGCTGACCACGAACACCAACACTATTGGCACAAGGAGGGTGGCGGCGTCGGTCGGTCTCACGCCGAACAGCAGGCTGGAGACCCACTTCCCAGCCGCGAAAACCAGGGGCGCACCGATGGCGGCTCCGATGAGTACCAGCAGCAGCGATTGGCTAAGAACCAGCCACAGAACGCTGGAGCGCCGCGCGCCCAGCGCAATCCTAATACCGATTTCGTGGGTCCGCACCGAAACAGCGTAGGCCATGATTCCATAGAGGCCGACGCAGACGAGGACGATCGCGAGGGCACCGAACGCTCCGGAAAGCTCGGCAGTCATGCGATCCGTGGCCAGAGAATCGGCGAGGCGCTGGTCCATCGTCCCAATGGTGACCGGCGGCAGATTGGAGGCACTTTGCTTCACTGCGCCCCGAACCGCTGAGCTGACCGAGGAAGGGGCACCGAGGGTGCGAACGATGAAGACTGCGCGTGACGGACCATCATTTGCGGCGAGACTGAAATGATTGAAATAGGGCACGTAAAAGCGCGGAAATGGCTTTTCGCGCACACCACTGTGTTTCGCATCTGCGGCGACACCGACGATCACAAATTCGAAGCCGTCTGGTTTTGAGTCCGACACGAAAACACGCTTGCCGATGGGATTTGAATTCGGGAGGTACTTCTGCGCGAACGCTTCATTGACAACGCCCACACACTGACCATCGCCGCTATCGTCTGGACCGATCCCGCGCCCAGCCCGAATGCGAATGCCCGTAGCGGAGAAGAAGTTCGGACCTACGAAGTCCCACAGCGCCTCCAGGTCGGAGTCCGCGTTGGCTTTTTGACCTTCGATCCTGATATTGCTTTCGGAATACGTGTGACTAAGGAGGGCGTCACTGGTAAGGGAAACGACAGAGACGCCGGGGATGGCAGTGATACGCTGCAGAATATCCGTGTAAAGCGGAATGAACTCCGCTCGTTGATAACCGTAGGTACCGGGGTTGACTGCAAACTGCAGCAAATGATCGCCGTCGTAGCCAAGCCGCACTTGAGAGAGGTTGCGGAAGCTGAGGATAAATAATCCGGCCACGACGAGAAGCAGAAGCGAAAACGCGACCTGCGTTACCACGAGAGTTTTGCCAATCGGCACGCGCCTAGTTCGACCAGACCCGCCTGAGACGCTTTGTGGCGTCTTCTTGAGAACGGAATTGAGGTCAATGCGAGTGGCCCGAAAAGCGGGTGCGAGCCCGAAGAGGATTCCGGTCAGAATCGCAATTCCGGCAGTGAAGGCCAGAATTCTCGCGTCGGGGTTCAAATCGAGAGGGACGGTATCAGGACCGCGCGAAACCATCCGTAGAAGAGTAGCGTCCGCCCAGTGGGCGAGGAGGAGGCCAATTGCGCCACCGGTCGCAGCGAGCAAGAGGCTTTCGGTTAGGAGTTGGCGGAAGAGGCGGGGAGCGCCTGCACCTAGAGCGACGCGCAGGGAGATTTCCCTCTGTCTCGCGCCGGAACGAGCCAGCAGAATGTTGGCGACGTTCGCGCAGGCGATCAATAGGATCAGCGATACGACGGCCATAAGGACTTGAAGGGGTTTGCCAAAATCAGCGCGCAGCGTGGACGCGCCGTGGGCACCTGCGGCAACGGGAAGATACTGAGTCAGGAATTCGCGCCTATCGGATTGCGACAATGCAGCCGCCTGGGCTTCCATCATCTGCTGAAATTCCACTTTGATTGCAGCTTGTGCCTCTGCAAGGCTGACTCCCGGCTTCAGGCGACCAATGACCTGAAGCCATTCGGCCTTGCGAAGAGGATCGGTTTCGAGCGAGAGGTCGTCGCGGCCCGGGAGGATTGCACTTTGCATGGTGAGCGGGACGAAGATTTCAGGATTGGCGCCAACGGTTTCTCCATGGAATTCCGGCGGGGCAACGCCGATGACGGTGTAATGAGTATTGAGGATGCGAATTCTGCGGCCGACGACGTCAGGCGCACCAGCGAAACGGTCTTGCCAGAAGCCGTAGCTGATGACCGCTACGGGATTAGCGTCGCGCACGTTGTCCACTTCTCCCGTGAATACGCGGCCGATAACGGGATCGACACCGAGCAAGGAAAAATAGGATCCGCTCACGAGTTTCACTTCGGCCGTGGAGAGTTCGGCGGTCTGCGCGGAGGTTTCGGTTTGCACCGGGGCGGACGTAGTGAAGCTGGACGCCGCGAGAAGCCCGGAGAAGACGGGATTTTTGTGTTCGATCTCCTGAAATTCAGCGTAGGTGAGGAAATTCCGTTTGCCGTCTACGAAGCCAAACCAGCCGCCCTGATCATCGGGATTGGTGAGAAAAACGAGCTGCTGCGGATTTTTGACGGGCAGGTTTCTGAGGAGAACAGAATTGATGACCGAGAAAATCGCGGTGTTGGCGCCGATGCCGAGGGCGAGAGTGAGAATTGCAACGGCGGTGAAGCCGGGGGATTTGCCCATGGTGCGCAAACCAAAGCGCAGATCTTGGACGAAGGTCTCAAGGAGACTGCCCAAACGAATGGCGCGCACCTCTTCTTTGACCTGCTCGACGCCGCCTAGTTCGATGAGTGCCTCCCGCCGGGCTTCCGGATGCGAAAACCCCTCCTTCATCTTCTCCCGGGTTAGCAGCTCCACTGTAGATTGCAGCTCATCGTTCAGCGCTTCGTCGACCGAGCGTTTGCGCAGGAGGTTTCGGAAGAAACTGGCAATTCGGCCTGGCATGATGCCTCTCACCCGAACTCAGACAGATTCGACCGCCGCCGTCATGATCTTGACCAGCAGGCTCCAATCCCGTTCCTCGGCCTTGAGCTGTGCCTGACCGGAGGAGGTCAGGCGGTAGTACTTGGCCCGGCGATTGTTTTCCGAGGCGCGCCATTCGGCCTCCACCCAACCCTTCTCTTCCATGCGGTGCAAGGAAGGAAAGAGCGAACCAAAACTCACTCGAAAGGCACCGCCCGTAATCTGCGTGACGCGTCGGGAGACACCGACTCCATGCAACGGTTCCAGTGCCAGCGCTTTCAAGATCAGCAGGTCCAGTGTGCCGCGGAGAAGATCGGTTCGTTTCCCACCCATTTGTGCTCTCTTATCGGAATGCGATATGAGCACGTTACCTGCCATAGCGAGCTATTCGAACGTGCAAGTTATGCCAGAACTTACCCCGACGGCGTTGCCATTGCCAGACTCTCGGTGAACGATTTCGAGACAGTTCGTCCCGTAATCGAACACCTTCAGGGCCTCCGGCGCCGCGGCCGCCCGCACCGAGTGAATCGAGTACGAATCCTTCATCCTTGTTCCTGTTCCAGCTCCGCCCAACGCGCGTATAACGCATCCACAATCTTCTGCGCGTGGGCCAATTCCGCCAGCACGCTTTGCAGCCGCACGTAATTGCCCATCACCTCGGGATCCTCCAGCGCCTTGTGGCGAATTTGCAGCTGCTGCTCGGCCTCGGTGATGCGCCCCTCGATTCCCGCCAATTCCTTGGTTTCTTGATAAGAGAGCTTCTTCGGCGCGGTCGAAAGCGTCGTGCTCTCCCTTCCCGCTGTCTTTGACCGCGGCTCATCTTTCAGCCCGCTGCTTTTCTTTGCAGCTTTTTGGGCGTTTTGCCATTCCTCCCATTGCGAATAATCCGCAAACCGCTCGGCCTTGCCCATTCCATCCAGCCCCAGCACCACGGTCGAAACGCGATCCAATAGGAAACGGTCGTGCGTTACCAGTACCAACGCCCCGTGATATTCCAGGAGACTCTCTTCCAATATTTCCAGCGTCGGAATATCCAAATCATTCGTGGGCTCATCGAGCAGCAGCACGTCCGCGGGTTGCAGCATCAACTGCGCAATGAGCACCCGTGCCCGCTCGCCTCCAGAAAGCCGGCCCACCAACTGATTTAGCTGCTCGCTCGCAAACAAAAATCGCTCCGCCCACGACGCCACGTGAATCACCCGTTCCTGATAAATCACCGCATCGCTGTCCGGCGCCAGCGCGCGGCGCAGCGTAACTTCCGGATCGAGCTGGCGGTTCTGGTCGAAGTACACGATCCGCAAACCGTCCGCCTTGCGAATTTTCCCCTTCGCCGGCTCGATATCCCCGCGCAGCAAACGCAGCAGCGTCGTTTTCCCGCTGCCGTTCGGCCCCACCAGCCCCACGCGCATTCGCTGCGTGACAATAAAGTGCAGCCCGGCGATAAGCGTCCGCTCGCCAAACCCGTAGGAAACGTCATCCAGCGTAAGCAACTGCCTGCTTTTCCGGCTGGTCGCGGAAAAATCAATCTCCGCCGCGGATGTCCGCGTCCGCGCCTTCATTTCCGCAAGCTCGCCGATCATCTCGTGCGCATCGTCGATGCGCGCCTTCGATTTCGTGGTGCGTGCTTTTGGCCCTCGCCTCAGCCAGGCGATTTCTGTGTGCACACGGTTTTCAAGAGCCTGTTGCCGCTTTTGTTGCGCATGCAGGTACTCTTCCTTGGCCTCCAAAAACTTGCTGTAATTTCCGGACACACGCAGCGCTCCGTCTTCGTACGCGCGACTGATTTCCACCATTTCGTTTGCGACATTTTCCAGGAAATACCGGTCATGGGTCACTACCACGCATGCAAATCCCGCGCTTTGCAGCACCCCTTCCAGCCAGCTAATTCCCGCGAAGTCCAGATGGTTCGTAGGTTCGTCCAGCAGCAGGATATCCGGCCGCTGCACCAGCGCTTCCGCAATCGCCAGTCGCTTTTTCCAGCCGCCCGAAAGCTGCGCCGCGAACGCATCCAAAGCGGTAAACCGTGCCCGCCCAAGCGTCTCCGCGAATGCCGCAGCGCGTTCCTCTTCCGGTACGCCCGCTCGCTCCAGTGCGGCTTCAATCACGCCGCGCACCGTTACGCCCGGCGAAAACTCGGATATCTGCGTCACGCAGCTGATCCGCGTTCCCTTGCGTACGGCGACATCCCCGCCATCCGGCTTCACGCGGCCGTAGAGCATCTCGATCAGCGTGGATTTGCCGGACCCGTTGGGTCCAATCACACCGATGCGTTCCCCTTCCGAAACGGTGAAGGAAAGGTTCTGGAAAAGCGGTGCGCTTCCGTATCTTTTGGAAAGTCCCTGTGCGCTAATCAGCGGTGCCAATTCTGACGTCTTCTCCTTTTTGTCGCTCTTCTAAGCATAACAGTAGCCGCCCCGTGCTTAAGGACTGCCCCTATTCCGCAACGAAAACCGTAACCTAACTTAGTTCTCGTAGGACTCCGCGCGATCCTTTCCAGGCAAAATGCAAACTTGGAGCGCGCAAATTGAGCCGGCACGGTACTCGTTCTGCCGGGGCAAAACATGACCAAGGTTACGACTCCCGATCAAACCCACCTTGCAGGCAACTCCTGACAGACACTGTCGCGATCTCGCACGAACTCCCCCGAGTTATGATCTGGGAACCTTGAACTGCCGCAAGTCGTTGTGGTTTGGTTCTTCCGATCTTCACAAGACGAGCTCCGCGATGAATTGCGTTCGGCTGCGTTCGTTTACCTTAGGCTGCGTTTGCTCGAGACGGGCATCGGAAAGCTATGTCCACGGGCCGGAGGAATATCCGGAAACTGCGCGGCCCGATAACATCGAGCTGTTGTATTACTCGTTTCACTTTATAATGACACTGGGCGCGATCTTCATCCTTCTTATGGCCTATGCCCTGTTCCAGAATCGGCGCGGCCGATTAGAATCCAGCACGTGGCTCCTGTGGATTTTGCTGCCGGCGCTTCCTTTCGCTTACATCGCCAACACTCTCGGATGGGTGACGGCAGAACTGGGACGTCAGCCCTGGTTGGTCTACGGCCTTTTTCATAAGCGCGACGGCTACAGCAAAGTAGTGAGTAGCGGGGACACCCTGTTCCCTTTAATTGGCTTCGTCGGCCTTTACTTCGTGTGGGGTCTGCGACGGGCAAACGGCAAACCCTCGCGTCTATCAAGCAAAATGCGAGAGCATATCGGGAGGTAGCGCATCCATGAAATCGAAACGCAGTGTGTTGCCAAATAGGTTTGCAGCAAGAAAGAACTGGTCTCGCGCCAACGGTGAGCGGGATCTTACGAGAGTAAAAACTCGCGACTTACCGATGCTCGTTCTGTGTCTGCTTGCGTTTTGCACATTGCCCTCGGCAAATCGTGCGCAGGTTCCCGTCTACGAAGTTACACCCGTAGAAAGCACCATCAAATTTGGTGTCGAGTCTTCGGTCCCCATCAAAGGTACCTTTGACAAGTGGAACGCAAGCTTGAAGTTTTCGTCTACGGATGTGAGGAGCGGCGTTTTAGAGATCGAGATTCAAGCAGACAGTGTGAACACCGGCAGCGGCATGAAAAACAACAAATTGAAGAGTAAGGATTTCTTTGACGCGAAAGACTCCCCCATGATTACCTTCAAATCCACGAAAGTCGTTCAGACCGGTCCAAACACATTCGACCTGGAAGGCGACTTTACCATTCGTGGCGTCACGAAGTCAGAAAAACTCACTCTTACAGATAACGGCAAGGGATCACCCTCCGGGAGCATCGACGGCACAATGGCCTTCGATCGCAAAGACTACGGCATGAACAAGAACATTCCTTTCATCAAGATCGCCAACCGTGTCGAAGTAAATGTCAGCCTGAAATGGAAGCGGGTTAGCGGACCTCCTCCGGTATTTCAGCAATGACTCGGAATTCCATATCGGAGACAGGGTCACGGTTGTCGGGATTCCGCCCTGCAAGCCACGCCCATACGTCCACCGCCAAGCTTTTCAAGAATTGGTATGAGAAACGATCTGACCGGCGTGGAATTGCAATTCGGTCATACTTCGAGGGTCTCCGCCGAACTCCGGTCGAATCCGGTCGGATAAGGGCCTTCATTCATAGTCATGATCTCTCTGTCTTCTGGGTCGCGGCAAAGCTACCCAGTTCCTCAGCTAGAATAGGCACACCGAGGTTGCAAGCTTGTACGCCCTGTATCACGGAGAGTTTCAGAACTTCTATGATCTCTTCGAGTGTCGCGCCGGCATTCATCGCGTTCTTGATGTGACGCCGAGTGCCGGGAGCGTACATGTGCGTGTAGGAGGCGTTGAACGCAAGGCACAGGAGCTCCAGGTGCTTTAGCGCAAACACGCTTCCCGTGTAGAGCTCAATGACGGTCTCCATATACTGCTCGGTCCACACCGGGTTGAAGAAAAGAAGGGAATCCCATTCTTCATTCCACTTCCCGATGGCCTTCATTTTTTCCACGGCCGGAATTGCTCGACCGGCCTCTCGCAAACGGTTGGCCCGCAGTTTCCCCGCGTCGTCCAGGGAACCTGGACTGGCTTCCTCCAGAAGAATGGGAGAGCCAAACATGCAGGAATGAATGGCCATTACGGAAGCGACCTTGAGGACGAACAAAATCTCTTCGCGGCTCGCTCCCGCCGCGAGAGCGGCCCGGATGTGGCGCCGCGTTCCGTCCGGGTTGAGGTTTGTAGGACCAGCGTTTAGACCAATACAAACCAGCTCGATGAACTTGGTTCCCAAAACCCCTTCCGTCCAGGGACTGGTCGTCATCTTCACGCATCGCTCAGCCCAGACGGGATCCCATTCCCGTAGTTTGTTTAGCGCCGTCTGCCATGGGCTTGCCGGCTGGCCAGTTACAGCAACCCTCGCTACCTCGCTTTCCGTTGTCATCTGCCCTCTCCTTTCTCGTCTGGCACGCGTTTCACCCGCTGGCGGGTAGAATCTCTCCAACTCTTGCAATCGGAGAATCCAGTGCAACGCGAAGGCCTTGCTCGCGCTCGCAGATGCTTGCCACCTGGCGCACCGCGGGATCGCGGGGCAGCGCCGGATTCAGGGGCAGGCCGATGGCATCGTCGAGCTGCATGGTAAGGTGGCAAGGTTGCAATTCCTTGGTCAGCAGAGGCTACCCTCCTTTTGGGGGTCGACCATCCCGCATAAGGACCACGCCGGAGGCCTTCGCGTCGGAGCGCTTTGCCAGCTTCACCTGACGTGGGAAAGAGATTTGTGCCAGCTGCCAGGTACTGCCGGGCAGGCAGGCCCGTCGGCAAGAAAACCACGGTGACAAGAGCGCCTGTACTGTGCAGAAAGACACCAAAATGGAGCGCAAAGCTTTCCGACATGGCTCCGAGACCTGGCCCGCGAGACTCTGCGAGATTGGATGCTTGGCTCGACAAAAGGATGGATTTTTGAGTCAACGGATGGGATAGCAATCGAAGTGCGCGCCTGGCCCGCCGGTCACACGGTCACAGTCCAACAGAAAATCGCCCAAAAAAATAGACATCACTTTAGCTCACTCGTTCATCCAATTTCTCAGAAAGAGGCATCCCCCTCCGAAACCAGATACCGGAGGATCGTGTCATGCGCGGAAGTATTACGACTGCCGTCGTGCTCGTCCTGCTCGTCTTTCCGTTCGATCGAGACGCAATTCAT
>DATAIH010000252.1:0-3817 GCA_036262755.1 Candidatus Acidiferrum sp.
TCGACCCGGGCTCCCATTTCCTGCATGATATTCTCATTGTGACCAGGCCCGGAGCCGGCGTGTCCGACGCGCTGATTCGCCAGGCCATGGCCTCCGTGGATCCCAATCTGCCGATCATTTCGATTCAGACCTTGAGAGAGCAAGTGGCGGGCGTATTCCGGCAGCAGCGCCTGATTGCACAACTCACATCGCTCTTCGGAATTCTTTCGCTTGTTTTGGCCAGCGTCGGCCTGTATGGAGTTACGTCCTACAACGTCGGACGCCGCACCAACGAGATTGGGGTGCGCATGGCGCTCGGCGCTAGTCGGGGCGACGTTGTTCGCCTCGTGCTACGGGGCGCATTCCTGCTTATCACGTTTGGGCTGATTTTGGGCATACCGCTGTCTCTTGCCACAAGCCGAGTCTTGAGCAGTCAGCTTTACGGAATCAATCCGTACGATCCCGTACCCATTGCGATAGCGGTGGCCGTGCTTGGATTATTCGGGCTTATAGCCACACTCGTTCCCGCCCGCCACGCCATACGCGTCGATCCGATGGTCGCTCTGAGATACCAATGAGGGAGGACCGGAAAATGCGGCCGGAGCACTGGGTTTACACGATTCCACTGCGGTTGCGATCGTTGTTTCGCCGGGCCCAGGCGGACCAGGAATTGGATGTCGAGTTGCGCGATCACCTCGAACGAAGAACCGAGGAATACCTCGCAAAAGGGATGGGACCCGGGCAGGCGCAGAGGCGGGCGCGACTCGACCTGGGCGGCATCGAGCAGACCAAGGAGAAATGCCGCGACGCACGGCGTGTTAATTGGATCCAAGACTTCGTTCAGGATTTGCGGTTTGGCGTTCGCACGCTGCGTAAATACCCTGGCTTCGCTGCCGCCGCTGTGCTCGTCCTCGCCCTTGGGATCGGCGCCAACACGGCCGTTTTCAGCGTCGTGAATGGCGTGCTCTTGAAGCCCCTTTCCTATCGTGATCCGGACCGAATCGTCACTCTCTCCAACTTCTCGACGGGTCGCGAGGCCGCTACTGCGCTTTCGGAGCCAGTATCGATCCCCGACTTTCAGGATTGGCACGACCAGAGTTCCTCCTTTGAGGCGATGGCTTACTATTCCTCACGTGAAAAGGCGGTGATCCGGCGCTCCACAGCCGAGTACGCCCGAGTCACCAACGTGAGTCCTGATTTCTTCCGCGTCTTTGCCGTTGAGCCTTTGATCGGCCGCTCCTTCACGCTTGAAGAGATGAAGCGGGGTGCGGGCGGAGCCGCGATGATCGGCTACACCTATTGGCAGAGCCATTTCGGCGGCGACCCTCACGCGCTAGGGCAGACAGTGCGCTGCCCCGACCCAAGAACGATTGTTGCGGTGCTTCCGCAGGGTTTCCGGTTTCCTAACAACACGGACATTTGGGTGCCGGAGGTCGGGGAACCCGGATCGCGTGGAGGGCACAACTTCCTTGCCATCGGCCGCCTGAAAGGCGGCGTGCCGGTCAAACAGGCGCAAACGGAGATGACTACCATCGCTCGCCGTTTGGAGCAGCAGTTTCCTGAAACGAATCGGGGCCGGAGCGTTGCCGTGACAAGGTTGCGCGATGAAATGGTGGGCAACGTTCGCGTAATGCTTTACCTCTTGTTGGGGGCCGTGACAGTCCTGCTTCTGATAGCGTGTGCAAATACCGCTACCCTGTTGCTCGGCAAAGCCACTGCGCGTACCCGCGAAGTCGCTGTTCGCGCCGCGCTTGGAGCGAGCCGGAAGCGCATCGTAAGCCAGTTGGTCACGGAAAGCTTATTGCTGGCTTTCGTGGCTGGTCTTTTGGGGCTGGTGCTCGCGTATTTCGGATCGAAAATATTGGTGGCGCTAGCTCCCGCGGACGTGCCGCGGCTAGCGGAAACGGGCATCGATCGGTGGGTGCTCGGATTCACCCTTGGAATGTCGGTGGTCACGAGCCTGCTTTTCGGCTTGGTTCCTGCGTTCTATGCGTCAAAAATAGAATTGAGCGACGCGCTGAAGCAGGGGGGAACGCGCACTGCGACGGGCGGCCGGATGTTCGGCGTTCGCGGCGCACTTGTCGTGGCTGAAATTGCTCTAGCCGTGACGCTTGTCTCCTCAGCGGGTCTGCTCATTAAGAGCTTTGTAGCCCTGCACAACGTAGCTTTGGGTTTTCGGCCAGAAAACGTGCTCGTTGCGCGAGCAACCGTCCCCGGATCCTTCTTCGTGAGCATCGCACGCACTCGCGAATTCTTCAAAGATATGCTGGATCGAGTTGACACCCTACCAGGCGTGTTGGCCGACGGAGCGACGATGGAGCCACCTGGTCACGTGGATTCGACGGGAGCGTATCTCATCGATCAGTTGCCAGCGCAACCGGATTGGAGTCGTGCGCCTAGCGTGGTGCTTTCTGTTGTAGCGCCTGGCACGTTCGCGGCGCTCGGAATACCCTTGAAGAGCGGACGCGACTTCAGCAACACCGATACGTTAGACAGACCTTTTGTTGCAGTAGTGAATGAGGCGCTGGTTCAAAAATCGTTTCCCAACCAAGATCCGCTCGGCAGAACCATCTTTTGTACCTTCGATTCGTCGGAGGGCATGAAGATCGTTGGTGTCGTTGGTGACGTAAGGCAAGGCGGCCCACAGAGCGAACCGATGCCGGAGTGCTACATGCCGTATATGCAGCATGGGTTCAACGGCGCGACTTTGAGCTTGGTTGTGCGCACTGCAGGCGACCCCGGGCTGCTCGAACAGACCTTGCGGCAACTGGCACACCAGACCAATCCGGATGCCCCGATGAAGTTTACGACGATGGAGGCCATGCTTTCCGAGGGTGTTGCCGCTCCTCGGTTCCGCACCTTTCTGTTTGCGGTTTTCGCCGGTTTGGCGTTGTGTCTTGCCGTAGCTGGCGTCTATGGCGTGATGGCGTACACAGTGGGCCAACGATCGAACGAGTTCGGTCTCCGGATTGCGCTTGGCGCAAGCACGGGGTCCGTGGTGCGCCTTGTGGTAGGGCAGGGAATGGCCCTCGCTTGCATCGGTTTGGTTCTAGGATTGGCATCCTCAATTGCGTGCACGCGGTTGCTTAAATCCCTGCTGTTTGAGGTTCAGCCGAACGATCCTGCAACGTTTGTAGCTGTAGGGACTCTACTGCTAATCGTCGCGCTTCTGGCCGGCTACATTCCTGCCCGGCGCGCCACACGCGTCGATCCCATGGTCGCTCTGAGGTACGAGTAGGCGGGAGTTGGAGATGCGACCGGAGAATACGCTGTACACGATTCCGCTAGAGTTGCCCTCCTGTCTCTCCGGGCGCAACCCGGAATGCCCATGTATTCCACTCGAAACGTCGGTCTCCGCTGCGTGAAACCGGTGTCTTGACTGAAATCCTACATTCGTCCGCGCCGCCACGCACCCATTTCGTCACGGATGCAACCGGGCGTGGGGCTTGTCCGGGATGAATCCTGCCCTTCTCCCCAGCAGATGGGACATAGCTCAGCGACGATGACGGCACGTTACACAGGCGAAATTCCCCTCGATCAGGTCCAGGCGGCGTTTTCCAAGGGGAAATTTGGAAAATATGCGGAATGGGCGTTCTGTACGTGCAGTCGCTTAGTCGTGTATAATCAGCAAGCTAGAGAAGCGAGCGGGCGTCGTACAATGGCAGTATAGAAGCTTCCCAAGCTTCGGACGTGGGTTCGATTCCCATCGCCCGCTCCAGATTCCAAAGGACTTACGCAGCGGCGCCGGTTTCCATTATTTCCAAAACATCAATTTCAGTGCCAAACTTCATGGAAAATTCAGAGCGAACGTCGTCGAGAGGAACCTCTCCGGTGTATC
>DATAIH010000253.1:0-20535 GCA_036262755.1 Candidatus Acidiferrum sp.
GCGAAGAAGGCGTATGCCGAGGCGGCGGAAGCTGACCCCCGTTACTGCTTCCCGAACAGGTTGGAGGAAATGATTGCTCTCGAGGCCGCGATTGCTGGCAATCCACGCGATGCGCGCGCCGCCTATTACCTTGGCAATCTAGTCTATGACCGCCTCAGACATGATGAGGCGATTGCACTCTGGGAAGAGTCTGCCCACCTGGATCCCTCTTGGTCAGTGGTCTGGCGCAACCTCGGAATTGGGTATTTCAACGTAAGCGGCAAGTCGGACGCGGCGCGGGCCGCGTTTGACAAGGCATTCCAGGCCGATCCGACAGACGCCCGCGTTCTTTACGAGCGTGACCAGCTCTGGAAACGGACGGGAGAGTCTCCCCTCCGCCGTCTTAAAGAGCTCGAGAAGTTCTCGGATCTTGTCCGGCTGCGAGATGACCTTTCGATCGAACTGGCCACTCTTTACAACGACACCAAGCAACCTCGGAAGGCTCTTGCCGTGATCGAGTCACGCAGATTTCAGCCATGGGAAGGTGGCGAAGGATTGGTACTGGGCCAGTACGTTCGTACACAATTGGCGTTAGGCCGGCGCGCGCTGGCTGATGGCAAACCAGCCGAGGCCCGCCGGTTTATGGAAGCAGCCCTGGATTGTCCGGAAACCCTCGGCGAAGCAGCTCATTTGCTCGCGAATCAAAGCGACATTTTCTACCTGCTCGGCACAGCGTGTGAGGCGGCTGGCGACCTTCCCGCCGCGCATACGTGGTGGGAACGGGCAGCGAGTCACGGGGGAGATTTCCGGGAAATGAGGGTCCGTTTGTTTTCGGAAATGACTTGCTACAGCGCACTTGCTCTCAAGCGGCTGGGAAGGTCGCGGGAGGCAGAGAAACTTCTCCGTGAACTACTCGCCTATGCCGAGAATCTAATCCAGCAAAACGCCCAAGTCGGTTATTTTGCGACCTCTCTTCCAGCGATGCTGTTGTTCGAAGATGACCTGCAGAAGCGGAACACCGTGACCGCCTTGTTCCTGCAGGCGCAAGCCTGGCTGGGGCTTGGTGACGCCGCCAAGGCGCAGGAACTGCTCGCCCGAGTCCTGAGTCTCGACCCAAGTCATTCGATGGCTACGGACTTACTGGCTGAGCCGAGCGGTTCCCCGCTAACCATGCGCATCTGAGGAGACGTCTTGGACAGCGGCTACCGTAACTCGCAAACTCAACCTGCACCTAGCTACAATGCGGCGTATGTTTGGGCCATTTCTTCGGTCGGCGCGCTAGGCGGATTGCTGTTTGGATACGACTGGGTGGTGATCGGTGGGGCCAAGCCGTTCTACGAAAAGTACTTCCAACTCGTGTCAGAAAGCAGCATCGGTTGGGCAAATAGTTGCGCTCTCATCGGCTGTCTTGTCGGCTCCATCGTTTCAGGAAGCATCAGCGACCGCTTTGGGCGAAAGAAACTGCTGATCCTGTCGGCGCTCCTTTTTGTCGTGTCTTCTCTCCTTACGGCGTGGGCCCACAGCTTTTCGTCATTTGTTAGCTGGCGGATTGCGGGCGGAGTGGCCATCGGCATCGCCTCCAATATCTCCCCAACCTATATTGCCGAGGTTAGCCCTGCGCCCTGGCGCGGACGGCTGGTGACCTTGAATCAGTTGACTATTGTCGTAGGAATTTTGGCGGCGCAAATTGTCAACTGGTTGATTGCGGACCCCGTTCCCGAAGGCGCCACTGCGGAGCTGATTCGCCAATCGTGGAATGGGCAATATGGCTGGCGCTGGATGTTCACCGCTGTGGCAGCGCCTTCGTTGATTTTCTTTTTCGCCGCGATGTTTATTCCGGAGAGTCCACGTTGGCTCGTGAAGATTGGGGCAAATCAGCGTGCTCGCGGTACGTTGGCGCGCATTGGCGGAGAAGAGTACGGCGACGAAACAATTGCAGAAATTCAAGCCACTCTCGACACAGGCGCGGAAAGCGTTGCTCTCCGGCGTGAGCTTCGCACCCCATACATCTTGAAGCTCTTATCAATTGGAGTGTGTCTGGCGGTTCTCCAGCAGTGGAGCGGAATCAACATCATCTTCAACTATGCGGAGGAGGTCTACCGCAACGCAGGATACGGAGTCAGCAGCATTCTTTTCAACATTGTGATCACCGGAACCATCAACCTCGTGTTCACTTTGGTGGCGTTGGGCCTGGTAGACAGGTTTGGTCGCCGGGCTCTAATGCTGTTTGGCTGCGCAGGAATCGCTTTGTCGCACGCCGTACTCGGCTTGGCTTACCGTTCCGGGGCCAAGGGCTTCCCGGTACTGCTGCTTACCCTCTTCACCATTGCGTGCTACGCGCTCTCGCTTGCGCCGGTGACTTGGGTTTTGATCTCGGAAATCTTTCCCAATCGCGTGCGCGGGTTTGCGGTTTCAGTTTCAGTGTCGGCGCTTTGGGTTGCCTCTTTCCTTCTGACGTTCACTTTTCCAATTCTCCATCGGATCCTCGGTCCCGCCCGGACATTTTGGATCTATGCTGTGGTTTGTCTCGCGGGCCTTCTTTTTGTGTTTTGGTGCGTGCCGGAAACGAAGGGAAGGACGCTGGAGCAGATCGAGTACGAGTTTCGAGGCACGGCGCGAAGGCCGGGGAGCGACGCTGCCTCAACGTGAACTCTTGACGCTCCATTTGTCGCGCTCAGCCCGCCGGGGTTCCAACAGCGTATACCATCACCGGGAACCCGCACGCAGTTGTCGTTTACCTCCGCCGAAAGTTAATGCGGAGCGGATCCGCACAGTGACGAATTGCGCTAGGGTTTGCGTTGGTCGAGGAGGATGACGACACCGTAGCGGGAGAGTTCGACTTCGGTGACTTCGGCTTGAGCGGTATCGGGTTGCGTGAGTTGTGGCTCGTCCGGCGGGTCGGGTTGACGGAGGATGGACTTCATCGGTCGAGGGAGAGGAACGATTTGCTTTTCGGGGTTGAAATTGACGAGGACAAAGACGGTGGACTCGGGACCGACGCGGCGGTTGACTTCGATGCCGTCCGGGACAGGACCGAAGACGGGAGTGACGCCGCTAACGCTGGCCATCCACTGCGCGAGCGCGGTCATGAGATTGGGATCGAGGATGGTGCCGATGTAGGTGATGCGTCCCTTGCCGAAGGGATGAGTGATGATGCAGGGCTGGCCGTCGAGCCACCCGTTGCTGCCTCCGTAGCGCAAAGGAACTTCGGCGTCTGGTGCCGTGGCTTTGAGTTGCTCGGCCCAAATCGTGGCAGTGCCGGAGCCGAGCGAGCCGCTGACCGGGGCGTCGCGCTCTAGGGCGTAAAACTGTTCGACGCGGCCGCCGAGCGCGTCGTTCAGATAGCCGGGCTGACGCAGCGGGAGAAGGGCGTTGAATTCGTCCTTCATGCCCGAGCGCGGGCCGAGAACGAGGTGGCCGCCATTTTTGACGTAGTCAGCGAGATGAGCGGCGCGTTCTTTAGGAATGAGATTGAGGCTGGGAGCGACAACGAGCTTGTATTGGTCCAGAGGAACGTCTGGGCTGATGATGTCCAGTGACTGCGAAATCTTGCGGATGGTTTGGTAGTAGGTCTTGAGGATGTTGAACGGGTCGTAGCGCGAAGTGTGAATCTGCCAATTGATGGCCCAGCGGCTTTCGTAGTCGTGAAGGAGCGCGACATCGGAGACGACGCGCGTGTTCCGAAACGCACTTTGAACCTGTGCGAATTCGGCTGCCGTCTGCGTGACTTCGGCGAGAACCGGTTCTGGCTGACCGTCCGGGCCCACCAGAGTGCCGTGCATTTCCTCCTGGCCATTTAGCGCGCTGCGCCATTGCCAATAGCTGACTGCGTCGGCGCCGTGGCCGATGTCATGCCAGGCCATCGCGCGAACTTCGCCTTTGTTAAGAGCATTGTTCAGGTTCGACCAATTCACGAAACCTGGCTGTGTTTCGATAACCCAAAAATTCTGTTGCTGGAGGCCGCGCATGGTGTCGTGGCTGATGCCGTTCTTGTCGGGATCAAGATGCCCGGTGCCGACGTAATCGTCCCAAGCAACGAACGTGAGCGAACGCGCGAGCGTGTAGTGATCGAAGCCATCGAAGGTGTAGCCCATGAAATTGCCGGTGATGAACTGACGAGGGTCGGCTAGCGGGCGGATGGCGTCGATTTGATTCTGTTGATAGCTCGCCCAGGCAAAGGTGACGAAGCGTTTCCAATCCAGCATGAGGCCGGGATTGTGAGGGATGTCGGGGATCGGGATTTCCGCCCACTTGTCGTAGGTTTCGCTCCAGTAGGCGGCCGTCCACTGCTGATTGAGAGAGTCGAGAGATTTGTACTTGGCTTTAAGCCAATCGCGGAATTGGTGCCTGGCGTCGTCGTCAAAGGACATTTCCGAGTAGCCGTACTCGTTGTCAATTTGCCAGCCGATGACATTGGGGTCGTGGCCGTAGCGCCGAGCCATCTCGGTTGCAATACGCCTGCAGAATTCGCGATACCGCGCGGAGGTGACGGAGCCTTGCGCGCGATTGCCGTGCGTGACGCGGCGTCCGTCTTTTTCCATGCGAAGCGTCTCCGGATATTTGAGAGTAAGCCAGGCGGGCGGCGCCGCACTGGGAGTGTCGAGGATAACGAGAAGATGATGCTTTTCGGCCAGACGGATGGCGTGGTCGAGCCATTCGAAGTCATAGTGACCTTCGGAGGGCTCCATACGGCTCCAGGCGAATCCAGCAAGGCGAATGACCGCGAGATGAGCGGCTTCCATCATGCTGACATCCGTTTCCCATCGAGACGCGGGCCATTGCTCGGGGTACCAATCGGTGCCCATGAGAATCGCATCGTGGCCGGGGAGTTGTGTGGGAATGGGACTATAGTTCTGAGGGCTCGCGTGCAATTGGAGAAGCAAAAAGATGGTCGATAGCGCCGCGGACAGAAAAGCGATTAGCAGAATGCGAGGGCTTGGAAGGCGCACAATTCCTCCAAATCGTTGTCGGTGAGGAGTCCAGAATTAACCAGGCTCCTTTAACTCCCAGATCTCAAGATCGACCTTCTCGAACTCTTCTTCGATGATCCGGTCAATTCGCTCGAGGTCCTTTATAAACGCCTTAGCTTTCCGACGTGTTTCACACCCGTGGCTTCGGAGGAGACTTCTTCAGTTCCTCTTCGGTGGCCGGTACGCGAATCATCGTGTGGCCTAGCCGCGCTACAGGTTTAACAGTCACGGCATGAAAAGACAACTGATCCCACGGCGGTCGCCTGGAAGGGAGCCGTCATAAAAAAGCGTAATACTATATAGCAATGACAAATGGTGCTAAAAAGCTGCGGCGGCGTAGGACCATGACAAAGGTAAGCGAATTGGTTACCAAAGCTTCGGAGCCGGAGAAAGTCGATGCGTATGTGGCCAATCTCAAGCATCCCCTTGCGCAAGTAGTTAAGACTTTGCGCCGAATCATCCTGAGCATCGATGGCGAAATTGGAGAGGAGGTCAAGTGGAATGCACCTACATTCTTTTATTCTGGAGCAATGACGCCGACAAATCCGAAAGAGTACAGGCGATACATCGTGGTATTCAATTTGTTGAGGAAGGAGTGCATCCGGCTGGTATTTCCGAGTGGAGCGAAAGTCAAGGACTCGTCCGGATTGCTTGAAGGCGACTATGCGGACGGGAGGCGCTTAGCGATGTTTTACAACGTGAAGGATGTGAGTTCCAAGGAGAAGGCTTTGCGCGCCGTCATCACCAGATGGCTAGAATTATTAGAGAAATAGTCCGCTTCGGGACTTTTCAAACTGGAAGACTTCCTTGCCCGAAAGCAACTTCGATAGGCGGTTGATCAGGGAGCGGCCAGATTTGAGCGCCGACCTCGCGCAACACGTCTAACTTCCCGCACCATTACCCCGCCGATTAGAACGAGGAGTATACCGACCAAAGCCATGATTGGGAGCTGGGGGAGTTCTGGCCGATGTCTCGCCAAATTGAACCACGCCACGACGGTCCGTGCGAAAAGGAAGACGCTGAGCGTTACTGTGGCAATCATCTCCCTTGCTTTGGCGACGGTCGCAACGATACAACCAACGAACAGTGGGACAAGGAGATATCCGATCATTACCGCGGTACCGAACCAGAACATATAAGCGTCCATTTCGCGCTGCGTATAGTAAGGGACCACGTGATGCCAGCGGAGCTCAATGACCGCATCGATCAACAACTCTGGCAACGCGAAGCCAAGCGCTAACTGCAACATCAAATATCCGCCAATTACCGTGCTGGCGATCAGCCACGGTGCAGTACGCAAGCCGGTACCCATAAGGTTGCCGACGGTCTTGATGCTTTGCCGCCAATACCAGCGGCGGGCGTACGGAAGTCCCGATTTTGACGCGAGGTCTGAGAATTCTTCAAGAAGGTCTCCTGAGATTGCATCTTCGTGCGCGCCCGAAGTGAACAAACCGATGAGCCAACTTGCAATCAAGGGCGGCCGAAGGCAGGGCGTTCTGGACCTCATGGCTGCCTCGCGACGAAATCAAGGCCCTTGATCATGCTCTGGAGTGCACGTTGCGTCCGGTTTACGCCGGTTGCCCCTTTACTCGTAATATTGAAGAAACGCTTCGAACGTCCACCTCTTTCCGGGGTCGGATATCCTGCGTGGGATTGCACGTATCCCTTTCCCTCCGGACGATCCAACGTAGCATAAACAGCGCCGATGGAAACTCCGTGGCCCGTCCACGCCTCGATCTCCCGCCGGACAGTTACCCCATAGGCTTCTTTACTAAGACGCAGCACGGCCAGGAGGACGATATGCTCGAATTCACCGAGATAATCTCGCTTTAACATTTCATATACAATATAGAATAAATGGACTGTGGTCAAGGGAGAGGCGACCCCTCGGGTGCAACTTCAATGTTGGAGAGTTCTGTCCGGTCAGCGAGAGCCAGCGGTTTCTTGAATGAGAAGGACTGACCAGGAGCGAGTGACAATCCCGTCCGCTCTATCTCCGTCAACAGGTCCAGCGCAAACCAGGCTCGCCGGTTCTCTCAAATCCAATCTGAGAGTCTGCGATTCTTGTGAAGCTGCCAGACGTCACTGTCAGACCTGTAATTCGGTGCATTTATGCGGACTTGCTTGTCCCAGAATCGATATAGTGGTTTAAGCTACCGTCCTAGGAGAATTTGACGATGTCCATGCAATGCAAACTCAGGTCGACGTGCGCCCTGCTTGCCACTTTGCTGCTGAGTCGAGTCCTGCTCGCGCAAAGCCCCAACGCTGACCTCATCTTGCTCCACGGCCACATCCTCACCGCCGATGGCAGTGACTCTGTAGCGCAAGCAATAGCCATTCGCCACGGCATCATTGTCAAAGTCGGGACCGACGCGGAAGTCCTGGAATTCGGGGGCAATGGACCTGGGATGCGCATTATCGACCTTCACGGGCACACGGCCACGCCTGGCCTTATTGATACACATGCGCATATTGCGCAGGGAGGCGTGGAAGAACTTTACGGCGTGAAGCTTTCTGACGCCACTTCGGTGCCGGAAATCGTGGCGCGAGTAAAGGCCAAGATCGCACTCGTCAAGCCCGGCGAATGGGTCACTGGCTTGGGCTGGGATGAAGGCAAGCTCGCTGAACGACGCTACGTCACCGCGGCCGATCTCGATGCCGTGGCCCCCAACAATCCCGTTTGGCTCTCGCATACCACCGGTCATTATGGAGTTGCCAATTCGTTTGCCCTCAAACTAGCGCACATCACTCGGGCCACGGCCGACCCCACCGCCGGCACGATCGACCGTGACGCCCATGGCAACCCCACCGGCGTCCTCAAAGAAGTGGCCATGGAGCCTGTCGAGCGGCTCATCCCGCCAACTACTCCCGAGCAGATGCGCCAAGGTATCCTCTATATCCAGAAGGTTTTGCACAGTGAAGGAATGACCGCGGTCAAAGACCCGGGCATTACCCGGCTCCAGTGGGATGCCTACAAGTCGCTCCTCGACCAGGGACAGCTCAAAGAGCGCATCTGCGTTCTGTGGTGGGCGGGTTCAACGCTCGAGTCGGCGCGCAAAACGCTGGTCGAGATCAAATCTGTCCCACGCGTGCCCGAGAGTCTCGGCGACGATCGGCTGCTTTCCTGCGGCGCGAAAATCCTCATGGACGGGTCTGGCGGCGCCCGCACGGGATGGGTGTATGACGATTGGTTGCGCGACGGCACGACACCAGATGTTACAAGTTCGGGGGCGGGTAATCGCGGGTATCCACAAGTTGACCCTGGGGTTTATCGGGAAATGGTCCGCCTGTTTCACCAGAACGGCGTGCCAGTGGGAACCCATGCCGTTGGCGATCGCGCCATGGACTGGGTCGTGGACACCTACGCGCTTGTCGAGCAGGAGCAACCACATGCTGGCCTGCGCCACAGCATTATCCACGCCAACCTGCCTACGTCGCATGCACTCGAAGTGATGGCCAACCTGCAAAAGAAATATGATGCCGGCTACCCGGAGATGCAGCCCGGATTCCTTTGGTGGATCGGCGATAACTACGCGGCCAACTACGGTCCGAAACGCGGGCTGCAGCTAGAGCCGCTTAAGACACTGCAGTCCCGTGGCATTCTGTGGTCCGGCGGGTCAGACTACTTCGTCACCCCCGTTGCCGCCCGCTACGGACTGTGGGCCTCCGCAGCTCGCCAAACCGCCAAAGGCACCTTCGGCCCGCATCCCTTCGGAGTGATGGAAGCCGTGGACGTTCACACCGCCCTCCGCAGCTACACCGCCTGGGGATCGCGCCAGATGTTCTTGGAAAACAAAGTCGGAACGCTTGAGGTAGGCAAAAAAGCTGACATCGCTATCTGGGATCGCGACCTCTATGCAATTCCCACCGACCAGATAAAAGAGCTGAAATGCCTTATGACGTTGGTCGATGGCGAAATGGTTTACAGTTCGCCGGATTCCCCCGTAACCACATCTGTTCGCTAACCCAAGCAGCGATTGATGATGAAGGAAAAACAATTGGCGGACAGTTCAAGGCTGCGGCGAGGGGATCGCAATTCTACCCGTGGACTGAAACTGCCTTGTGCGAACGGCCACCGAGATGAGAAGTTGCCTACCCACCCGCCTACTGGCTAACTCACGGTCCGCACTCCGTCAGTACCAACTTCAGCGGTAATGCGTTTACCAAGCACAGTTTGCCTTGCGGTTGTCCGGAGGTCCTAAGTTTCATTGACTCGCTTTGAGTCTCCAAACTAAGATTGGTGCAATCTTGCCAGTCGCAAAACGTCTGTAGAGCTAACCCGGAGGTCAACTGCCATGAGGAAGTGCCCTGGCGTCTGCTTCTGTTTTCTGCTCGCATGCGTGTTGCCAGCAGATGCGCAGCAGTCGTCCGATAAGAAGCAAACCAATCCCAACACTCTGACGCAAGACGCAAAGCAACAGGTGCTGAACCTCGAAAAGGAGTGGGTGGAGGCAGAGATCAGGCACGATGAAGCAACGCTTCGGCGGATTCTGGATGACAAATTCGTCGCGAGCTTTGGTGCGGGCAAGCCCTACGAGAAAGAAGCCTTTATCAAGGGAATTGTGAGTGGCGACGTTGATCCTACGGAATCGCAGACGCTGACGGACCGAACGGTGATCATCGATGGCGATACGGCGGTCGTTGTTGGAACCGACACGGAGCGGGGGACGAAAAAGGGTGTTCCGTTCACCGAGGTTGCTCGCTACACGGTGACGTATATTCGCCGCCAGGGACAGTGGGTTGCACTAGCAGAACATATGGTGGAGGCGCCACAGGCAAAGTAGCAGCTGGCGCCACGCGCCTGAGTCGTTTCAAGTCTCCCCGGCAAACTGGGAAAGTCAGCTCCGCAAAAACCACTTCTCCGGTTTTGCTAACCGGTAAAGTCAGCTGCGCCAAACCAACTACTCCGGTTTGGCGGTTTACCGGGAGCTCTAGCGACTCGGTCGACGTTACTGGGGCTGACTTTGCCGGGCTCTCGCCATTATGGACCTGGACAAGTGTTGGGACCTTCGCTCCAGCAGGATAGCGCTCATAGCCGCCGACGGTTACGCCTGCTGTATGGCTGAGCAATTCTCGAAGCAAACCGCGCTTTTACTTTTCGACCACGCGTTTCAGGGAAATTTTCCCTGACCCGCTATGCGGTGGTGGTCCGCTCCACGTGGCTCGCCCTGTCATCTGATCTCCTTTCACGTGCATTTCAACGTGAATTGAGCCTTCACCATTTGGCCCCTGTGGAACGTCAAACGTTAGTGTGTCACCATCCACCTTCCCGCCTTCAAACGAGTCTTGCTCGCTCTCGTTTGGTCCGACGCTTCCTGACAATTTGTTTCCGTCTTGCTTGAAGATGGAGTAGGCAGGCTTGGCGTCATTTTCCCCATCCATTTGCAAAGTTCCTGACCACTTGCCAGTGACATTGGGCGTGCAGAGCGCCACCGCTGAAAGCATTGCGCCCAGCAGAAGGTCCGCAAACAAGTATGACTTTTTCATGGCTGTTATCCTCAGAATGGGATTGCGAGCTGTAATTGATTCCCAAATTCGCTCTGGCAGAGCAGAAATACGGGCGCTCTGAAAAAAGCGGATCTGGTCGAAATTGCTCCCTGCATTTTTTCTGGCTGGGGCAGGGATAGCTAAGATTCATCTTCATTTCTCAATCGAGCACTTCTCTACCCGAAGCAACACCAGACAACCTCTTTGAGCCGCTGAACCAGTTAACTATTCACCGCACACGTGCGTCATTTCGTAAAATATCGCAGCAAACAGGGCAACCGACGAAAGCAGCCCGAGCGAGGCGGCAACCACAATTGGGCTTTGTAGGTGAAGCGGCACAGCGGCAGAAAACACTTCTCCGAGGGCGGACCACCACGTTCGAGCGACTCCCGGCAGACCGTTCTGGGCCCACTCGTCGCAGATGAGGTCAGAGAACGTCGTCACCATCTCGCTCCCGAAGCGCAAGCGAAAATCGCTCGGATACGCGAACAAAAGCATTTTGTAGAGGCCACAGCTTGCTCGACCAGCGCTACTCATAACGTCACTCCGATGTTTTCGGCACCAGCTTCTTGTCACGTGCCAAGCGCACCACAGATTCCATCCGGCTGAGGTCGGCGGCGAGGACTGCTCTTCCCGTGCGGGTCAGCTTGTAGTACCTCCGCCGGTTTTCGTGGTCGGATTGACCACCGGCACTCTCCGTTTCTTTAATCAAGCCTAGATCGAGCAGCCTCTGGATGGTCGTATAGAGCGTGCCAGGGCCCATACGGAACTGCTTGTCAGTGATTCGGGAGACACTCTGCATAATGGCGTAGCCGTGCTTCTCCCCGTCGGCCAGCGCGAAAAGAATAAAAAAGACCGCAGGAGTCAGGGGGAGCAGGTGCTGCAGATCATCTGGAACGCGATTGGCAGTAGGCATTGGTATGTCCACTGTCGATATATCAATAGCAGATATATCGTGTCAAGAGTTTTTTTTTGCGATCCGGGTCCAGAATATTTTGATCTGGACCTAGTGACAGGCAAACCCGGTAGTTATCAACCTGCCTGGTAAGTCGTTACCGGAAAAGTTCGTACAAGAGAGATCCCAGAAGTAAAGGGAGTCGCCTGGCGGTACAGGCTTAGATCGTAACAGCACAAATTGAGGAAGCTCTGCCTGCATCGTGTGCGCGAAGCTGTCGCGCACGGCTTTTGCCAAACGAGCCCGCATTTCGTCCTCGCGTGAATCTTGCTAAGGCGAACTTACCATGTTCTGCGTCCAAGGTCCCGGGCGAGGCTGTTTTTCCTCAACAAATTAATGCGCAAAATCTAGGAACGCTTTGCGCGATTACTGCGACCGCGAGGGCCAGCAGCAATCCGCCGAGCACTTGTAGGCTCCTCGTCACCGGGAGCGCCTTTAGCGTAACGTATTTTGCAGGGTGCAAAAGCACATCGAGAGAACGAGTCCGAAAGTTGTGTGGCGGCAGGTCTGGTCGCCAGTTTAGGCGTGCAACCAGAAAGCTAGCGACCGGCAGAATGTCGCCCGACAGCAAAGCGGTTAGGAAGACTGTCTGGTTCAAGTTGCTCATCGCCGCCATCAGACTAACATTCTAGCTCTTTGCGTGCGGCCTAGCTTCGTACACAATTGTTCGGTTTTACGGTTAACCAAGACCTCCCGCAAATCTCAAGGCCTCAATATGAAGGTCATTCAGTCGTAGTTGCTGTCTCAATTGACAGTTCCTGGCGGCTGCGAACGATGTAAAGTGGCCTGGTAACATGAGTTCCATCGCAATCACTCTATGCGCCTTTGGGTTTTTCTTCTGCGGCGCACTGCTCGGGGCGCTTCTCGGTGCCAGATTGCCCAAACATCACCTAAGTGAGCAGAACAAAGAGGTAGTAAGGTTAGCCATGGCGTTGGTGGGAACGCTTACAGGGATAACCCTGGGGCTGCTGATTGGTTCGGCGAAGACTTACTACGACACACAGAGCAACGACCTCACGCAGATGTCGGCGAACGTGGCCCTTTTGGGCGAGCTCCTTCAGCACTACGGGCCAGAAGCGAACGGAGTCCAAGAATCGTTGCGATTGGCCGTCGAGCGGGCTTTAGCGGAAAACTGGCCCAACGAGCGAGCTGAGAGCTGGAAGCTCTCGCCGAAAGCAGACCAAATCCAAGAACTTTATGACCAGCTTCGAGCTCTCGCACCTAAGGATGAGGAGCATCGGAGGAAGCAGTCTGAAGCCCTAGGCCTGCTTCGGAATCTAGCACAGCTACGCTGGCTATTTGTTGCACAGAGCGCCACAACGATACTGCAACCGATGCTAGTCGTGATGATTCTTTGGATCACGAGTATTTTCGTGAGTTTGGGGCTGTTTTCAAGGGCGAATGCGGTGTCAGTAACGACCTTTTTTGTAACTGCGCTGTGCGTGTCCGGTGCAATTTTTTTGATCCTTGAACTGTATACGCCTTACAAAGGGTTGTTGCGCCTGTCAAGTGCGCCGCTGCGAATCGCCTATGATTCTCTTACGCGATAGCGCGACTTTCGCGACGAGCAATCCTTTTTCCCGGAGGATTCAGAGGGGATCACGTCAGGTCCTAAAACGGGTAATCGTCCATGCGGAGGCTGGTACGGAAGGTACCGGGAATGCGGTTAAACACTTGACGGGAATAGCGAGCTGGTGTGGCGGGTTATATGAGTGACGGGGCTGTCGCGACAACGTGGAGCATCCTGACGTGCCTGGAGGCTAGTTCAACATGGTGGTTGCCCTCTTGAATGGTATCGTTTGGTTCTTTGTCCTGTCTCCATTCGTCTTGGCCTTGTTCTTGATCCCTTGGTCAGTAGCGGACGCAAAGCTCAGGGGCAAGTCCCCGCTGTTGGTTTCGCTCGCCGTTGTCCTCTTTTTCCCCTGGGGGTTATTGGCATGGCTTGTCTTTCGACCGGACCCCATCGACCCCACCAACCCTAAGCGGCCTTTCCGTCTCGACGACTATCGTGTGCAGTGACGCCGTGTATGCAAACGATTTTTTGGGGGCCGGACGGAACCACGCAGCTTGAGCACTAGCCTCAAATTGTCCGGTTTGGCACGGTTAATAAGGATTCAGGCCCGAAATTTCCTTTTGGGTCACAGGATTGGTCGTGACTTAAACTACGTCGATGACGATAAGCGTGATGTCGTCCTGCTGGGCTAGCGACGCGGGCCGCCAAAGGCGTATTTCGGAGAGTAGTTGATCCGACAGCTCGGACGCTGGGCGCGACTGATTGTTGCGAACGACCTCTTCGAGCTTCTTGTCGCCAAAGGAATCGCCGCGGGCATTCTGGGGTTCGATCACTCCATCCGTGCAAAGCAGAAATCGGTCGCCCGTATGGATCGATAGGTCACAAACAGGGTAGTCGGGGTCCGGGACGATCCCAAACAATAGGCCATTGCTTTCGATGCGCTCCAGCCTGCCGTCCCTCCAGCGCAGCAGCGGCGGATGACCAGCCGCCGAATACCAAGCCTTGCCGTGCTCCGTATCCACCCATAAATACGCCGCCGAGACGTATTGCTCATGGAGTTGCTTGAACAGGATGCGGTTCAACCCACGCAATACCTCCCGCGGGTCATGGGCACAGGCTTCCACCGACTGCGTCGCTACCTTAATCATCGAAGCGATCAAGGCCGCTGGCACGCCGTGTCCTGTCACGTCCGCAACCAGGAATCCAATCCGGTTTCCATCCGCGCAGACGAATTCGTAGAAATCACCGGCCACCGCCGTCATCGGCCGATAGCAAACTGCAATTCGGACGTTTTGGATTTCCGGAATGGCGGTGGGCAAAATGGAGAACTGCAACTGCCGCGCAACCTCCAGTTCCTTGTCAATCGACAACAAGCGACGCTCGTTGGCAGAGATCATTTGCACGGCGGCTATGGCGAACGAGAGCAGGAACACGGCAAAAGCCAGATGGCCGAGAACCCGTGGAGTCTGGTAATGCAGGTTGCGCGACAGGTTGCGCCAGAGGGCCTCAAGGGCGAATACCAGCGTGCCAGCGGCGAGAACGCGGCGGTTAAGGAGCACCATAAAGCGGTCAGACAGTTTCTTCACGGCGATGACCGTCACGAGAATAAGCAGGCCGCAAACCGCGATGAGGGTGTTGTATGGGATGAACTTGTCGCGCGATCCGCCGAACACGAACCAGCCAATGCCGGCAAAAGCGATCGCTATCCCGGCAAAGATGAGGATCTTGATGAGAAGGCGAACTATTCCCAGGCTTAATTCCAGAAAGGCACACAATCCAACAACGAGGGTAAGGTATGCGATCCCAGCGGTGACATAGGGAACGCTCCTCTGAATGGACGGCGGCAGAGCCGCAACAACAGCCGGCGACTGAGTCAGCAGCCCGATTCCGTATATCGCGCTCCAGATTCCTAGCCAGATAAAGAGGCCCACTCCGCTCTGCCGACGAATGGCAGCAATCGAGCAAGCCCCCCACATCTGTGAAGCGATGAACAGGAAAACTGCGCCCAAAATGATGTCAGCGAGCTGGCCGCGGAGCATTTCTAGGGCTTGATCTTGCAACGCCACCTCCGACACATTGCCAAGATAGCAGAGTCGACAGCACGAGATTGACGCGATTGGTTTGCTCCGAGCGTAGAGAGGTTTCTTTGAACGGACGATCCGCGAATAACAACTCGGGCTGAGAAATTCGCCGCCTGGGAAATCACCCCACCAGCCGCAACTAACTGGCATCGGGTGGCGAGATTGCCGTGAAAACCGACCAGTCGCACTGATTAAGCCCGCGCTCCCGCGCGACGATGCACTTGTCCTTGATGAGACTGCCGCACGGCAATGGGACCCTCACTTCGGCGGCAGCGTCGAGAATCAGGCGGATGTCCTTCAGCCCGGCATCTAGTGTAAAGCCCGCACGATCGAAGTCAGAGATGCGAATTCGATCCAGATATTCCTGCGAGCCTGGCAAGAAAGCCTTCAACATTTCGCTAAAGGGGCCGAGGACTCCCCTTCCCTTGGCAAAAGCAAATGCCTCCCCAATGACCTCGAGTAATCCAGCGAGAAAGAAATTTCCCGCCAGCTTCATGCTCGACGCCAGCGCAGGATCCTCTCCCAGGAGAATCACGCCAACGGAATATGTATCAATCACTTGCCGGGCACGCTCGATCGCTTCGGCCGTTCCAGCGATAAGCGTGATGAGCTTGCCCGCGGCGGCGGCATCCGGGCGCCCCAGCACGTGAGCCGCGACATACTCGCTGCCCTGAGACGCATGCAATTCTGCCAGCCGAGTGCTGAGATTTGGGGAAGTCGTGGTCGTGCCGGCGTGAACTGCACCAGGGCGCATACCAGCCAGGACGCCGTCCGCGCCGTCGACGACCTCGAGCACAGATGCGTCATCCATCAACGACGTGACGACTACATCCGCCTCTTGAGCGGCTTCTCTTGGCGTGCGCGCTAACGCTGCTCCGGACGCGATGAACGGCTCCGTCTTTTCGTGGGTGCGGTTGTATACGATCAACCGGAAACCAGCACGTTGGATATTGTGCGCTATTCCAGCGCCCATCCGCCCCAGTCCGATGCACGCCACGGAAATGTCTGTGTCAGCCATAATTTTCTCATCCAGCTCCTATTGGTCCGACTGACGGACGTCGACTATTGTGCTCTCGAAAAGCTGTAAGGGAACTGAAATCGATCAACCCACCACCCTATAAGTCCCCCTTTCCCAGGGAGATGCCGTTAAAGGTTTTGGCAGTGCGTCCATCCCGGACGGAACATCGCTCGTCTAATCTCGTATACACCAGTCAGGAGTCCGCCGATGAGGAACCTGCTAAAAGACCTGCGGTTCGCCCTACGGCAATACCGCAAATCGCCCGGTTTCGTGATTACCGCCGTGCTTTCCCTGACGCTCGGCATCGGCGCCACCACCGCTATCTTTAGCGTTATCTATGGCGTACTGCTCGATCCCTATCCCTACAAAGACGCCGACCGCATGGTCCACGTCCAAATGCGCGGCAAAAACCAGACCGACTTCCGCGGCCCTCTCCTCGTCGTCAACGGGACCGGATACCTGGAACTGAAGCAGATGTCGACCGTCGATGACGTTTTCCTCCAGCATGAAGACCAGGAAAATCTTACCGGGGATCAGATCCCTGTCACCGTCAATGTCGGCCGCTTCACGCCGAACCTTTTCGACTACATGGGCGTCGCTCCCGTCACCGGCCGCGAGTTCACTCCTGCCGACGCGCCTAACGGCAATCCCGCCCCCGTCGCTGTCCTCAGTTATCTGTTCTGGCAACGTCAGTTCGGCGGCAGCCGTGACATCGTCGGCAAGCGCCTCGAGCTGGACCACCGGCTCTACACCGTCATCGGCGTTGTGCCGCCGCGCTTCACGTGGGGGGACGCCGATGTGTATCTCCCGGCCATGCCCACAGCCGATCCCCACGACTACTGGATGTCTTTTGTGAAGCTGAAGCCCGGTGCACAATTCCCCGTCGCCGAATCCCAGTTCCAAGCGCTCATCAACCGCTACGCCAAAGAAGACCCCAACTATCCCCAAGAGCGCAAAGCCCACATCGTCACGCTCAACGAAGAAGTCCTCGGCCGTTTCTCGGGAACATTGATCCTCCTCTTCTGCGCGGTAATCGCTCTCCTCATGATCGGCTGCGCTAACGTCTCCATTCTTCTCCTTGCGCGAGGCACCGCACGCCACCACGAGCTCGCCGTTCGCGTCTCCGTCGGCGCCGCTCGCGGCCGACTCATCCAGCAACTCCTCGCCGAATCCGTCCTCCTCTCGGTGACCGGCGCGATTCTCGGCGTCATCGCTGCCTATAAAGGCGTAGCCGCGTTGGCCGCGGCTTTACCGTTCTATTCTTTCCCGCATGAAGCCGCCATCAGAGTCAATCTCCCCGTTCTGGGCTTCAGCGCCGGCGTCGGGTTGCTGACCGGAATCCTCTTTGGTATCTCTCCGGCGTGGAGACTCTCACGTCCGCAGCTCGGCGACCTTATTCAAGCCGGCAGCAGGAAACATTCTGGCAGCGCCCACGATCGCAACACGCATCGCTTGCTCATCGCCGGCCAGGTCGCCCTGACGCTACTTCTCATGGCCGCCGCGGGCGCCGCGATCAAAGCCTTTTCAGCGATGATCCATACGCCGCTCGGCTTTGACCCAGACCATGTACTCGCTCTCGACATCGGTTTCCCAAAGGGTGCCAACCCCACTTGGCAAGCGCGGCTGAACGCCAACGAACTCATTCGCAAAACCGTAACGGAAGTTCCTGGCGTGAACACCGCCGCCGTTTCCACCACTTGGTTCCCCCCATTCGGCGGCTTCACTGCGAAAATCGAGCTGAAGAGCAAGCCGTCCCTGACCGACGCGCAAGCGATGCTCGGGCTCATCAGCCCGCAAACCTTTCTTACCCTGCGCGTTCCTCTGCTCGCAGGCCGTTTGTTTGATGAAGCCGAAACGATGCGCGCCGCACACGTCGCCGTAGTGAACCAGGCCTTCGTCAAGCAATTTCTCGGCGATGCCGATCCTCTGGATCAAAGCGTCCGCAGCCCCATGCTGAAAGTCGAACGCAAAGAACTGCTTTCCGCGGCAAATCCAGATGATTGGGTGCAAATCGTCGGCGTCGTCGGCGATGCGCTGAACGACGGACTCGACCATCCCGCAAAGCCCGCGGTTTTCCTGCCCTATAGTTTTATTCTGCCGCCTGACGAACAGCTCTTCGTGCGGGTTACCGGCAATCCGGACTCTGTGCAACGCTCGATCAAAGAGCGCTTGCAGCAGCTCAATCCCGAACTGGTTGCAGGTCGCGACCACAGCCTGTCCTGGTGGCTCGAGACCAACGGCTGGGGCCAGGAGCGCTTCATCGCCACGCTGTTTTCCTTATTCGCCTTCCTGGCTCTCGCGCTCGCCGCTAGCGGACTCTACAGCGTCGTCTCCTACGCTGTAACCGAGCGCACGCAAGAGGTCGGCATCCGCATGGCTCTCGGCGCGCGCCGCGCCAGCATCGTTCACCTGGTGCTGGCCTCGACCACCGCCATGCTCGCCGTCGGAATCGCCGCCGGCTTGATCCTGAGCGTCTCGCTCAACGGCGTTATAACCGCTTGGTCCAAGGGAAGCTCCGGCGATCCGGCAACGTTGCTCGCCGCCGCGACACTGCTCGTCCTCGTCGCCGTCGCCGCCTGCGTCGTCCCCGCATGGCGCGCCGCAACCATCGATCCCTTGGTTGCCCTTCGGCACGAGTAGCTGCGTGCGTCCCATTTCGCGATCTCATAGTCCCGGCATCAATGGCGGACCAATCGCGGAATGACCCGGCCTTCTGTTTTGTAGGACGCAGAGAGTAATCCCGCGCGGAGAACGCTCTTTATTGGCTCTTTTCGGCTGGGTCGGATGCCAACCGGCCGTTCCGCTTGAGCGCATTTCTTGAGGCGCCTGGGCCACGAACAGGTGATAAAATTCCGCCTCTCATGTTTTGCCCAATGTGTGGTGCAAGCGTTTCCACGAGCGCCCGCTTTTGCTCCTCGTGCGGCCAGGCGATGGACTCTGACACGGGGACCACGCTTGTGGAGAACGCCGCCGGCTATGAAGGCGAAACGATTGCTCCCGCCGCTACCAGCGCGCGCAAACCGCCTTCGGCGCCGGCGACTGCGCGCAGTTTGCGGAGTACACCTACTCCGAATCCCCTCACGAGTTCGGATCCCATCGGCGGCGGCCGTTTCACGCCCGGGCAAATTTTAGCGGAGCGTTACCGAGTTGTGGCGCTGGCAGGCCGCGGCGGCATGGGGGAAGTCTACCGCGCCGAAGATCTGCGGCTCGGCCAGATCGTGGCCATGAAGTTTCTTCCCGAAAAGCTGTCCCAGGACGCCGCGGCGCTCTCGCGTTTTCATGCCGAGGTCCGCAACGCCCGCCAGGTTTCACACCCTAACGTTTGCCGCGTCTTCGACATTGGCGAGGCTGACGGAGTTCTCTTTCTGACGATGGAGTACGTGGACGGCGAAGATCTTGCCTCGGTGGTTCGCCGCATTGGCCGCCTTTCGCCCGATAAAGCGACGGAAATCGCCCGGCAAGTCTGCGCGGGTCTTGCGGCAGCCCATGAACGCGGTGTGATTCATCGCGACCTCAAGCCCGCTAATGTAATGCTCGACGGCACCGGAAAAATCCGCATCACCGATTTTGGGCTGGCAGGAATTGCTGCAGACATGCACGAGGAGGACGCTCGCGCGGGGACACCTGCCTATATGGCGCCCGAGCAGCTTGCGGGCAAGGAAGTCACGACCAAGAGCGACATCTATTCTCTCGGCCTTATCCTTTACGAAATCCTCACAGGAAAGCGCGCCTTCGAAGCTTCCACTCTCGCCGAACTGATCAAGCAGCGCGAATCCGCAGCCATTGCAAATCCCTCGACGCTAATTCGCGATCTCGATCCACTTATCGAGCGCGTCATCCTCCGCTGTCTGGAAACGGATCCTGACAAACGGCCAGCGTCCGCATTGCAAGTGGCTGCGGGCCTTCCCGGCGGCGATCCGCTGGCGGCCGCACTTGCCGCGGGGGAAACCCCCTCGCCTCAAATGGTCGCCGCCGCGGGGGAAAAGAGGGGACTTGCTCCGCGGGTGGCAATCTCGTGTTTCGCCGCGGTCATCGTCGGACTAATTCTGTTCGTTGCCGTCGGTCTCAAAGAAGACGGCCTCGAATGGATTCGGCCTGAGAATCCTCCCGAAGTTCTCGCCAGGGAATCTCGCGACATCATCGCAAATCTGGGTTACCCAGGACCTCCCGTCGACAAATCGGACGGCTTCACGTACGACTACGATTTTTTGAACTACATGGGCAAGGATCATTCGCAAACGAAACAATGGGATCGCGAGCTTTCCCGGCAACGCTCCATCCTTCGTTACTGGTACCGGCAAAGCCCGCGCGAGATGAGTCCGGACGGCTTCTGGGGCAATTCCTTCACCCCTAATGTTGTTACGTTTCACGACCCGCCCCCCACGCTCTCCGGTATGGTCAATCTTCAACTCGACCCTGAGGGCCACCTGCTGAACTTTCTGGCTATCCCTCCTGAAAAGGAAGAGAACCCGCAACCCTCCCGGCCCCCCGATTGGCTCCCCTTGTTCGCTGCCGCGGGACTCGACCTTGCT
>DATAIH010000254.1:0-1580 GCA_036262755.1 Candidatus Acidiferrum sp.
CCGCGAGAATTTCACCTGCACCATCCACGGGCGCGGCCATGTGGACTATTACGAAATCGCCGCCAAGCGCGACGGCACCATCCTGGGGATCAAGCTGAAGCTCATTCAAGACGTTGGCGCCTATCACCAGTTGTTGACGCCCCTGATTCCGCAGCTGAGCGTGCTGATGATGCCCGGGCTCTACAACACTCAAAATATCCGCGCCGATATCGTCGGGGTGTTTACGAATTGTGTGCCCACCGATGCATATCGCGGTGCGGGGAGGCCTGAAGCCACCCACGGCATCGAACGCATGGTGGATATCCTCGCGGCCGAACTGAAAATGGATCCCGCGGAAATTCGTGTGAAGAATTTCGTCACCAAAGACAAATTCCCGTACGCGACGGCAACGGGACTGATGTACGACTCGGGCGATTACTCTGCGCCGCTGCAAAAAGCGCTGGACCTGGTCGGCTACGTCAAACTCCGCCAGGAACAGACCGATTTGCGCAAGCAAGGGAAGTACATGGGCATCGGGATTTCGACGTATGGCGAGATTTGCGCCATCGGCCCGTCCCCGGCCACGCCTGCAGGCGGATGGGAAAGCGCCACGGTAAAAATCGAACCGACCGGCAAAGTCACCATCATGACCGGCGCATGTCCGCATGGCCAGGGTGAAGAAACCACATTCGCGCAGATTGCCGCGGACGAACTTGGCGTCGGTCTCGACGACATCCTGGTGATTCGCGGCGACACCGCCGTCGTGCAATATGGGATTGGAACGTTTGGCAGCCGCGCGACCGCGGTTGGCGGCACGGCGCTTTACTATGCGCTCGAGGACCTGAAAGCCAAGATCAAGAAGTTCGGCGCGATGCTGCTCGAGTCCGACGACGTCACGCTGCTTCCCGGCCAAGTCGTCTGCAACAAAACCGGGAAATCGAAAACGTTCCAGGAAATTGCCGGCGCGAGTTATCGCGCGCTGAAGCTGCCTCCGAACACCGAGCCCGGGCTCGTCGCCACGCGCTTCTGGGAGCCGCCGAACTTCACGTTCCCGTTTGGCGCGCATATCGTGGTCAGCGACATTGACAGCGAAACCGGCCAAATCAAGATCCGCCGGTACGTCGCGGTAGATGATTGCGGCAACATCCTGAACCCGCTGATCGTGGACGGCCAGGTGCACGGCGGCGTGGCGCAAGGACTGGGCCAGGCACTGTGGGAGCAGGCCGTGTATGACGACAATGGCCAGCTCATCACCGGCGAATTGACGGACTACGCTCTCCCGCGCGCGCACCTCATGCCGTGGATTGAGAGCCATCACACTTGCACGCCCTCGCCTGTAAATCCGCTGGGCGTGAAGGGCGTCGGCGAAGCAGGCACCATCGGATGCTCGCCCGCAGTGGTCAACTCCGTGGTGGATGCGCTCTCGCCCCTGGGAGTTCGCCACATTGACATGCCGCTGACGCCAGAAAAAATCTGGAAACTGCTCGCGACCAAGCACTGAGCCGAGGAACTCAAGAGGAGGCAGGAACATGATCGCGCAAAAGTTTGAATACACCGCTCCGAAATCGCTCGATGAAGCTTTGCGTCTGCTCTCGAGCGGC
>DATAIH010000255.1:0-20611 GCA_036262755.1 Candidatus Acidiferrum sp.
GAGAAGCTCGATCGTGTGCACCACCGGTGTTTTCTGATGGCCTCGAGCCAAGGCGGCCTGTAATTGGAGGATGCACCCAGGATTACCGGTAACGACAACGTCGGCTCTCAGTTGGGAAATGAGGTTTGCTTTGCGGTCGCCGAGTGATTGGGCGGCGTCGGGCTCGACGAGATTGTAGATTCCCGCGGAACCGCAGCAGATCGCCGATTCGGGAATCTCGGCAAGTTCGAGGTCCGGGATGCTAGAAAGCAAGGCGCGGGGCTCGGAGCGGATCCCTTGCGCGTGCAGCAAATGGCAAGAATCGTGAAACGCGACGCGCAGTTTCAGCCGATGACGCTCGCCGCGCGGTTCGAGCTCCGTCAAGACTTCGCTGATGTCCTTACACTTGGCCGCGAATCTTTGCGCGCGTTCGGCATATTGCGGATCATCGCGAAGCAGGTGGCCGTATTCCTTCACGTTCGAGCCACATCCGGCGGCATTCGTCACAATCGCTTCAACATTGGCTTGCTCGAAGGCGTCAATCGTTTTCTTCGCAAACTCGATGGCCCGAGATTCCTCTCCCGCGTGCACCAGCAACGCCCCGCAACAGGTTTGCGCCTGCGGCGCGACTACCTCACAACCTTCCGCAGCAAGCACGCGTGCCGTGGCCGCGTTGACCTGTGAGAAAAACTCGCGCTGCACGCAACCGAGAAGCAAGCCCACGCGCCGGCGTTTGCCGCCAACGGCAGGCGTGAGTTGCGGAACGGCTTCTCGAGGCGCAAGTTTGGGAAGCAGCCCCTCGAGCGCCTGCCATTTCTTCGGGAGCAGCTTGACCAGACCGAATCCGCGCGCGATAGCTTGCAAACCGGATTTTTGGTAGGCCAGAAGCGGCGTACGCAAGCGATCGAGGCGATCCGGCCGCGTGAACGTCTCGAAGAGGAAGTGGCGATGACGTTTTTCGCCGGAACGCCGGTTGAAATTTCGCTCGATCTGTGCGCGCGTGGCTTCGATCAGCTTGCCGTAGTCCACGCCCGAAGGGCAGGCGCTCATGCAGGCCATGCAGCCGAGGCAGCGATCGAAGTGGCTCACCCATTGGGGGTTGATCTGCGCCGCTCCTTCGGCGGCGAGCTTCACGAGGTAGATGCGGCCGCGCGGGGAGTCCATCTCCTGTCCCCAGAGGACGTAAGTCGGGCAGACCGGCAGACAGAAGCCGCAGTGCACGCACTTGTCGACAATGTCGGTCGACGGCGGACGGTGCGCGTCGAAGGCGGAAGGAAGCGAGTTAGAGACGGTGGCCATCGAGAAGTTGGAAGCGAGTTGCCCACTCCGAAGGTACCCGAAGCAAGGAAGATGAAGCAACGGATTCGAAGACCACGCACCAGTCGGGCGATGAACGTCCGATCGCAGGGGAGAGAAGACCCGGGCAGGCGTCTGCCAGGCGCTTCCCGAGCGTACCCGGAATCACGGGCATCCAGACGTCAGTTTGCTTGAGCGGGTTTCCGATCGTCGACAGTTTCCCCGCGCACCAGGAACGCCTCGAGCCAGCCGAGCATTCTCGGCCAGCCGCTATAGCTCTCGGCCAGTTCGGGATAGGCAGCGAGCCCATGATGACGGAGTCTGACGAGAGTGCCCTTCTTGTCGGGATCGAGCTCCCAACGGACGGTTGTTTTCGCGTCCCCGGTCCAACTGGCGACCCACGAGTAAACCAGCAGATGCGGCGGGTCGATTTCCAAATACTCGCCAGAAGCCTCGAAGTTGCGGCCTTCCCCGGTGATTCCTACGGCGCGCCATTTCCCGCCCCGACGCAGGTCGCTTTGAAACTCGGTGGAACGGTAGACGCCTTGCTGGCCCCACCATTTCAAAACTTGCTGGGGATCCACGAGCGCGTGAAACACGCGCTCAGCAGGGGCAGCGATGTGAATCTCGGCGACGATCGAGTCGGCGCCGGGAGTAAGTTTGGATGTAGCCATGAGTATGCCTCCGCTTAGCTCTTCCGTCTCTGTTTCTTTGGCGGTCGCGAGCCGGAATTCTCTTTGACGCATTCGGCCTCGACGTAAGACTTCAGATTGGCGAGGCTGGCCTGCCAGAAGGAGCGGTAATGATTGAGCCAGGTATCCACGACGCGAAGTGGCCCGGGGTTGAGCCGGTAAACGCGGTTGCGGCCGTGGCGGCTTTCTTCGACGAGGCGGGCGCGCCGCAGCAGGCCGAGATGCTTGGAAACGGCGGGGCGGGAAACCGGAAAGGCCTCGGCGATGCGGCCGGCGGGAAGGCTGCCTCGGCGCAACAGATCGAGTACGGCCCGGCGCGTGGGATCGGCGAGCGCGCCGAAAACCGCTTCCGCAAAATACGTAACCGTATGGTGACGCATAATGCATAACTATATGGTGTCGCATTTGCAGTTGTCAAGCATTTTTCTTAGGGACATTTTCGCAGGGGCCGCGAAACCCGCGATCTTTTTGTGCCCACATTGCAGGCAGGGAATGCGGGTCACCCTTCGCTGCGCTCCGGCGTGAGAGGGCGCAACGGCGAAATCCCGGAGCTCCGGAGACTAAGACCCGCTTCTGATAAGGACGACGTTTCCTTCGATGGGGCCCCGGGCGAGCGCGATGCGTTTGCCGTCCGGAGACCAGGCAAAGCCGTGGATTTCCAACTGATGAAAATGCGTGATTTGTTTACCCGGGCTGCCGTCGAAGGGAAAGGTCCAGAGATTGGGGATCCCGCTGCGATCATCGAGCGCGGCAAAGCCGCGGCCGTCGGGCATCCAGCCCACGATGGCCATGGGATCCAAAGTGGATGGAACATCGTGCGAGTAGAGCGGGGCGCCGCCCGAGGCGGGAAGAATCGAGCCCTTTGTTGTCCCGGTCTTCGGATCCACAAGAGCCGCTAGAATGCGAGTTCCGTCGGGAGAATAAACCGCGGGGGCCAGAAGAAACTGATCGGAGAGCGCAACGGGCGCAGCTCCCCCCAACTCCATCTTGTAGAGCAGGGTGTGCCCGTTGGGATCAGTGCCGGAAAACACAAGATCATTCGATTGGATGCGGCAGCTGGGGCTGCCCTCGCCGGCGCCGTTGGTAATCTGTGTGAGATTGTTGCCGTCGAGATCCACCTTGAACAGATGCGGAATGCCCGCAGGGTCGGATTCAAAGACGATAGAGCGGCCTGATTCGCAGACCTTGGGCTTCGTATGGAAGTAGTGGTCGTTGGTCACTTGGTGGGCGTTAGAGCCGTCGGCATTGACCATCCAGATTTGGTAGGTGTCGCCGACGTTTCCTTGATAGACAATGCGGCCGTCGGTGGTCCAGGCGAGGCCGCCGATACCGTCCATTCTGCCGGAGGTGACTTGCACGGCGGCGTCAGGGTCGTTGCCCGGACCAACCGAGAGATTGACGTTGATGTCTTCCTGGACGGCCAGAAAGAAGCTGGAATCGGAGGCCACGCTGAGAGCGATATAACTATTCACGTCCCCAGTGATTTTGCGTACCTCCCTTCCGCCTTCCGCGTTCCAATAGATTTGCTGGGGAGCGCCGGTTTTCTCCTGAGCGGCGATAAGTATGCCGCTGCCGTCGGGAAGCCAGCGCATGTCGTTTAAAGTCCTCCAATGGACCGGCGAAAAAGGCGTGGCGGACCCGTCGCGGACCGAGACATTCAGCAAATGAATGTACAGGCCGTCGGCCGCGGGATCGGCCACCGAAACGGTAATAGTCCTGCCATCCGGCGACCAAGCAGGAAGGGCAAAAGCACCGTTCCGGCGCGTGGCCAGTCGGGTTTCATGAGCGCCCGAAGGATCGGCGAGAATGAGGGCAGACTCGCCTTTGACATCGTCGTTGCGGACAAAGGCCATCTGCTTACCGTCGGGAGAGAACGTAACGAGACTATTAAGGCGGTCCACCAGCTTGCGCGGAGTGCCTCCCAGAACCGGAATCTGGTAAAGAGTTCCGGATCTGTCGGTGAGCTTCACGGTTTCGAGATAATCAATGAAGTTTCCATCCGGGGTGAATTCCGGCACGAGGCTCGAGCGTGGCGCCGTGGGGAGGAGCTGAACGCTATTGGTCGAGGCCAGTTGGCGGAGCCAAAGGCTTTTCTTTCCATTGTTGTCCTCGCAATAGGCGATATAGCGGCCATCGAAAGAGAGCGCCGCAGAAAAGGCTTGGCCGGTCGTGGTGATTCGCTGCATGCGGATGGACGAGAAATCCGTGCGCTGCCGGCCGCGAGGCCAGAAGTAAAAGGCCGCCGCCACGAGAGCCACCAGAACGAAGACCAGGATGGCGACGCGGGAGGTTCTTAGGCCCCGCGATTTGGTTTCTGCGGTTTCAGCCTGCGATTCGACGGTCTCCGCGGCGGTTCCGGGCGTTCGAGTCATGCCGCCCGGGGCAACGGGCAAAACCATCCAGAGCACGGGGTAAGCGAGAAGGCCGATCGCTGTCGTAAGGGTTAGGACAATCCACAGGACTCGGATGAACCTAGGATCCATGTCCCAATAATTGGCCAAACCCGCGCACACGCCCGCGATCTTTTTATCCGTGGATGAGCGAAACAGTTTCTTCCTGCCTCCGCTTGGGAGCGGCGGTCGGGGAGCCTCGGCCTGTCGAGCGGAGGAAGAGGTAGCGGCGGAAGTTGCCTGCCAGGCCCGGACTTTCCCGGAAGTGGAATCTCGTTGTTGGCGCTGGAGGTCCGCGCGCAAGTCGGATGCTGTCTGGTACCGGAGCGTGCGGTCCTTCTCGAGCGCCTTGTTCATGATGCGGTCCAGCTCCATGGGGAGCATGGGGTTGAGCCGAAGCGGCCCGACAGGCTGGCGATTGAGGATGCCGTCGAAGATCACGCCGGAGGTTGCGCCGGGAAACGCCTGATTGCCGGTGGCCATTTCATAAAGAACCACCCCGAAAGAAAACAGATCCGTGCGAGCATCGAGCTCCTCGCCGCGCACCTGTTCCGGAGACATGTAGGCGATCGTGCCGAGCGCGGTTCCTGGGCTAGTGAGATTGTCGTCAAGAAGAGTAGCGCCCGAACCGGTCATCGTTCGGGACACAGGGGAGGCCGTGCGCGGGCCCATCTTGGCGAGACCGAAGTCGAGGATCTTCGCTTGGTTGCGGGCGGTAACAAAAATATTGGCTGGCTTGATGTCGCGGTGGACGATGCCTTTGGCGTGCGCGGCCTCGAGCGCGTCGGCCACCTGGACGCCCAGGTCCAGAAGCAAGTCAAGCGGGAGTGGGCGGCCCGCAATGCGATCACGAAGGGTGTGACCTTCCAGATACTCCATGACGAGAAAATTGCGGCCGGCGGATTCGCCGATGTCATAAATAGTGCAGATATTCGCGTGATTCAGAGAAGAAGCGGCGCGGGCTTCGCGCTGAAAGCGCTCGAGCGCGAAAGGATCTTTGGCTAATTCTTCCGGAAGGAATTTGAGCGCAACAAAGCGTCCCAGGCGGGTGTCTTCCGCCTTGTAGACCACACCCATCCCACCGCCGCCCAGTCTTTCAAGAATCCGGTAGTTCAAGACAAGTGTGCCAATCATGCGATGGGCTTGTTAAATGCCATCGTATGCGGCAGTCGATGCCAAGTCAAATCATGGCCGAAAGCGCCCGAGCCTCAGATGCCGGCAACAAAGCGCCCGGGGTTCAGCGTGCCAGACGGGTCCAGGCGGGACTTGACGGCTCTCATGAGAGGCAGGGAATCGCCCGAAAGGCCCCAGGCGTCGAAGGTTTGCATATTCGGTGGACGATGAAGCACGGCGAGAGAGCCGCCCATTTTCTCGAAGTCCGCCCGCAGGAGGGTCAGCGCGCGGTTGAGAGCGTCGGCAGGGCCTGCCACGCGAAGCCAGCCGAGACCCGTTGCATACACGAGAAGTCTCCAGTTGGCTCGCGAGGACTCGGCGGCGTGGCGAATGAGTTCCGTCGAGCGCGCGAGATCGGCGGGGAGCGCGCTGACTTTCGCGATGGCGTTTTCCGCGGGGTTGGAAAACGACCAGAGGTCTTGGCGGGCATTCCATGGGCTGGAACAAGACCGGGCGTTAGGGTTCGAGGCACTTCGCGGCTCAGAATGAACCTGAGCTAAAGAGCTTCTTGCGGACCGGCAGAGCGCGCCTAACTGGTTTGCTTGCGCGTCGAGGCCCGCTTCCGTGCCTTCAAAGAGAATGTCGATCACGGGCGAAGTTTCGGCCGAGAAGTGTGATTGAAGGGCGACCGGAGCGAGTTCGGAATCCTGGATGGCAAGAACGATTTTCTGTGCTTCCTCAGGATTGCTCGCGGAAATGGCGAACGAACGGCTAAGGCGTGGCAGGGGATGCAGGCGAAAGACAGCGCGGGTAATGACGCCAAGCGTGCCGAAGGCGCCGGTCACGAGTTTCGGAAGGTCGTAGCCCGCCACGTTCTTGACGACTTTGCCGCCGCTCGAGGCCAGTGTGCCATCAGCAAGAGCGATGGTGACGCCGATGATGAGGTCGCGCAGCGCGCCGAAACGGAGTCGAAGCGCGCCGCTGTCGTTGGTGGAGAGAATCCCGCCAACCGTCGCTTTTCCCGGCCACAGCGGATCGAGGGCAAGGCGCTGGCCGTGCCGCGCGAGCGTTTGCTGCAAGGTTTCGATGGTGCAGCCCGCTTCCACGGTGACGGTGAGGTCGGCCCAGGCGTGCTCGAGGATGCGGTTCAGGCGCCGAGTGGAGAGCATCAAATCGGCGCGCGAGGCCGCGTTGCCCCAGCCGAGTTTTGTGCCGCCGCCCGACGGGATAACCGCAAGTTTGGATTCATCGGCGAGGCGAAGCGCGGTAGCAAGTTGTTCTTCGGTGGCAGGTTCGAGGAGGAATTGCGGCTGAACGCCGCAGAGGGCGTCAGCAGGAGAGGCCGCGCGGATCTGATTGGCGCTAAAGACGGCGCGGAAGGTGCTTTGAGCCGTGGCTGAAATCGGGGTCATGTCTGTCAACCGGGCTGATAGCTTACACCGCAACGGCGGCGTCAAGCCGAAGGCACTTGAGACTAAAAGCGCTCCGCGAGACCCGCGGATTCGGCGGGGTGAGGAACATACTCTCCGGGCTTCTCGCCACAGAGACGCGGCGTGGGGAAAATCTTCGTAGGATTCGAGAGTTGCAAGGGATCGAAGGCGCAGCGCACACGCTGCATAGTCGCGAGATCGGGCTCGGCAAACATTTTGGACATCATGCATTTCTTCTCTTCGCCGACCCCGTGCTCGCCGGTGATGGAGCCGCCGGCCGCGATACAGAGCTCCAGAATCTTGAAGGAAAGCGCCAGAGCCGCATCCTCCTGTCCGTGGATTCGGCGATCGTAGAGCACCAGCGGATGGAGATTGCCGTCCCCAGCGTGAAAAACGTTGGCTACACGCAAGCCGCTTTCCCGGCTGAGCCGCGCGATTTCGCCCATGACCTGGGGAAGCGCCGTGCGGGGAATCACGCCGTCCTGAACAATGTAGTTGGGAGAGATGCGGCCAACGGCGGCAAAAGCGGCTTTGCGGCCTTTCCAGACGAGGGCGCGCTCCGCTTCGGATTGCGCGACGCGAATTTCCCAAGCGCCGTTCGAACGGCAAATTTCATCGACCTGCGCCACGAGCGCCTCGACTTCAGCGAGTGGGCCATCGAGTTCGACCAGGAGCAGCCCGCCGCAGTCCGGGTAGTTCGCGCTGACGGCCGCTTCGGCAGCTTGAATCGCGAGGTTGTCCATCATTTCGATGGCGGCGGGCAGCATCCCCGCGGCAATGATGCCGCTTACGGCCGCGCCCGCCTCGTTGGTGGAAGGAAATGCAGCCAGGAGTGTCGAGACGCATCCGGGGCGCTTGACGATGCGCAGAATGATTTTCGTGGCGACGCCGAGCGTGCCTTCGGAGCCAACGAAGACTCCGGCAAGATCGTAACCGGGCGTGTCGAGAGTTTTCCCGCCAAGATGGACAAGCGAACCGTCGGGGAGCACGACTTCGAGGCCGAGGACGTGGGTAGTGGTGAAGCCGTATTTGAGGCAATGCGCGCCGCCAGCGTTTTCCGCGACGTTCCCGCCAATGGTGCAAACCGATTGCGACGAGGGATCGGGTGCGTAGAAATAATTTCGGGACTGAACGCGACCGGTGACGTCCAGGTTGATGACTCCGGGCTCTACCACAACGCGCGTATTGGGAATATCGACTTCGAGGATGCGATTCATGCGCGCCAGGCTGAGGACGATTCCGTTTGCGACAGGCAGCGCGCCTCCGCTCAGACCGGTTCCCGAGCCGCGCGCGACGAAAGGAATTCTTTCGCGATGGCAGAGCCGCACGATGGACTGAACTTGATCGGTCGAAGACGGAAGCAAAACCGCGCAGGGCAGTACGCGAAAATTCGTGAGACCGTCGCATTCGTAGGTGTGTAGTTCTTCGGGCGAAGAGATGAGGCCACGGTCACCGACGATCGAGCGGAAGTTGTTGAGGATGCGAAGATCCATAAGCAGGGGCGTTCGTCACGCCCTCTCTCCACCGGACAAGCTTGCTCCATCACCGGATGAAGTTCAATCCGCTGGGGATAAACTGCGGCAAGGCGTAGGCGTAAACCATGACGATGACGCCCACGATCGCCGCAAGCGCCACGGAGTGCCAGAAAACGAAGCGGAAGATCGAGCCTTCGTTGCCTACCTGATTGGTCGCCGCGGTGGCAATGCAAATCGATTGCGCATCGATCATCTTGCCCATGACGCCACCGGCGCTGTTTGTGCCGCACATGAGAATGGGGCTGAGGTGCAGCTGTTGCGCGGTGATTTTTTGCAGACCACCGAAGAGCGCATTGGAAGAGGTATCGCTGCCGGTAAGGGCGACGCCAAGCCAGCCGATGTAGGTGCCGAAGAAGGGAAAGAACCACCCGGTGCGTGTGAAGGCCAGACCAAGGACCGCGTCCATGCCCGAGTATCGGGTGATGAAACCCAGGCCCAGCATGCAGGTCATGGCAATGATGGCAAAGCGCAGGCGCAGCAGGGTTCGGCCGAAAATGTAAAGCAGCCTTTTCGGTCTGAGTCCAAGAATAAATCCGGCCAGCAGAGCGGCAAGGAAGCAGCCGGTTCCCGTGGCGGTGAGCCAATTGAAGTCAAAGCGCGCGCCTTCGGGGGTGGGCTTCGGCACGACAGGAGTCGTGCGAAGCACTCTGTTGTGAAGGTAAGGCCAGTCCCATCCCGGTGGGCCAGGACGAACTTTTCCATCCGCCATAACCACCCGGAAAGCGGGAGTTGTGGCTTGGTTCATAGCCAGCTTGACCCTGGGCAATCCCCAAATAAGAACGATGAGCGAGAGGATGGCAAAGGGCATCCAGGCTTTGGCAATTTGCCGGGTGGTGAAATGCTTGACGGAATCGCGGGCTTCGGCGGCGGTGATGGATTCTTCGTCGGCGAACCGCCAGATTCTCTGGGGTTGCCAGAAGCGGAGAAAAAGCAGCGTGGCCAGCATGGAAACGACGGCGGCGATAATATCCACGAGATTGCTGTCCCGGTAATTGGCCCAGAACCATTGGGTGACCCCAAAGGACCCGCCGACAACCAGGATGGCGGGGAAGATTTCCCATGTTTCCGTCCAACTGACCATGGTGCGAACCAGCCAGAAGGCAACCATGATGGCCGTGATGGGAAGGATGCGGCCGATCATGGCGCTCAAGTCGCTCTCGTTAAGCGCCGTGACCGCGGCAAGCGTATGCACGGGAGTGCCGATGGAACCCCAGGCTACCGGAGCGGTGTTGGCGATCAGATTCAGCGCCGCCGCCTGGAAGGGTTTGAAGCCGAGCCCGATCATGAACGCGCCCGCGATGGCCACCGGCGCGCCGAATCCCGCGGAGCCTTCGATGAAGGCGCCGAAACAGAAAGCGACCAGGAGAACTTGCAAGCGGCGATCGGGAGTAATGGCCGCGACGGATTGCTTCATGATCTCGAACTGGCCGGTTTCGACGGATATGTCATAGAGAAACACGGCGGCAATTACGATCCAAACGATCTTGAGGAAGCCGAACGCGGAGCCATAAAAGAAGCTGGAAACCGCCAACAAGGCCGGCATCTTGAAGGCGAAAATTGCGACCAGCAGGGCGGTTGTCGCGCCGGCAATCGCGCAAATATGCGGTTGCAAGCGAAAGCCAGCAAGGAGTCCCAGAAGGACCAGGGTGGGGAGGGCCGCGATGATCGTGGAAAGCCACCAATGCCCCGCGGGGTCGTAAACTTGTGTCCAGCTCACAAAGACGCCTCCAAGAAGGGATGCGCTTCGATCGGGGATCGGGAACAAGGGTGACGCAATTCCACCGAAAAGAGCGTTCGCAAATCCTCAAACCCAGGTAAAAGATCTTGCGTATCGTGCGCTCCAGATACTTTGTTACGCTGTTCTTGTCAAGCGATAAGTGGGTTCCCGAATAACGCGAATAAACGGATGCGGAACTGCCCTGCAAGTCTAAAATGGAATCGGCATAAAGATGGCGACAACTCAGAAAAACGCGAGCCCGCCTGCGGAACAAGAATGGAGGGCTCCTGTGTGCGGCGCTGCGGTCGCATTCGGCCGCGAGGTCTGCGGCTCTCTGGAAATCGCCGAAGAGCGGGAATGGCTGGTCACCAACGGAATCGGCGGCTATGCCTCCGGAACCGTCAGTGGTGACTTGACGCGTCGCTATCATGGTCTGCTGGTCGCGGCTCTCCGTCCGCCGGTTGCTCGAATGCAATTGGTGGCAAAGTTGGAGGAGACTGTCAGCTACGATGGCCGAGAGTTCGCGCTCTCGACAAATCGTTGGGCCAGCGGTGCCGTCGAGCCCAAAGGTTATCTCAACATCGAGAGTTTCTGCCTGGAAGGCACAATTCCTATGTGGCGGTTCGCGCTTTCGGACGCGCTGCTCGAAAAGCGCATTTGGATGCAGCAGGCCAAGAACACCACCTACGTCCAATATGTTCAGCGCGGTGGAAGCGGCCCCGTGCATCTCGCTCTGAAAGCGCTGGTCAATTACCGTGACTTTCATTCGGCGACCCGCGCTGGAGATTGGCTGATGCGAGTCGAGCCCGTCGCCGAGGGAACACGAATCACCGCGTTTGATGGCGCGACGCCTTTCTGCCTTCTCAGCGCCAATGCGAGATTTGCACCAAGGCATGAGTGGTACCGTGACTTTCTTTTGCCGATGGAGACAGTTCGCGGCCTCGACGATCATGAGGACTACTTGTTTGCCGTGGCCGCCAACGTGGAACTCCTTCGAGACCAAAGCGTGACACTGGTCTTTACCACTGACCCACAGACGGAGCTGGACGGAGCTCCGAGCCTGACGCAGCAGGCGGAGCACGAACGAGGGTTGTATGCAAAGTGGAGGGAGAGGGACGCCGTTGCCGCATCCCTCGCGCCTGGCTGGATTCGCCAGCTGATTCTGGCCGCCGATCAGTTTATCGTGAAGCGAAGCTTGCCCGAGGAATCGGACGGAAGGTCGGTCATCGCAGGCTATCATTGGTTTGGCGATTGGGGTCGCGACACCATGATTGCGCTGCCGGGTCTGACGCTGACGACCGGCCGACCGGAAATCGCCCGAACAATCCTCTTTGTCCTTGCCCGTTACGTTGACGGTGGAATGTTGCCCAACAATTTTCCAGACGCAGGGGGCGAACCGCACTACAACACTGCCGACGCCGCTCTGTGGTATTTCGAGGCCGTCCGACAATACTTCGAGGCAACCAACGATGCGGAAGCGATCTCGAAGCTATACCCGGTGCTGACTGAAATCATCAACGCCCATCTCCATGGCACTCGATATCGCATTCATGTGGATGCCGCCGATGGTCTGCTCCACGCCGGAGAGGACGGAGTCCAGCTCACCTGGATGGATGCGAAAGTCGGCGATTGGGTGGTTACCCCGCGAATCGGCAAACCCGTTGAAATCAACGCACTCTGGTACAACGCGCTCAAAACCATGGCCAGGCTGGCGCCGACCGCTGGCAAATCCGCAGAGCCCTTCCAAGAAATGGCGGAGGCGGTCAAGAAAAATTTCACAAAATTCTGGAACTCGGGAGCCGATTGCTGCTACGACGTGATCGAGGATCCCCGGATCGGCAACGACGCTTCTTTGCGTCCCAATCAAATTTTTGCCGTGTCCTTGCCGGAGAGTCCTCTTTCTCCGGAGCAGCAAAAAGCCGTTGTTGATATTTGCTCGCGCCGCTTGCTCACATCACACGGCCTCCGCAGTCTGGCGCAAGGCGAGCCTGGATACCAGGGGCATTATGGCGGCGGCCCCCGCGAGCGCGACGGCGCGTACCATCAGGGAACCGTTTGGGGCTGGCTATTGGGACCCTTTGTGCTGGCGCACTTGCGCGTTTACCGCGACCGCAAACGAGCGCAAAGCTTCCTCGAACCGTTAGCTGCGCAAATTTCATCGTACGGCCTCGGGACCCTCGGCGAGATCTTCGATGGGGACGCTCCCTTTGCGGCGCGCGGGTGCATTGCCCAGGCTTGGACCGTTGCCGAGGTGCTCCGGGCCTGGCGCGCGACGGTCGGCTAAGTTTGAGCCGCCAGGAAAGCGCAAGGCCACTACCGGGCAGGCTTCCGTGTCGGAGCCAAATTGTCGGTTGCGCAGCTGCAAGGGATTGCGCGAAAATCATCGTTCTGCCGTGGTAAGCAAGTCCCCTGTATCGGAACTGGTGGGCAGTTCGCGCCTTATCAGCGGGAAAAGCAGCAAACATAAGAAGGGCAAATCCTATGACGCAACACGTTGGAGAACTCAATCCCCCGGTACGGCTGATGTTGACGCCGGGGCCGTCTTCGGTCGATCCGCGCGTCTACCGCGCCCTCGCGACGCCGCTGGTAGGCCATATGGACCCCTGGTTCAAAGGGTGCATGGACGAAACGCAGATCTTGCTGCGCCAGATTTTTCAGACGGAAAACCGCATCACCATGCCGCTGTCGGCGTCCGGCTCGGGTGGGATCGAGGCGTCGGTGGTCAACGTGCTGGAAGAGGGGGATGAAGCGATCGTCGCCGTGAACGGCGTGTTTTCCGAGCGCATGTACGAGATCGCCACGCGGGCCTCGTCCAAGGTGACAAAAGTCGACGCGCCCTATGGCAAGCCGGTGGATCCCGACGACATTCGCAGGGCCGGCAAGGGCAAAAAGATCAAGATGATCGGGCTGGCCCAAGGCGAGACGTCGACCGGTGTGTTGACGAAGATCGACGGGTTCCGAAAAGTGGCCGACGAATTGGGGGCTCTGCTCGTTGTGGATACCGTGGCGTCGCTCGCGGCAGTGCCGCTCGACGTGGACCGCGAACGCGTGGATGTTTGCTTCAGTGGCTCGCAAAAGGCCATCAGCGCGCCTCCGGGAATGTCGCCCATCACCGTGAGCGCCGCCGCCGAGGAAGTTTTTCGCACGCGCAAAACCAGGGTGCAAAGCTGGTATTTCGATTTGACCACGGCGATGAATTATTGGGGCAAGGACCGGCTTTATCACCACACCCCACCCATTTCCCTGATTTTTGCGTTGCGCGAAGCGATGCGCCTGGTCGTAGAAGAAGGCTTGGAGACGCGCTGGGACCGGCATCGCGTGAATCAGCTCGCGCTTATTGCCGGCTTGGAGGCGATGGGGCTCAAGCTGCTGGTCGAAAAGCCGTCGGACCGTTTGCCGACAGTCACCGCCGTAATGATTCCGAGTGGCGTCGACGATGGGAAGCTGCGGAATCAGCTGTTGGACGAATTCAATATCGAAATCGCCGGAGGGTTCGGACCGATCAAAGGGAAAATCTGGCGCGTGGGACTGATGGGGTACTCGAGCCAGAAGCCCAACGTGCTGCTGTTCCTCGCGGCGCTGGAGAAGTGCCTGATCGACCAGGGGTTCCGCGTTTCAAGCGGCGCGGGTGTGGGTGCCGCGGTCGAAAGTTATACGCATGCAGAAACGCCTGCGGCGGTGAGCCGGTAAGAGAGCCAGGAGTGCTTGCTTGCCGAAGCCGGGTTAGTTTCATGGAGATTCGTCTGATCTAAAGTAGTTCCTCTTATTGACAGTCCGCGGACGAGGACTCGGAACTTGTGAAAGGAGAAAGCGTGACCACACGGCCCGTATTAGCAAACGCCGGGGCCATGAGCCAGTTCATTGGCCCGTTCGAAGTGACCTCCAAACTGAGCGGGCAAAGCTACCAGTGCCGCTTCTCTCATATGTGGAACGGCATTGCCACGCGGCACGCGGACACCATCGACACAAAATTCTTTGTCGACGGCGAAGCGCATGTCGTTGGGCTGGCGCACACCGCTTTCGTGAAATTCCGCGATAAAGCCCACCGCGACCTGACCGATCGCGAAGCCAGCTTTGTGGCCGCAGAGTATTTGCGCGACCGCCTGGGAGAAGACGACATCCGCCCTCTTTACGACGTCCCGGAAAGCGAAGTCCTTCGCCTCATCGATATGATCGGGATCAAGTAGCCTTCATGGACAAAGGCGACAGGCAACTTAGGACCCCGGCACTTGCAGTTTCTCCTTAGCCGGTCCTTAGTCGCCGGGTTCTGCGCGAAACGCTTCCAGGACGCGGTGGCGAAGGCCGTCGCGTCGAATGAAGTGAATCACCAGAAACATCAGCAGGGCGCCGAAAACCATCACGGCTACGGCGATTTGCAAGCCGACTTGCAGGTCATGCTGGTCGGAGATTTTACCGACCACGTGCGGGCCAAGTCCTCCCACCAATTGCGTGAAGAACATGTACACGCCCACGGAGGTGGCATGCGCGCGACGGGGCATCATATCGTGCAAGACCGCCGTCACCGGGCCGTGATACCAGGACATAAAAAAGCTGGCGATGAAGAATCCCACTAGAACCGTTGCTTTTTCTTCCGACTGAATGGCTAGCAAAAGAAAAGGCGCCGCCAGAAGAAATGCGCCCGCAATGGCGATGATGCGCCCGCAGGTGAAGGACTTTTGTAAGCGATCCGCGACAGAGCCCCCGGCGAGAACTCCCAACAGCAAAGCAAAGAGGGTGATCAGCGCGAGGAGAACCGCAGCTTCGCGCGGGGTGAACTCTTTGTAGTTCACCGCGAAATCCACTCCCCAGGAAATCAGAGAAACGCTTGAGAACGTGATGCAGATGCCCGCCGCAATCAGCGAGACAAAGGCGGGAACGCTCAACAGCCGCCGAATGGGAACGACTTCAGAGCGCGGGCCGCGGGGCGGATCTTCGAGCCCCACCAGCGCCAAGCCGGGAAAGATTCCGAGAACCGCAACCACAAAGAGAGCCGCCTGCCAGCCATAGCGTGGGCCGACGATCCCGCCCAGAGCCACGCCCGAGGCTCCGCCGAGTAACATTCCGGCCGCAAATATCGCTTGAGCAAAGGCGCGGCGCTCCTGCGGAAACGCGCCGGAAATCATCGATTGCGCAGCGGGGGCGTAGGCCGCTTCACCCAAGCCGACCATGGCCCGGGCGATCAGGAAATAAAGGAATGTAGAGAACAGGCCGCCCGCGAACGATGCCACGCTCCAGCAAACAATCCCTATGGCAATAATAGCTTTCCGGCTGAAGCGGTCTGCCAGAAAGCCAAATGGGACGCTGGCAATCGCCAGGACCACCAGGAGCCAGGTTTGTAGGTCCCCGAGTTGCGCATCGGTGGCGTGCAGATGATCACGCAGCAGCGGGATAAGCGGAACGACGGCCTGCCGCGCCGCAAAGTTGACAAAATTGATCAAAGCAAGTACAGCAAGGAGGCGAATCTGTTTGGCACTCAGCGGAATGGGTTTTGTTGACATGCCAAGTTTGACGGATGACCTGTGCGCGACCTGGTGGAGCGGCATGGAAAGGCTTTGAAGCCAGTCGGAGCACGAAACAACCCGTGCCCGCTCGACCTGTAAAGATTATAGTACGACCATGAATGCCGCACCTTCAACGAATGCTACCACGAGCCGTCTCACGGCGGTCGTCTCTTATGGCGTATTGCTTCTATTGATTTACCTGGTCTTTCGGATCTCCGAACCATTTCTGAGCGCGCTGGGGTGGGCGGCCATTCTGGTGACCTTCTTTTATCCCATGCATAAGCGGCTAGCCAAGCGTTTCTCTTCGACGCGCGCCTCGGTGGTCAGCACTCTGGCGGTCACCGTTCTCCTGATCGTGCCTACCATCCTGTTAACCGCTCTGTTTGTGCGCGAAGCGGTTTCGATCTCGCGGGGCGTGCAGCATTCCATCGTCGAGCAGCACGTGCCTTTGATTGCCAAGGGCTGGTCCTGGCTGGCCAGCCACGTTCCGGGAATGGACCCCAATGCCAATATTTTCGAGACCCTGGAGCAAGGGATTGAGAAGCAGGCGGGCTTTTTGGCCGAAAGGCTTGGGACCATTCTGAAAAACATTGCCTCCTTTGTTTTTGATCTATTCGTGATGATTTTTGCGATGTTCTATTTCTTCCGCGACGCCCGAAAAATCCTTCCCGCCGTGCGCAGCATGATGCCGTTTGACGCCGCGCATCAGGAGGCCATGACCGTTCAGATCCGCGACCTGATCTCCGCCAGCGTCACCACCAGTTTGGTGGTCGCGGCCGTTCAAGGAGCTCTCGGCGGCCTGGGCTTTGCGATTGTGGGTCTGCCAGCGGCGGTTTTCTGGGGCGTGGCCATGGCGTTCTTTTCTCTTGTGCCGGTCGTCGGCTCAGGCTTGATTTTTGTGCCCGCCTCACTTTGGCTCGGATTTACCGGACATTGGGGGCGCGCGATTGTGCTCCTGGCAATCTGCGCGGGAATCTCGACCATCGTGGACAACGTCCTGCGCCCGGTGTTGCTGGGCGGCCGTACGGAGTTGAGCGGTCTGGTAATCTTCATCAGCATCCTGGGCGGCGTAAACCTGTTTGGAATGCTCGGCCTGGTGCTCGGCCCCATCCTGGTGGCCATGGCCGCGGGAGTTCTGAGCGTCTACCAGGAAAGCGCGGAGGGTCCTCCGATAACCGCTGGGTAACGACGGTTTTGTCCGACGGTTGGGCCTGGCGTGAGTGTGCTAGAGTAACGCGCTCGAAAGGATTTCATGGCCACCAAGCCTGCAGCGAGGCCCGTCGAGCTTCCACCGGCAAAATTGCGCTGGATGTGTGAGCTTTCGCGGATCCCGTTTGAAACAACCGCGCAAGCGGATCGCCGCGAGGGATTTATCGGGCAGGAGCGCGCTTTGCGCGCGTTGAAAATGGGCGTGGAGCTTTCCGCGCCCGGGTACAACGTATTTGTTTGCGGATTGGCGGGCACCAGCCGCGGCGGCACCATCGCCCGTATGATCGAAGAGCTCCATCCGCCGACCAAGGAGTCCCTGGACCGCTGTTACGTCAACAATTTCAAGCTGCCGGACCGGCCCAGACTTTTGGCGCTTCCGCGCGGCCAGGCCGACTCCTTCAAAAAAGACGTGCAAGCGGGAATCGACTTCCTGCGCCGCCGCATTCCTCAAGTTTTCGAAGGCGAACCGTTCCAGCGGCAAAAGGGGAGGATCGTCGAGCGCTTCACGGTACGCGAAAAGGAATTGATGGACGATTTCACGCGGCGCATCGCGCGCGACCAGTTTGCCCTTGGGCATATGCAAGTGGGTGCCGTGGCCCTGCCGGAAATCTTCCCGGTGCTTGAAGGGCAGATGGTGCCCATCGAGGACATCTCCAAGATGGTCCACGAGGGAAAGCTCGAAGGAACCGTAGCGGAGGAAATCGAGCGAAAGTACGAGCAATTCCGCCAGGAGTTCACCGTAGTTTACCGCAAGACGCTCACGCTCTCGCGCGAACTCGCCAGCGAGCTGAGCTATCTGGAACAGGAAGCCGCTTCCGTTCTGGTGGACGGCGTCATCGAAGAGCTAAAGGAAAAATATCCCGGCTCAAGCGTCGCCGAATATCTTGAAGAGGTGCGGCACCACTTGTTGGACAACCTGGATCCCTTCAAAGAGCGCGAGGGCGAAAGCGAGCAAGAGGAAGAATCGTCCGACGGTTCGCCGAAGACCCCGGGTGGCCCGGAACGCGACCCTTTTCGCGTGTACGGCGTCAACGTGATCCTTGCGCACAATCACGAAGAGACTTCCCCGGTAATTTTCGAAACCACGCCGACCTATGCGAATCTTTTCGGCACCATTCAGCGCGCCTACGACGCGCGCGGCGGCTGGAGCAGCGATTTCATGGACTTGCGCGGCGGTTCGCTGCTTCGCGCCGATGGCGGTTTCCTGATTATGTACTCGTTGGAAGCTCTGTCGGAAACCGGCGTGTGGCGCGCCCTGAAGCGCACGCTGAATCACAACCGGCTGGAGATTCAGCCGCAAGAAATGTTTTATCCCTTCGGCGGAAGCGCGCTCAAGCCGGAAGCGGTCGAGATCAATGTAAAAGTCATCCTCATCGGCGACCGCCAGCTCTACGAGCTGCTTTACGAATATGAGGAGGACTTTCGCAAAATCTTCAAAGTGCGCGTGGAGTTCGATGAAGAGATGGCCATGAGCGATGGCGTCATTGCCGAGTATGCCGGACGCTTGCGCGCGCTATCGGAAAAAGAGGGTCTCTTTCCATTTGACCGCGGCGCCTTTGCAGCCATGCTCGAATACGGGGTGCGCCAGGCTGGCCGCCGGAACAAAGTGACCGCGCGCTTCGTCGACATCGCCGATTTGGCCCGCGAGGCGCACTACAATGCTGCCGCAGCCAAGGAATCGGTGGTCCGGGCGTCGCATGTGCGTGGCGCTTTGTCCTCAAAGATCGAAAGACACAACCTCATCGAGACGCGCATCCGCGAGATGATCGAGGAAGGAACGCTGCTCGTGGATGTTTCCGGCGCGCGCGTCGGCCAGGTGAACGGTCTCAGCGTTCTCGAGATCGGCGGGTACTCGTTCGGCAAACCGGTGCGCATTACGGCTACCGCTGCCTTGGGAAAGGCCGGGCTGATCAACGTCGAGCGCGAGGCCAACCTGAGCGGCCGCTTTCATGACAAGGGCGTGCAAATCATCGCCGGATATTTGCGGAGCCAGTTCGCGCAAGACAAGCCGCTTTCGCTGGCTGCCAGCATCTGTTTCGAACAGTCGTATTCGGGCGTGGATGGCGACAGCGCCAGCTCCACGGAGATTTACGCTCTCGTTTCCGCGCTTTCCGGACTGCCGCTGCGGCAGGACATTGCGGTGACCGGATCGATCAATCAGCAGGGTGACATTCAGGCGATTGGCGGCGTGAACGAAAAGATCGAAGGCTACTTTGACGTCTGCAGCATCAAAGGCCTCACCGGCACGCAGGGTGTGATGATTCCCGACGCCAACGTCGAAGATTTGATGCTGCGCGAAGACGTGCTGGACGCGGTGGCCTCGGGAAGATTTCACGTGTGGCCGGTGGCCAAAGTCGAGCAGGGCATCGAGATTCTGACGAATGTTCGCGCGGTAAGTAGGAACGGCGCGGGCAGATTTGAAGCAGGAACCGTTTTCGCGCTGGTAGATGAACGCCTGCGCGAAATGGCCAAAACGCTGAAGGAATTTGAATAACCAAACGCCGACCTGCCAGCTCGGGCTCGTGGCGCCTTGCGCGGTCCTGATCGGCGGACCCTGCGGCCGGCCGTTCGCGGGTGCGGGTTATCTTCCGGGCCCCGCGGGAGCAACGGGCGCTGGCGCAAGATACGCCTGCCGGTGACCCGCGGTTTGCTCGGGCCCCTTCACCTTGACGGTGATTGCGTGGACTTGCCCGTCATGCGCAGGCGGGACAAACGCAAGGCTGTATTCGTGGCGAATGAGCTGAGCGATCTCCGTATAGGCCTGGTCAAAATCTTCCTGCTTCTTCGGGAAATAGACGCGCCCGCCGGTAGTGCGGGCGAGTTCGCGCAACGATTGGTCGGCGGCGGCAAAGCCTTGGTTCAGTAAGGCGCGGTCGTTCTTTTCCTCGCGAGTCTGAACCCTGTGCTTGGTGGGTTTGCGGAAATCTCCGGAAAGGGAAACCGCCAGGATTCGAACATCGGAAGTCTCCAGCTTTCGCTCGATGGCCTCCCATTTGCTTGCCGGGGTACTGTCCACACCCGTGGACAAAACCACGATCGTTTTTTTCCCGCGCAGCGTGCCGAGCCAATCGATGGCCGATGCGAGGCTCGCGGATAGGTCCAGTTCGGCAAACCCCAGCATGAAGTTCAAGTTTTGTAGTGCGAAGCGCGTAGCCATTTTATCCGCGGTGAAGTCCAGCAGCAGTTCCGGGTCCTTCGAATAGCTCGCGATTGCAACGCGATCGTCGCTCGCCAGGTTGTTCAGTAGCTGGTCGGCAGCGTGAAGGTGCTCTCTGCCCAAAAAGACCACGGCCGGGCCAGACTCGATGAAGAGAAGGACTTGCGCGGGCGCGGTCACGGAAAGAAAATCGGATATTGGCTGCTCCACGCCGTTATCGAAGACGCGAAAATCCTCGCGGCGCAGGCCGTCGACAAAGTTCCCGTCTCTGCCCGTGACGATAACACCGACATCGACGCGGTCCACGGTTACTTGAATTCTGGGCGCCTGCTCTTGCTGATTTTCTTGGGCACGCGCGGCGAAGCAGCAGCCCAGCGAGACCGCGAGGAACAACGCGGGGACCAACAGGCAATCCGGTTTCATCATCAAGCTTCTAGGCGACCGACCACTCATTTCCGTCCGATGCTAATAGGCCTGTGGAAAACGCAAAAGCCCTGTCCCGCGCGTTGTTCCAGAACGCAACAGGGCCTGTAAGTAACGATTTGGACGGCCGCTTACGGCTTGTCCGTGGCAGGCGTCGTTGGCGCGGCCG
>DATAIH010000256.1:0-17466 GCA_036262755.1 Candidatus Acidiferrum sp.
CCCGCCGCCGTGAAAGAGATGAGGGCTGCAAAGACCAAACACGTTCCTAGCTCCTTCATGGGTGTGCCTCTCCTCGACTTGATTGCGTTGAACCGGCAGCCAATCGCCATCACTCGGATCTCCCGCGGCTCGCGGGGGGCACAATTCCGTTCATCCGCAAATACTCGACCATCTGTCCGTAATGATCGTAGGCATGCGCCACGCCAAACGTGGCCCGGGACAACCGCGTGGTTTGACCGTTTCTCAAGGTCTGCAGCATGTTCTCCGTAGTCAACGTGGCAGCAGCCCGGTGCCCCAGTGCAAACGAATCCTTCAGGAACTTGATGATTTCGGCCTTCGACTTCAGGTTGGCGGGACCGTTTCCGTCATTTAAACCTTCGGGGAGCTTCTCGCCGGTCAGAGCCGACCAGATGAACCAATTGGAGGCAGCGATGTGCCTCACCTGCACCGCGAAAGAGCGAACACCTTTGTAGTCGCTGCCCGGGATGTTCAGGGATTCTGGAGTGAAATTGAATTTTTCCTCGGGCATGGCTTCGGCCGCATCGATGATCTGTTTTTCAACGGCGCTGATGTCCCGGTCCACCGCGGACGCCACCGTTCCCGGAGGCTGCTGTGCCGAAGCTGCCTGCCGAGGCATACCCGGGCTTGCAGCGCTTTCGGTGGCATTTACAAAAGCGACCAGACCAAAAATGAGCGCCGCCCCCGACAAAAGAACTCGTGCTTGTTTCATTTCTTTGTCCCTCCGGCCTGTTCCTCAAACTACAAATCCCAGATATCCGCGCCAGAGCAAAATCACCGGCCGCGTCGCCAACTATTCATGTCTCAACGCCACAATGGGGTCGATCTGTGTCGCACGGCGCGCCGGGATGTAACAAGCGCCTAGAGCAACGCCGATGAACAACGCCGTGACGCCTGCAAATGTCAGCGGATCAGCCGGCCACACTCCGTAAAGCAGTCCCGCCATCAAGTGCGAGACCAGCAGCGCTCCGGCAATCCCCGCCGCTGCGCCCGTGACAGCGAGTTGCAATCCTTGCCGCAAAACCTCGTTCAGGATATTTCGCCTTTGCGCCCCCAGCGCCAGCCGAATTCCAATTTCATGCGTGCTCGCGCTCACGATGTAGGAAATCACTCCGTAAATCCCCAGCCCTGCAAGCAAGAGCGCCGTCACAGCGAACAGCCCGACCATTTCCATCGAAAATCGCCTCTCCGCAAGAGACGCGGACACCGTTTCACTCAGTGTTTGCGCGCCGGAAAGGGGGAGCGTCGGGTCGACAGACTGCACTTGCGTGCGCACTTCTTCGGGAATCGCCGCGGTGTCCAGGTGCCCGCGCAAAAATATAGCTAGGCGTTTCTCATTGGTCTGATAAATGTCCAGATAAGCCTGAGGCACGCCGCACTGTGCCAGGGAGGCCGTCCGGGCGTTGGCGGTAATGCCGATAACCGTTATCCAAGGAGAACCCTCGCGATTTCGCTTGAAACGTTTGCCGAGCGAATCCTGGTTCGGCCAGTACGTGCGCGCGAACGCTTCATTGATCACCGCCACCTGCGGCGACTTATCATTGTCCGAGTCGTTGAACAGACGGCCGCGCAACAGCGGTATGCCCATCAGATGAAAATAGTCCGCGGTAACGAAGGATCGTTCGACGACGGAAGGCTGGTTGCTCTGGGCGTCGCTGCCCTCGAAAGTTACGAGATACTGGCCTTCGGAAATGCGCTTTAAATCCTGCAGGCTCTGATCCAATGGAATTGCGGCCGTATCGCCAATGGCGGCTTCTTCCACGCCCGGCAATGTCCTCGCGCGACGGAGCACTTCGCGCAAAAATGGCGCCTCTTTCTCCGCAGTTCCGTAGAGGTCAATCTTGGGATCATTGGGGGCCGGTAGTCTGGTGCGGACCGCCATCACGTTCTCCGGATTGAATCCCAGCGGTACGCGAAGCAAGTCCCAGAAACTGCGGAGCAGCAGGCCGGCCGCAATCATTAGCACCAGAGAAAGCGCAAATTCCGTTACTACCAACAAGCGGCGCGTGCGCGTTTGTTCTCCTGATCCTGTTGAGGCTCGCCCCGCCTCTTTGAGCGCATCAGTCAGATCGGCTCGGCCTGCATGCAAAGCCGGAGCAAGTCCAAAAATCACTCCTGTGGCAATGGAAGCGGCCACCGCAAAGAGCAAGACGCTCCAGGTGATCGAAATATGATTGAGGCGCGGAAGGTTTTCCGGCAGAAACCGCAACAAAAAGTCCTTGGCGAAGAACAGAATCGCCAAACCGATGACTCCGCCTGTGAGCGACAGCAGAAGACTCTCGGTGAGCAACTGTAAAACCAGCCGCTTTCGAGCAGCTCCAAGCGCCTGCCGAAGAGCCATTTCGCGTCCTCTCGCGCTGGCGCGTGCGAGCAGCAGATTTGCAATATTCACGCAGCCAATAAGCAGGACCAATGCCACGGCGCAAAGCAGCAGAATCAGCGACTGGCGAACATTTCCAACGACTCGCTCCTGGAGCGGAACCAGTCGCATCGCCCACCCGCTTTGCGGCGGATAATCGCGTGGAAATTCCTTTTGCAGCGAAGCGACCAGCGCGTCCAACCTGCTTTGCGCCTGAGCAATCGTCAGTCCGGGTTTGAGCCGAGCAATGGCTGTTGGAAGATTTCTACGGCTGCGCGGCGGGTGATCGGACATCGGCATCCCATAAAAACTGGTTGCCGGCCAGATTTCGATATTGCGTTCTTCCGCGATCCGGCCAGGCGCGTCAAAACCCGGAAGCATGACACCGGCGATGCGATACAAGTCGGTGTCCATCCGAATACTTCGGTCCAAAATATGCGGGTCGGCTCCGAAAGAGCTCTTCCACAGTCCATCGCTGATGACCACTTCCGGAAGAATACCGGGGGAATGATCTTCGGGATCGAAGGTGTGCCCCAACTGGGGTTTCACGCGCAGGAGTGCAAAGTAATTCGGCGCGACGATCAGTATGCGGACGCGGGCAGGCTTGGACGAACCCGTAAGATTGTTTTCGTCAAACCACGTGGGTGAAACGTATTCGAAAATGCCGGAGCGCCGCAGGTCCTGCCACTCCGGCTCGGACATGCCCACATCGCGCGCGCTTACACCGGGAAGATCATCCTGAATGCTTACGAGTTGTTCCGGTTCAGGGTAGGGAAGAGGACGCAGGAGCGTAGCATCCACAACAGAAAAAATCGCCGTTGTCGCGCCAATGCTCAGAGCCATCGTCAGGATGGCCACCGCGCCAAAGCCCGGAGATTTGCGCAACATTCGCAACCCGTAACGCGCGTCCTGCCCCAGGTTTTCAAGCCATTCCCAGCCCCACGCGATGTGACTCTCTTCCTTCAGGCACGTCGCATTTCCAAACCGCCTTCGAGCTGCGGCCCGCGCCTCGTCCGCCGGCATTCCGGCCGCAATCTGCTCCTGCTGCCGCAATTCCAAATGCAGGCGCATCTCTTCGTCGAGGTCCGCATCAAACTGCCGACGGTGCAGCAACATCCGAAACCGTCTTGCCCACTCGACCAGCCACTTCATGCCGGTACCTCTCTCAAACCGCTTCAATCACCCGCGTAATCGCGCCGATCACCCGCTCGAACTGCTTCATTTCCACTTCAAGCTGTTTGCGCCCCGCCGCCGTGAGCCTGTAGTACCGCGCGCGCCGGTTTTCCGCAGTCGTGCCCCACTCCGCGGTCACCCAGCCTTTAATCAACATTCTTTGCAGCGCAGGGTAGAGGGAGCCCTCTTCCACTTGCAGAACGTCCTGCGAAATCCGCTGAATGGAATTGGCGATCTCATACCCGTGCATTTCGCCGGAGCGCGCCAGCGTCTTCAGAATCAGCAGATACAGTGTTCCCGGAGGAATTTCGTCTCGGCGCAAACGACCACCTCTACGTCACCACAGCCCACCAAAATCGCGAGGAGCCATCCTGAAATCCCAAGTCCCCCCCTAAGGAAGACGCGAAGTCCTGCGCCTTCCACAAGGTATTGCAACCTTCGGGGTGCCTTGCCATAGTTAGACTATGCCACGGTAGTTTCGTTAGCAGCTCTTGTCAGGTCAAGAAGGCGCGAGGGCATTCGCGCTTTTTTCAAGACCGTGCTGGACGAGCTCGATTTCTTTCTCCGATTCGCTTTACCTTCGGCATGTCCATGGTGGTGAACTTCACCGGAGCGTGTTCAGCATGGATGCGGACGGGAAGAAGAGTTTTACAAAATGCTTCTGTCCCGGTAGCGTAGTGTCGGCGCAAGGGAGGTTTAACCATGAAGGCGACCAAAGGACCGGCAATTTTTCTGGCGCAATTCGCAGACGACAAACCTCCCTTCAACCGGCTAAGCGATATTTCGAGATGGGCGGCTGCGCTCGGGTACAAGGGCGTACAGATTCCGACGTGGGACGCACGCCTGTTTGATCTGAAACGCGCGGCGGAGAATCGCAAGTATTGCGACGAAATCTTGCAAACGCTCGCAGCAAGCGGCATGCAGCTGACGGAACTTTCCACGCATCTGCAAGGGCAGTTGGTCGCGGTTCACCCCGCTTATGACGCGGCCTTTGAAGGCTTCGCGCCGGAATCCGTGCGAGGAAATCCTGTCGCACGGCAGGCCTGGGCCGTGGAACAACTTCTGTTTGCGGCCAAAGCTTCCGCGAACCTGGGAGTCAAAGCGCATGCGACATTTTCGGGCGCGCTGGCATGGCCGTATGTTTACCCCTGGCCGCAGCGCCCGCCAGGACTCATCGAAACGGCATTCGAGGAATTGGCGAAACGGTGGCGGCCGATCCTGGACGCGTTCGATGCTGCCGGTGTCGATCTGTGTTTCGAGCTGCATCCAGGCGAGGATCTCCATGACGGCGTGACGTTCGACATGTTTCTCGACCTCCTAGGCGGGCACAAACGCTGCAATATTTTGTTCGATCCGAGCCACTTTGTTCTCCAGCAGCTCGATTACCTCGCGTTTCTCGACATCTATTACCCGCGACTCAAGATGTTTCATGTGAAGGACGCTGAGTTTCGCCCGACGGGCCGCCAAGGCGTCTACGGCGGGTACCGCCCGTGGGTCGAGCGCGCGGGGCGCTTCCGGTCGCTCGGCGACGGGCAAGTGGATTTTCGCGGCATCTTTTCCAAACTGGCGCAATACGACTTTGACGGATGGGCAGTGCTCGAATGGGAGTGCTGCCTGAAGAGCAGCGAGCAGGGAGCGCGGGAAGGCGCGCCGTTTATTGCACGCCACATCATCGAGACTGCGGAGCGCGCCTTCGACGATTTTGCGAAATCCGGTGCTGACGAGGGAGCAAACCGGCGAATGCTGGGCCTCACGGCACGAACGGAGAGTAAACATGCCGGGTGAATCCGCGAAACAGGGCAAACCTCGGCGCTTGCGGCTGGGCATGGTGGGAGGCGGGCCGGGCGCGTTTATTGGCGGCGTGCATCGCATTGCCGCGCGGATGGACGACCGCTACGAACTGGTGGCTGCGGCGCTGAGCTCTGATCCGGGAAAAAGCCTGGCGGCGGCCGAGGACCTTCACATTCCGCGCGCTTATGGCCGTTTCGAAGAGATGGCCGTGGCGGAAGCGGCCCGCCCGGACGGTATTGAAGCGGTGGCCATCGTCACGCCGAATCACTTGCATTACGCCAATGCGAAGAAGTTCCTCGAAGCGGGGATCCCTGTGATCTGCGACAAGCCGCTGACAACGACGCTCGAAGATGCTCTGGAGCTGGCGAAGATCGTCGAGCGAACCGGGTTGATTTTCGGCTTGACGCACAACTACACCGGCTACCCGATGGTACGGCAGGCGCGCGAGATGACCCTTGCCGGTGAACTTGGCGCGATTCGCGTCATGCAAGTGGAATACGCGCAGGACTGGCTCTCGACGCCGCTGGAGAAGACCGGACAAAAACAGGCCGAATGGCGCACCGACCCCGCTCGCAGTGGCCCGGGAGGATCGCTCGGCGACATCGGCACGCACGCGTTCAACCTGGCCTGTTTTGTGACCGGGCTCTCGTGCCAGGAAGTAGCGGCTGAAGTCACAACGTTTGTGCCTGGGCGGCGGCTGGACGACAACGTGCAACTGCTGCTGCGCTTCTCGAAAGGCGTCAAGGGAATGCTCTGGGTCAGCCAGGTCGCGGCGGGGAACGAAAACAATCTGCGTCTGCGCGTTTACGGAGAAAAGGCGGGCTTAGAATGGCATCAAGAGAATCCCAACGAACTCCTCTTTGCCCCTTTGGGGCAACCGCGCCGGACCCTGACGCGCGGCGGTCCCGGAACAGGAGCTGCTGCGGCAGCGGCGATCCGTATTCCTGCGGGGCATCCGGAAGGCTACTTGGAAGCATTCGCTCAGCTCTATAAGGACCTCGCGGAACAGATTACAGCAAGGCGGGAGCGCCGTTCGCCCGACGCGCAATCCCTGCTCGTCCCCGGAATTGCGGATGGCGTGGAGGGGATGCGGTTTATTTCCGCGGTGCTGGAGTCCTCGCGCAACGGTTCGGCGTGGACCGCGCTTTCTGGTCCACGGTAAGAGTGTTTTTTTTTTGCACACTTGACCGTGCGCCGAGGTGCTCGAACGAAACACCTCAAGTGTTCAAAAACGTGGAAGTCCCGGTTGCGGCGCCTCTCGACAAGGTGCATCTCTCGTTCGGGCATGACGAATACGTTTTCCAAGTCGCGCGAAACTACTTACCCGAAGAAGGGCGGTTTATGCTGCGCTATCACTCCTTTTACGCGGCGCATCGCCACGGCGCCTACCGCCACTTGATGAATCAGCACGATGAAGAGATGTTTGCGTGGGTCCGGAAGTTCAATCCGTACGATCTTTATTCGAAAGGGCGCGAGCGTCCGGCAGGAAGGCCATTCTTCCTTTTTGTGAGGATCCGGTGTCCGAGTTTTTCCCCGACAAAATCGACTGGTAATGGCTAAGACCGCCAGGTAGGGAATCAGAGACGGGAAAGCTGAACCCTCGTTTCAGCGTAAGCCCATCAGCGGGCAGCGGTCGAAGACTTTGCCGTCGGCTTTGAACGCCACGCCGTTTTGAAGAGCCCACTTGTCAAACAGCGCGGGATTGTTCGAGAGGTGCAGTAGGGCGGTGGCGATTTCCTCGACTTTGGGCATGCCGTTGTGGACCAGGTAAAAGCAAGTTTCCTCGTAGGGGGATTTGGGGTCATTCGGATTTTGCAGCCGGCGGATGAACCGATCGCGCAGTTGAAACTGCAACCTTCCCACGTTCAGGACGTACGCGCCGTCGACCTTCATTGCCCCGGTGAGGGCGAGGATGCGCTGAAGAAAGGCTTCGGCGCGCTGCTCCTTGCTGATCCGAGAGGCAACGGCCGAGTCATGGTTTTGCCGGTGGGCACCAAACCGAAAAAAACCCTGCTGGCCGAAAGAGCGGCCCCGGTTTGCTTGCCCTTGGGTCACGCCAACCCGGCCCAAGTTCCCGCGGCGAAATCCGGGATAAAGCAGTCTCCACCGGAGCAGAACGATGACCCCAATCAACAGAGCCAAGACCAGCACGGATAGGATTGCTGAAGCCATGTGAGTGCACCTGGACGGATGCGGGAAACCGCTTCCACCCACATTCGGGCGAACACGCGCCTCCGACTACCGCATCTCGGCCGTTTCTCGCTTTAGGGCTTAGCCACCTGCGATGGGGTGAACCATCAACACTTCATTCTGCGCGCGCGTGATTTTCTCGATGCGTTCCCCGGTCGCAACGTCGAATGGCTGCGCCCCGGTCTTGGCTTCGTATTCCGCAATCACTCGATTCACTTCATCCATGTCGGCGGTTGCGGGATCGTACTCGAGAATCGTGGTGTCGCCCTGGGATGAAAACGTCAGAATCTTGGCGTTCATGCTCGGTCTCCTGAGGGACGTTCGTTGGCTCCTGTCGGGGAAGAGCCGGCGGGGGTTTGGTCCCTAGAGGCCATATTGCACCCATTTCCAGAGATGTCAAGACTGCATTTCCCCCGCAAAAAAGGGGTCAGGTTACGATTCGAACCGCGGAATTTTCTCGTGTTGGGGCAGGTTTTGGTTGGAACATAACGGCTAGTACCAATGGCGGCATGGGACGAACGTTATTCTCTTCCGGACAAGTGGCGAGGCCTGAGATTGCCTAGAGCGGTGATGTGCCGAACGGGTCTTTCAGCGTGCGACGGGCAGCCGCACTACATTCGTAAGTTCTTCTGAGGGAACGGCGACGCCATCGCGGAAAGTCACCAGCCTGCCGGAATTAGCGGGGACACGCTCGCCGGGAACGATGACGCCGACAAGATTCAAAGGATCGGCTGCCGAGACGGTGATCGATTCGCCGGTTGGCTGCCGATGGCGCGCGGCACGCAGAGATTCCACGGCCGCAGGCAGGGCGAATTGCTCTCCCAGGAAATTGCTGATGAAGCGGCCGCCACGAACTTCGCCACGGTCTTCCAGGCGTCGCAGGGTGATCAGCAGCTCGCGCCATTTGGGAAGAATCGTTTCGCGCGTCAGGAGTTCCCGAAAGACGACGCCGTAGCGGCGCAACAGGGTCCAGCAAATGGCTTCGAGCGCGCGATCGCGATCGTGCATTTCTCCGGAATAAAGCAACGACCAGCGGCCGGTGCTGTGCCGAGGACGCGAGCTCCGCCCGCTGCCCTGGCCGGCGCGGCGCTTGGGATCGATGAGCGCGCGCAGGTTGTCGAAGCCGTCCGCAGTGAGCAAGCCCGCAGCGACAAGTTCCCAAAGCGCGGTTTCCACTTCAGACTTCAGCTTATCGGTGCCGCGTACAATGTCGGCGAAGAAGGAAGCGCCGCGCTGGCGCAAGAACAGCTGGACGGCAGCGGCATCGGGGCTGAGGCCAGCCGTGCTCGCTTCGCTGTCTTCGCGGCGGGGAATCATCCAGTCTGCGTCCTCTCGCACGAAGAAGGTAATCGGCGCAACACTGGTCGGGATGACCCGGCGCTTTCCCTCCGTCAATGCTTCGAGCGTGGCCGGATGCGGCGAGAGTCGGCCCCACCCGACGGCGCCCGTCAAACAGAGCTGATCCAGCATCTTGGGATCGTAATCGGCGATACGCCGCTTCAGAATCTGGCGCTCCCAGGAATTTGCCGGCGCTTCGAATCCCTGCACCTGGCGAATCGCTTCGAGCGTGCCGCGCTCACCGAGAAGTTGCGTGCCGGGAGCAACATGTTGCCAGCGAAGCTGCCAATTCATGAATTGCGCCGGAGTCACGGACTGGATTTCCTTGCGCAGTTGCCCGAGCGTGAGGCGATGAATGCGCGCGAGCAGGCGGCGTTCGCACCACTCGGTTTGCTCGGAATGAGGATCGCTGAACTTGCCGCGCAGCACGACGCCGCTGGACTCGAGACGCAGCAAGGCCTTGTCTATGTCCGAGACAGGGAGTGAAAGCACGCTCGCCAATTGAGCAGCAGCGAGCGGGCCGGCGTGAGACATCCAGCCGGTCACGAGGGAAAGCAAGGCGTCTTCCCCCGAGACCTTTGCTGATTCTACCTTCGGCGGAGAAACTTCAACGCAGGCCGCCGGGAAAATTCGCATGAATGCCGGGACCCGTTCCGCGGCAAGCCAGTAGCTTCGACGCCCCACGGTCGCCCGCCCGGCGCGGCGATCGGCGACCAATTGATCGAAGAACGGATTCCATGTGTTCCCTGACTCTTGCAGCTTGGCCAGCAGGCGATTGCTTCCGAGAAGCTCCTGATTCGACGCGGCGGGCAAAGCAATGAAAGTCAGCAGCGCGTCGTGCAATTCTTCCGCATCGCGCACATCGGGCCAAGCTTCGTCACACACTTCGGCAATGGCCTCCGGACTGAGTCGGCCGATTTCTCCGAGCACCGCGTCGGGCAAGACGCGGCGCATCTCGACGGCGCGGGCGCGGCGCTCCTCGAGCGGCGCATCATCGAGGTAGGCGTAAGGATTGGCGTTCAAAATCTCGTGCGAGAACTGCGAGGGCACGGGCGTATCAACCGCATGGCAGCCGATGCGGCCGTCAACGATGTCGCGAATCACCCGTTCGAGGCCTTCGACGTCGAGGGCTTCGGTCAGTACGTCCTTCATCACTTCGCGGATAAGCGGATGACGGGGAATGGCGATATCGCCTTCCGGAAGGTTTTCCTGGCAAGCCAGCGCTTCCGGAAAGACCGCCGACAACAGATCGTCAGCACGCATGCGCTGGATTGGCGGCGGGACTTTCTTGCCGTTGCGAAAACGGAGCAAAGCCAAGGCGCGGCCGGCGTCCCACCGCCAGCGTGCGGTGAACAGCGGAGAAGCAAGCACCGCCTGTTCCAGGACAGTGCGCAGGGAATTGGGGTGGAGAAAATGAAAAACGTCGGCAAGCGGAAAGCTGTGTTGCTCGCTGAGCGAAATGTTCAGGCCGTTGTCGGTGGCGGCGGCTTGCAGCTCGAAATTGAAGGACCGGCAAAAACGCTTGCGGAGCGCCAGGCCCCAGGCCTTGTTGATGCGCGCGCCGAAAGGCGCGTGGATGATGAGTTGCATGCCGCCGCTTTCGTCGAAGAAGCGCTCGGCGATTACGGCCGTTTGCGTGGGAACGGCGCCAAGTAATGCGCGCCCAGCGATGATGTATTCCACGGCTTGCTCGGCGCCTGCTTGATCGAGGCCGCATTCGAGTTTGAGCCGGTCGACGGCGGCAACACTGTCGGTGGTTTGCGCGCCGGAATCGGACGAGACGCTGGGCACGAGCGCGCTAATGTTTTCCCGCAACTCGGAGACGTGCGCCGAAAGTTCGTCCGTGCGCGATGGCGCTTCGCCGCGCCAAAAGGGCACGTTCGGTGCGGCTCCCTGGGCGTCCTCCACGAGAACCTTTCCGGCCTGTACGCGGCGAATGCGCCAGGAAGTGTTTCCCAGCAGCATGATGTCACCGGCAAGGCTCTCCACGGCGAAGTCTTCGTCGACGGTGCCAACGATTGTGCCTTCGGGATGCGCCACCACGGTGTACAGCGAGTTTTCCGGAATTGCTCCTCCGCTGGTGATGGCCGCAAGACGGCTGCCACGGCGCGCCCGGACCACGCCATTCACCAGGTCGCGATGCAGATACGCTGCATAACGGCCGCGCGCGCTGGCGATTCCTTCCGACAGCATCTCTACAATCTCATCAAAATCGGCGCGTGAGAGATTGCGGTAGGGATATGCCCGGCACACCGATTGGAACAGTTCCTCTTCTTTCCAATCTTCCGCGGCACACATGGCCACGATCTGTTGCGCCAGAATATCCATCGGCGCTTCCGGGACGGCGATGCGGTCGAGATCGCCCTGGCGAATGGCGCGCACGAGTGCCGCGCATTCGAGCAAGTCGTCGCGCGTCGTGACGAAGAGCCGGCCTTTGGGAATCGCCCCGCGCCAGTGGCCAGCGCGGCCTATGCGCTGCAGGGCTGCCGCGATGGAACGTGGCGAGCCAATCTGGCAGACGAGATCCACGCTGCCAATATCAATTCCCAGTTCGAGAGAGGCCGTGGCCACGAGCGCGCGGATTTCTCCCGCTTTCAGTTTTCTTTCCGCCGCCAACCGCAGCTTGCGCGACAGACTGCCGTGATGTGCGGCGACGGCATCTTTCCCCAGGCGTTCCCCAAGATGGTGCGCCATGCGCTCCGACAGGCGGCGCGTGTTGACAAAAATCAATGTGGAGCGATGTTGCGAGGCCAGCGCCGCGAGGCGGTCATAGATTTCGTCCCACATTTCGTTGGAGGCCACCGGACCAAGCTCGCTGCCGGGGACCTCGACAGCCAAATCCAGTTCACGCCGATGGCCGATTTGTACGATGTGCGGCGCCGGTTGCCCGGTGCCGGTGAGAAAACCGGCCAGGAGTTCGACGGGTTTCTGCGTCGCGGAAAGACCGATGCGGGGCAGCTGTTTGCCCGTCAGATGGTCCAGGCGTTCAAGCGAGAGCGCCAGGTGCGCGCCGCGCTTATCGTCGGCGACCGCGTGGATTTCGTCGACGATGACCGATTCGACCGTCCTTAGGACTTCGCGGCTTCTCGCAGCAGTCAACAAGATGTACAGGGATTCCGGGGTGGTGACCAGAATGTGCGGCGGATGCGCCAGCATGGCGCGGCGCTCGTGCGCGAGCGTGTCTCCGGTGCGCACCGCCGTGCGAATTTCCGGCATCAGCATGCCGCGCTGGCCGGCGAGCTGCAGGATTTCACCCAGGGGAACTTCCAGGTTTTTCTGAATGTCGTTGCTGAGCGCCTTGAGCGGCGACACGTAGAGAACTTCCGTGCGGTCAAACAATGCTCCGACGAGCGCTTTGCGCACCAGGCGATCAATGCAAATCAGAAAGGCTGCCAAGGTTTTGCCCGAACCGGTTGGTGCGGAAATCAGTGCGGTTTTGCCGGCGAGGATATGCGGCCAGCCTTGGAGTTGCGGCTCAGTAGGCGTGCCGAAGCGGCCGACAAACCAGTCGCGGACAAGCGCATGCGCCCATTCCAAGCCAGCAGCGTTCGGTTCGGCTATGGTCGTCATCGGGTGAGGCTGGAATGGAATTATACCGTGAACCGCTTCGCTAAGACCCCTCCACGCGTGTTGGGCTCCGGTAACGCTCGTAAATTACAGTTCCGACGGGAGTTGGGAGTAGCGCCTGTATCGGGCCGGTCGCTTGCTCATTCTCCTTCCTTCTGCCGTATGATGCTCTCATGCGGCTACTCCTGGTAGAAGATGATGCACGGATCGCGCGGTTTGTAGCTAAAGGGCTGCGCGAACAGGCGTATGCCGTGGATGTCTCCGCCACGGGCGAAGATGCGCTGTATCAGGCCGCGGTGAACACTTACGACCTGGTGATCCTCGACGTGATGATTCCCGCACCGGACGGCTTCGCGGTCTGCCGCGAGCTCCGCAAATCCGGGCAGCGCATGCCCATCTTGATGCTGACCGCCCGCGATGCCGTGGAGGACCGCATTACCGGCCTGGATCATGGTGCGGATGACTATTTAACCAAGCCATTTGAGTTTCGCGAATTGCTCGCGCGCCTGCGGGCGTTGCTGCGGCGCTCGGGCGAACTACGGCCAGAGAAGATCACCATCGCCGATCTTGTGCTGGATACGGGGGCGCAAACCGCCAAGCGCTCCGGCCGCAGTGTGACGTTGACCGCCAAGGAATATGCCCTGCTCGAGTATCTCGCGCGCAACGCGGGCCGCGTGGTGCGTCGCGCGGAAATTGCCGAGCATGTGTGGGACGAAACGTTTGATCCGTTTTCGAATTTAATCGAAGTGTACATCAACCGCGTGCGGCGCAAGATTGACGCGGACTCACCGAAGCCGCTCCTGCACACCCGCCGCGGCGTAGGCTATGTTCTCGGCACAGAAGCGGACCTGCCGGACGGCGATGCCGGCGAGGAGAGCGCCTCTTCGCGCTCGCGGACGAAAACGCCGTTCTCGGCCCGGAAGAGCCATGCTTGATTCCATTCGCACGCGTCTGACGCTTTGGTACACGGGCGTGCTGGCGCTCGTTCTGGTGGTGTTGTTCGTGATCACTTATCTGGTTTTCCTGCGAAGCGTGCAGCGCCGAATGGACAACGACCTCAGCGAACTCTCCAAAGCATTCCTGGCCACCGTCCGGGCGGAACTGCAAGACCAAAGTGCGCCGGATCCCTTTACGGTTGCGGTGGAAGCAGCCATTGACGAGCATCATTTCCGCGATCATGTGTATGCCATTCTGGACGCCAACACCAGGCTGATCGCGAGATCCACCGAAGAGGCTTCGGCAAACGCGGGGAGGCGCCCGGATTCTGCGCATCTTCTCGAGTCGGCCTCTTTCGAGCAATTTGCCACGAGCGCGGCCCATGCGGAGCAGTTCTTCGGAATCGTTAAAGGCGGAAGAAGCGGCTATCGAGGGTTCGCCCAGCGATTCACGGCACTGGGAAATCCATACACCCTCATCATCTTGCGCTCTTTGCATCCCCGGTCCGAGATGCTCGAAGAGGTGACCGAGACGTTCGCGTGGGTGATTCCGATTGCAATCTTGCTGGCGAGCGGTGGCGGCTATTTCTTGGCGCGCAAAAGCCTCGCGCCGGTCGTGGCCATGAGCAGCCAGGCCGGCCGCATCGGCGCCGCAAATCTGTACGAGCGGTTGGCGGTGCAAAACGAAAAAGACGAACTGGGCCACCTGGCGCGCTCTTTTAACGGCCTACTCAACAGGCTGGCTGAGTCGTTCGACCGCCAGCGCCGGTTCATGGCCGATGCCTCGCACGAACTGCGCACGCCGGTGGCGATTCTGCGCGGGGAATCAGAAGTCGCGCTGTCGCAGCACGAACGACCCGCCGAAGAATACCGCGAATCCCTCGGCGTGCTGCACCATGAGGCGGAGCGGCTCACGCGCATCGTGGAAGATCTTTTTACTCTGACTCGCGCAGACGCCGGGCAATATCCGCTCCAGGCCCGCGATTTGTACCTCGATGAACTGATCGCGGAATGCGTACATTCGGCGAGGACACTCGCGCAAGCCAAAAAGATTTCACTCACCTTCGATCAAGCGCCGGAATCCCCGATTCGCGCCGACGAGTCTCTGCTGCGCCGCATGCTTCTGAATCTTTTGGACAACGCCATCAAATACACGCCTGACCTTGGACAAATCACGGTGGCCTGCCGACGCAACGGTCAGGAATACGCAGTGAGCATTGTGGACACGGGCATGGGAATACCCGCCGAGCTTCGGCCACGCATTTTCGAGCGGTTTTTTCGCGCCGATAAGGCGCGGTCGCGTTCCGAGAGCGACGGCGGCGGCGCAGGGCTGGGTTTGGCCATTTCGCGCTGGATTGCCGAGGCGCATCAAGGCCGGCTGGAACTCACACGTTCCGACTCCACGGGAAGCACCTTCACCGCCTATCTCCCGGTCGATTCCGGAACCTCATCTCCTGGTTAATCCTGCGTTTATCCTAAAATTGCTAGCGTGAATCTGGGGCGCCCTTGGTCAGGGCTGGTTCCAGCATAGGAGTCGAGATTGATGAGATCACCTGCAAGCTTTGCGGTGTCATGGCCGCTGGCCGCTGCCTTGTGCCTGTGCGGCGCCGGAATCTCGGCAGCGCAAGACACCGCGAATCCGGCCGCGAAGAGCCCGGCTCAAGCCACATCCGCGGGAGGGCCAGCGCTGAAGCTAACGCTCGAGGATGCGCTCGCGCGCGCGCGAAAGAACAGCGTGCAATTCCAAGCTGCGCTCACCGACTCGGCAATCGCCCGGCAGGACCGATTCCAGGCGGGCACCACGCTGCTCCCAAGCGTGGTGTATGACAATCAGGTTTTGTATACGCAGGCTGCGACGCCGGAGGCAGCCATGCAGACGGGATTTCCCGTGAGGTTCATCGCCAATAACGCGGTGCACGAATACGTCAGCCAGGCCAACATCCACGAGTCCATTGATCTCGCGAGCGTTTCAACCTTTAGGAAGTCGGCGGCCTTGGCGGCAGCCGCCAGGGCCCGCGCGGAGGTGGCCTCCCGCGGCCTCGTGGTGACCGTGGTCCAGGATTATTACGCGGTGGCGGCCGCCCAGCAGAAACTGATTTCCGCGCAGAAAACAGCCGACGAGGGCGATCGCTTCTTCAAGTTAACCCAGGATTTGGAGCACGGCGGCGAAGTAGCCCATTCGGACGTAATCAAGGCGGAATTGCAGACGCAAGATCGCCACCGCGCGCTGCAAGAAGCGCAATTGGCGATGCTCAACGCCAGGCTGGAGCTGGCGGTGCTGATTTTTCCGGATTTCAACGAAAGCTTTGAAGTGACCGATGATCTGCACGCGCCGGCGACCTTGCCAACACTCGGCGAGGTACAGCAGCAAGCCGCGCAGAATAATCCGGACGTTCGCGCGGCACTCGAAACTGTGCGCGCCGCCGGATTTGACGTCACCGGAGCGCGCGGCGGTTACTTGCCGTCGCTGAGCCTGGACTACTGGTATGGCATCGATGCGCCCCAGTTTGCCGTGAACGGGCCGACCGGGGCTTCCAATTTAGGCAGCTCGATCCTCGGCAGCTTGAGCATCCCCATCTGGAATTGGGGTGCGACGCAGAGCCGCGTCAAACAAGCGGAACTACGGCGGGCGCAGGCTCAGCGGGAGCTTTCTCTCGCGCAGCGCAAACTGCTCGCGGAAATTAAGTCGCTGTACTCGGAAGCGGAAACGGCGATGAACGAACTCGGCGGCCTCGGCCGATCGGCGCAGTTGGCCGAAGAAAGCCTGCGCCTGACCACGCTGCGCTACAAGGGCGGGGAAGCCACCGTGCTCGAAGTCGTGGACGCGCAGACAACCTATGCGCAGTCGAACGCCGCCTATCAGGATGGCGCGGTGCGCTACCGCGTGGCGCTGGCGAATTTGCAAACTTTAACGGGAGTGCTGACAACTCCATGAAACCGATCCTACATCCTGACACCTGTCGGCCCAGGCGCCGGCCCTGGCTTCCCCTAATCATTGCTCCGCTCGTCGTCTCGGTCGGTTGCAGCAAACAGGAGGCGGAAAAAGAGCCGGTCGTGAGGGTCGAGACCACTCCGGCGCAGCGCGCTACCATTTCGCAAACCATTTCGACCGAAGCGGTGATCTTCCCGCTCGAGCAAGCCACTATTTCGCCGAAAATCACAGCGCCAATTACCGAATTCAAAGTGCAGCGCGGGAGCCACGTCAGAAAAGGCCAACTGCTAGCCGTCCTAGAAAACAAGGACCTCACCGGGCAGGCGAAAGCGAGCCAAGGCAGCTTCGAACAGGCGGAAGCCGGCTTCAAAACCTCGGTTGATGCCACCATTCCGCAACAGGTGCAAAAGGCGCAGGTCGATGCAGAGGCCGCAAAAGCAGCGTACGAGGCCCAGCTTAGGGCCTACAACAGCCGTAAGGAGCTGTTTGAGCAGGGCGCGCTTCCCCAACGCGACCTGGATTCCGCCGCAGTCGCCCTGGCGCAGGCGCGCGGCGCAAATGAAGTGGCACAAAAGCAGCTCGCGGACTTGCAGCGGCTGGGGAAGGAACAAGCAATAAAGTCGGCCCAAGGGTCGCGCTTGTCAGCGGAAGGCACCATGCTTACTGCCGAAGCGCAGCTCAGCTACTCCATGATTCGCAGCCCCATCGATGGGGTCGTTACCGATCGGCCTCTCTTCGCCGGCGATCTTGCGACTGCGAATCAGCCCATCCTTACGGTGATGAATCTGAGCCGGTTGATCGCCAAATCGCACATCCCGCAAGCCCAGGCCGCAACGCTCAAAGTGGGGAATGCTGCGCAATTAAACGTGGCGGGACTCGATGAACCCGTGGACGGCAAAGTGACCCTGGTGAGCCCTGCTCTGGATCCCGGAAGCACCACAATTGAAGTCTGGGTCGAAGCAGCGAAGCCGAATCCTGCGCTAAAACCTGGGATGTCCGTCCGGCTCGCAATCACTTCGAAGACGGTTAAAGACGCCATCGTCGTGCCGGCAAACGCCGTCTTCAGGAATCCAGAAGGCGATGCGGACTACGTCGTGCTCGCCGGCGCGGACCAGAAGGCGCATTGGCAAACGGTCGAGCTCGGCGTGCGAAATCCCGACAAC
>DATAIH010000257.1:0-2843 GCA_036262755.1 Candidatus Acidiferrum sp.
CCGCATGGAAATCCTGCGGCTTCCCGGTTACACCGAACAGGAGAAAATGGAGATCGCGACACGCTTCCTGGTGAAGCGGGCGCGCGAAGTGACCGGGTTGACGGAGAAGAATCTCAAGTTCACCGAGGAAGGGCTGCTGCACATTATTCGGCACTACACGCACGAAGCGGGGGTGCGCAACCTGGAGCGCGAAATCCAAAATATCGCACGAAAAATGGCGCGCAAAGTGGTGACCGACGGCGCGGATTCCTCGGTAGAAATTAACGCAGAAAACGTGAAGGACTTCCTGGGGGTGCTGAAGTACCGCGAATTTTGGCTGGAAAAAAAGAACGAAGTCGGATTGACCACTGGCCTAGCCTGGACCGAAGTGGGCGGATCGGTGCTCGCCACAGAAGCCACGCTGATGGAAGGTAAGGGGCGACTCACGCTGACCGGAAAGCTCGGCGACGTGATGCAGGAGTCCGCGCAAGCCGCGATGAGTTACGTGCGGTCGCGTTCGAATCTCCTGGGCCTGCCGCGCGATTTCTACCGCACCATCGACATTCACGTGCACGTGCCGGAAGGAGCGATTCCCAAGGACGGTCCGTCCGCCGGTATCACGATTTGCACGTCGATTGTGAGCGCGCTCACGAAAATCCCGGTGCGCTGCGACGTGACCATGACCGGGGAAATCACGTTGCGCGGCAAAGTTCTGCCTATCGGGGGCGTCAAGGAGAAGCTCCTGGCTGCCCACAGAATGGGCTTGCGTACGGTAGTGCTTCCGAAGGACAATGAGAAGGACCTAGCGGATATCCCGCAAGAGATTCTCTCCAGTCTCACGATCCATTTTGTCGAGACCATGGATGAAGTGCTGCAGATTGCGCTGGAGCGGCCTGTCGTGCCGCTTGAGCATGCCGCGGTAACGCCCGTCGCGGAAACGTACGTGGCCGGCGCCGAGAAAGACAAGAGTTTGACCAACTAAGCAGCAATATTCCGGAAAAGGCTCAACCCCACGAGTCTTCCCGCCAGGCACGCGAGGGAGTGTGGGCTTCGAAGGGAGCCGGGAACTGCTTCGGTTGGGAAAAGTCCGGTCCACCCACCGGTGGTTTCTCGCTCCTTCGGTCCGAGGCCATAGAGCGGTCAACCGCCAGTTTGGTGCGTCACCTCAGGTACAACCCGGATTCTCAAGGTCAATTCACAATCACATCAGGAAACTATGCCAAAAGAAACACACGTTGAAGGAAACAATCAGATGAGTATCAGCCTTGCCGAGTTGAAGGAAAAGAACATCACCGACCTCGCCAAGATTGCCAAGGAATTGAACATTCCCGGCGCGAGCGGGATGCGCAAACAGGAGCTGATCTTCCAGATTCTGCGCGCGCAGACCGAAAAGAACGGTTTGATCTTTTCCGAAGGTGTTTTGGAATGCCTCCCCGACGGATTCGGGTTCCTCCGCGCGCCGGAATACAACTACCTCCCCGGCCCGGACGACATCTACGTTTCTCCGTCGCAAATCCGCAAGTTCGACCTTCGCACGGGCGACACCGTGTCCGGTCAAGTGCGCCCTCCCAAGGACGGCGAACGCTATTTTGCGCTGATCAAAGTGGAAGCCGTCAATTTCGAAGATCCCGAAGTGGCGCGCAACAAGATTTTCTTCGACAACTTGACACCTCTTTATCCGCAGGGCCGCTTGAAGATGGAAACGGTCAAGGAAAACATGACGGGGCGTGTGCTCGATCTGCTTTGCCCCGTCGGCAAAGGGCAGCGCGGACTGATTAACGCGCCGCCGCGCACCGGCAAGACCATGATGCTGCAGGCCATTGCCAATGCCATCGCCGCCAATCATCCGGAGGTGGCGCTGATCGTGCTGCTGATCGACGAACGCCCCGAAGAAGTCACCGACATGCAACGCACGGTCAAGGGCGAAGTCATCAGCTCGACGTTCGATGAGCCGCCGCAGCGGCACATTCAAGTTGCAGAAATGGTTTTGGAAAAAGCCAAGCGCCTGGTGGAGCACAAGCGCGACGTTGTCGTGCTGCTCGATTCCATCACGCGCCTTGCGCGCGCCTACAATGCGGTGACGCCGCCCTCCGGGAAAGTCCTGTCCGGAGGTATCGATGCCAATGCGCTGCAGCGCCCGCGGCGATTCTTCGCGGCGGCCCGCAACGTCGAAGAGGGCGGCTCGCTCACCATTGTGGCCACGGCGCTGATCGATACCGGCAGCCGCATGGATGACGTGATTTTCGAAGAGTTCAAGGGCACCGGCAATATGGAAATCTATCTCGACCGGCGTCTGGCGGATAAGCGCGTCTTTCCGGCAATCGACATCCAGCGTTCCGGCACGCGCAAGGACGAATTGCTTCTGCCTCCGGAAGAGCTCAGCCGCGTTTGGGTGCTGCGCAAAGTGCTGAGCCCGCTTTCGACGGTCGAAGCGATGGAGCTTTTGCTCAGCCGATTGACCAAGACCAAATCGAACATGGAATTCCTCAGCTCGATGTCCTCGCCCGCCTGACGGATTGCGTCCCGCAATGAAAAAGGCGCAACGGGGAAGACCGTCGCGCCCTTCCTTAGGTCCTGAAGCTAGGACTGGTTATGCCGCGGCTTCCGCTTCCACCGCAGCGATGTAGTCGATCATGCGCTCCGACCAGCCGTCGATGTGCGTCCAACCGTTTTCGCCCTTCTTCGAGAGCCTGGAGTTCATCGAGCCGGACACGTCCACGACGAGTCCGGTCGAGCCGGCAAGATTCTCGAGTCCGGCGATGCCCTTGAGCATGGCCTGTTCGAGCGCGTCTTCGAGCTTCGGAGCGGAGCGCGCCGCTGTCAGGAAACGGAACGGCAGCGCCCGCGCGACGCCCTTTTCGAGC
>DATAIH010000258.1:0-12055 GCA_036262755.1 Candidatus Acidiferrum sp.
GGCGATGAATCCCAAATTGAGGATCAACCTCTACGAGTAAGTGAACCTGATCTGGCATGACTTCCAGAGCCATCACCTCGGCTCGATACCTAGCAGCAATCTGACGGATCAGTTCTCCGAGTCGCTTGGCTATCTTGTCCATCAAAACTTTGCGCCTATATTTCGGGCACCAAACAACGTGGTATGTGCTGCTGTAAACGACGTTGTTGTTCGACTTGTATCCTAGCATCATAAGCACATGTTACTATGTTCGCTTTTTATTTGTCAATAGATAGACATGAATCTCATAACGTCTGGCTTACCCCCTGCCTAAAGGAAAGGGATTGCGCCCTCCCGTTGTTCACTAGGCGCTCCTCGGCTCTATCAGCTGATTCTCCGGAGCGCCTTTTTAGGTTTAGTTAACCTGCCTTCCTTGAGCTGTCGTTTCGACCGGCGGGAAGGTGTCTTCTGCCACGCCAGCGAAGAATAGCTGCCTCCCCTCCGAGGCTTGCCGAAGAACGCCGCACCTCCGCTCCCTTCCCGTGCGGCCGCTCTTTCATACTAAGATAGAGGCGTTGGAAACCGGCAAGGACGGTTATGGGCACAGCCTATGTTTGCGACGCGATTCGAACTCCATTTGGCCGCTACGGTGGAGCGCTTGCCGCAATCCGCACCGACGATCTCGCCGCCGTCCCCATTCGAGCACTCCTCGAGCGTAATCCCCAAGTCGATTGGAACGCGCTCGACGATGTTGTGTATGGTTGCGCCAATCAGGCGGGCGAGGACAACCGCAACGTCGGCCGCATGGCCCTTTTGCTCGCCGGCCTGCCCAAGGAAGTTCCCGGTTCAACCGTGAATCGCCTCTGCGGCTCTAGCATGGACGCCGTCGCCAGCGCCTCGCGGGCCATCAAGTCCGGCGAATCCGACCTCCTGATCGCCGGCGGCGTCGAAAGCATGTCTCGCGCTCCCTTCGTCATGGGCAAAGCCGACAGTGCCTTTTCCCGCGCCGCGAAGCTTGAAGACACTACCATCGGCTGGCGCTTCGTCAACCCGCTCATGAAAGCGAGGTACGGCATTGACTCCATGCCCGAAACGGGCGAAATCGTTGCGGAAGAGTTTCACATTTCGCGCAACGATCAGGACCTCTTCGCCCTGCGCAGCCAACAACGTGCCGCCGAAGCCATACGCGCCTGCCGCATGAGCCAGGAGATTGTTCGCGTTCCCATTCCGCAGAAAAAGGGCGATCCCCTGCTCTTTTCCGAAGACGAGCATCCACGCCCCGACACCACGCTCGAAGCCCTCTCGAAATTGAAGCCCATCGTCAAGCCCAATGGCACTATCACAGCCGGAAACGCTTCCGGCGTGAATGATGGCGCATGCGCCTTGCTCCTGGCTTCCGAGGCAGCGGCAAAGCGTCACGGACTTACGCCCAAGGCCCGCGTCCTCGCCGCCGCGGTCGCAGGCGTGGCTCCGCGCATCATGGGCATGGGTCCTGCGCCGGCAACGCGCAAAGTCCTGGCGAAGACCGGCCTCGAACTTTCTCAGATGGACGTCATCGAGCTCAACGAGGCTTTCGCTTCGCAGGCACTCGCGGTACTGCGTGAGCTGGGCCTTCCCGACGATGCGCAGCACGTCAACCCCAACGGCGGCGCGATCGCCGTAGGCCATCCACTCGGGGCCAGCGGCGCACGCCTCATCACCACTGCGCTCTACCAACTCCTCCGCACCAACGGGCGCTACGGCCTGTGCTGCATGTGCATCGGTGTCGGGCAAGGCATCGCCGTCATCCTCGAACGCATCTGAAGCCTCAGTGCTCCCGGGTCTGCCCCGATCCAACTTTCTGTCGGAGTGCGTCATGGCTCTTTTGCCGAAAATGAACCGGCTTGAAAAGGCCAGGAACCCTCGGTTAGCGCTTGTTGCTTGCCTTCTATTCGCTACTGCAGGTCTTGCAATTTCCGCCCATGCTGGCCGTTTACCAAAACAAAGATTCGAGGGAACCTGGAAAGCCGTGCACGATGGCAAGGTTTTCATCGTCGTTCGGCTCCATGGGGAAAAGGACCGGCTGTCCGGAACCGTTCAATTGGCGGGCTTCCAATTGGACCTGGAAGGCACAGGAGAGCTGTTGGCCATCACGGACGAGCAGTTAGATGCCCCCATCGATCTTCGGGATCTGAAATTGGATGGGAAAATGCTGCATTTCCACTTTGTCGACAACGACGGGGACGACGACAAATGGCAAATGGAACTTACCGGCACGGGCAAAGCCAGTCTCCTGTGGATTGAATTGCCCAAGGACCTGAAGGCCAAGCCTATCCCGTTGGTCAAACAACGCGAGTCCGATCCCCAAGCAAAGTGACGACGATACACGGAGTCTAAAGGCTCTCTCGAGCCCTCCCTCGGCTCCTGTTCTGGCTTGGGACTTGCTTGTCCGCGCCGGTCAGCCTAATCTGCTCGCTGCGCGATAGGTCCCGGTGGTCGCGGCAAATCCGTGGCGCTTCTAAGCCAAAGGAAAGGCTCAGCCGTGCAAGACAATGTTGTTGGCAATCCCTTCGCCGTCTTAACCGCCATTGTTGCCCCGGCCATCCTCACCAACGCCTCCTCGGTCCTGGCACAGGGCACGAGCAATCGTCTCGCACGTGTCATCGATCGCACCCGCGTCGTTGCCGCGCAGTTGGCTTCCTTCGAACCGGGCGCCGCCGACTATCAGGCATGGTCCGCGCAGTTGGCGCCGCTGCATGTGCGCGCGCAACTCCTGGTCAAGGCGCTGCGCTTCTACTACGCCGGGCTCGGATTATTTGCAGCGTCCGCGCTTGTCTCCGTGGGCGGTTCAATTGAGAGTTATTTTGGCCACGTCGTTGTTTTTTACAGTGCCGCCGCGCTTGCCGTACTTACCGGCGCGTCTGCGGTCTTTGGATTGTGCGCTGGCTGTGTCCTGATGGTTCGCGAAACGCGCCTCGCAGTGACATCCTTGGAAGAGGAAGCCAAAATCCAAGCGCGTCTTCACCATCAGCCGCATCCGCCCCGCTAGTTTCGTGCTCTTCGCCGAATTTCGCCCTTGCCCAAACGCGCCGTGTGCTCGGTTCCTAAACCGTTTGCATGTCTCGCCCGAGAGATTACACTCTTCGCGTGCCTTTCGTTGATTCAAATCGCGCGCAAATTCATTACGCCCTGGAAGGCCCGGCGGCGAGGCCGGCACTCGTTCTTTCGAATTCGCTCGGCACCGATTTTTCCATGTGGGATCCCCAAATCTCCGAATTCACCAGATCTTTTCACGTCTTGCGCTACGACACGCGTGGCCACGGCAAATCTTCGGTAACGCCGGACCCTTACTCGGCCAAGCAGCTCGCGGATGACGTCCTCGCTCTTGCCGATCGACTAACGCTCGACCGCTTCCATTTCTGCGGACTCTCGATGGGCGGTATGACCGGCATGTGGCTGGCAGCAAATGCCCCAGAACGTCTCAACAAGGTTGTAATCTGCAGCGCCTCCGCAAAATTCGGCACTCCCGAAGCCTGGAGCGCGCGTATCGAGATGGTGCGAGAGCAAGGAATGAAGCCTGTCGCCGCCGCCGCCATCGAGCGCTGGTTCACTTCCGCTTTTCGCGCGAAAAATCCCTCGAACGCCGCAAACATCCGCAAAATGGTGGAATCCGTCGACCCCGAAGGCTACATCGCTTGCTGCGCGGCAGTTCGCGATTTCGACTTTCGCGAGCAACTCGGCAACATCCACACTCCCACGCTGGTCATCTCCGGTGTCCACGATCCCGCCACCACTCCGGCCGACGGCCGCTTCCTGGCGGACCATATTCCCGGCGCGCGGTATGTCGAACTCAACGCCGCGCATCTCTCCAACATCGAGGATGCCGATCGCTTTACGCAAGAAGTCGGGGGCTTCTTGAATTCCTAGCGAATTTCACGGCCCTTCCCTAACTCCACCGCTCCTGTCCTTCCACAATCGTAATGTATCGATTTGTGGGAAGCCCCGTAAAACGCTGCGTCGTGCCACCCGGCAGCGGCCATTTGACTTCGAGCCAGTCGACCTTCTCGCGCTTCCCTATCCCAAGCACTAGGCGTGGATCGTGAGAGGACAGATAGCTCCCGCCACCCACCTTCATCCGACTCCTCTTCAAATCTCCCGCTTGATACGTCAACCGCGCGCCAACGACATCCGGATTGGATTTCTTGCCGACCAGCTTGACGCCTAACCAATTGTTCCGCCTGCCCGCATTGTTGCGAAGCAGCAAGGGCGTGCCATTGTTGACGGCGATCAGCACGTCCACTGCGCCATCATTGTCGAAATCCCCGATCGCCATCCCGCGGCCTGCCAGTGGCCGCGAGAACATGGCGCCGCCCTGCGCGCTGACGTTTTTCATCCCGCTTCCCGTATTGCGATAAAGCAACATGGGCTCGAGGTATTTCACGCCATCCACGCGTCCGTCAATCTTGTCGTCGGGGTGGCCATTGCAAAGCAAAAGATCCAGTTCGCCATCGTTGTCATAGTCAAAGAACTTCACGCCCCATCCGCTCATCAGCTTGGTGGCCTGCCCAATCCCCGTCGGTATGGCAACGTCACTAAATGTCTCGTTCTTGTTGTTGTGGTACAGCGAAAACATTTCCTGGTCTACGTTGGAGACGAACAGATCAGCCCATCCATCTTGATCGTAATCAGCAGCATCCACACCCATGCCCGAGCGCGCACGGCCGTACGAGCTGTATCCCACACCCGCCGACATACCATCTTCCTCGAATTTCCCTTTTCGATTGATGAAGAGGAAATTTGGTTCCGTGTCATTGGCCACAAATAGATCCACCCAGCCATCGTTATTGATGTCGCAGGCCACTACGCCCCACGCCTTCGCCATCGATTCTGCTATACCGGACTCCTTGCTGACGTCCGTGAACGTTCCATCCCCATTGTTATGGAACAACCAGCACGGCATAGGTTCATACACGCGGGGAATACAGTACCAGCGCTCGTTGGTGTCGCGGTTGCCACACCACTTGTTTTTCGTTTTGCTGAAATCGACAAACCGGCAAACGAACAAATCGAGCCGTCCGTCGTTGTCATAGTCGAACCACACGGCGCTAGACGCCCAGCCGGGCGCGGCGACACCGGCCTTTTCCGTTACGTCGCGGAACGTGCCGTCTCCATTGTTGTGGTAAAGGATGCTGCGGCCATACTGTGTCACGTAGATGTCGGGAAGGCCATCTCCATCATAGTCACCGACGGCAACCCCTTGCCCATACCCGCCTCCGACGACGCCAGCTTTCTCGGTCACATCCGTAAATGTGCCATCCCGATTATTGCGGTAAAGCGCGTTTCGCAGCGGAGATGGCGGCGTATAGAAGTCACAAGCTCCGCTATTAACCAGGTAAATGTCCATCCAGCCATCGTTGTCGTAATCGAGAAACGCGCACCCCGCGCCGGTTGTCTCCGGCAAGTACATGTCCGCGGAGCGCCCGTTCACGTGTCTCCACGTAACTCCGCTCTCGGAGGGCGGCACTTCGGAGAAAAAAGGCTCCTGACCGTCGGTAGCATAAGCAAGATGCGGAATCCCGTGAACGGCAGCCGCTCCGGCCAACGCTTGCAGGAACCCTCGGCGCGAGAGTGAGAGGCCATTGGGAAGCCGCGGGTTTGGGGGCCAATTCAAGGTTGTGAGTCTCTTTTCATCGTTTGCGCTCGCCGTAGAAATCGCTGTGGCGCGATTTGGTCCCGCCCTTCTTCGATGGTATAGAACTTATCGACGTCGAGATCGCGGAAAGTCTGTTTCTGCCCGCTCGGCCAACTCACTTCGATGGACTCGACCCGAGTCGCTTTGCCTAAGCCGAAGTGTGCACGCAGGTCGCTTTGAGAGAGATAACTGCCGCCGCCGGCGACCTCGCGAATCTGCGAGAGGCCTCCCGCGAATACGCGGATGCGCGCCCCCATCGCGTCCCGGTTGCTCTTATGGCCCACGAGCTTGATGTTGAGAAAGTGGTTGCCGTTGCCCCCGCTGTTGCGCAACAGCAGGGGCGGGTCTCCGTTATTCGCGACTAGCACATCCACAAAGCCCCGGTTATCGAAGTCTGCGAAGGCCACTCCCCTGCCCGCATACGGCGTTTCGAAACCGCTTCCCGCGGTTTTGGTTGTCTCCACAAACTTCCCGTTCCCTTCGTTGTGGAACAGCGAGTTGATCTGCTTAAAGTGCACATCGGGCGACACTTGCTCAACCTCCGGATAGACGTGCCCATTGGCGACAAACAGGTCCAGCCACCCGTCGTTGTCGTAATCGAAAAATCCCCCGCCGAAACTGAGCACATCGCGCGTCGGTACGGTGATGCCCGCTTGATCGCTGACTTCGTCAAAGGAGCCTTTCCTGTTGTTGTGCCAGAGGTGATCCGAATTCTTCTGAAAATCCGTAATAAAGAGATCCAGCCAGCCATCGTTGTCATAGTCGCCAAGCGATATGCACATCGCGGCCATCGTGTTGCCCTGCGCGGTAAGCGCCATCCCCGTGATCACTCCGACCTCCTCGAACGTGCCGTTACGCTGGTTATGATAGAGGTAGGCGTTCAGGCCGTCGTTGGCCACGAACAGATCCGGCCACCCGTCGTTGTCGTAGTCCGCCGCACCCACGGCGAGATTTTTGCCTTGAGGCTCGTAGATCTTGGCAGCCTTCGTCACATTGCTGAAAGTCCCGTCCCCATTATTGTGATAGAGGATGTCCGCCGTGCCCTTGTACACGCTGGGAGGACAGCTTGTTCGAGTTCCGCTGATGTTGCAATAGCGCGGGCCATTCTCAAGCGAGACGTACCCTCCGACGTAAAGATCCAGAAGGCCATCGCGATCGTAGTCGAAGAACGTCGCGCCGGAATGAAACAGCGTTCCGAACTCCATGCCTGCCACGCCCGCTTTGTCGGTCACGTCAGTAAACGTCCCGTCGCCGTTGTTGTGGTACAGAACGTTGCGCCCGTACTGCGTCACGTAAAGATCCGGGAAGCCGTCATTATCGTAGTCGCCCCAAACACATCCGAGACCGTAGCCCGTCCCGGAAACGCCCGCCCTTTCCGTAACATCCGTAAATGTGCCGTCGCCGTTGTTCCGGTACAGCGCGTTCCTTGCGGAAATGCCGCGCTGGTAAAGATCACGGCCGTTCACGAAGTAAATATCCTGATACCCGTCCCCGTCATAGTCGGCGACGCACACTCCCGGACCAAAGATCTCGCGATTGATGGGAATTCCGTCGTTCCCCCGGAAATGCACGAACTTTACGCCTGAGGCCGCGGTGGCGTTTGTGAAATGTACAGGACTGGGCGGTGTTGCCTGCGCGCGGCTAGACGCGTTGCCCACGAGCATCGCGAACGTAGCCAAAAGAAGAAGCAGTGGGACGAAAAAGGAGGCCACCAGCGCCGGCCGAGCGACAACTCTTCTCTCGAAAGGCCCTAGCAGTTCCCGGCTCACTCGCTTTTGCCGGAACCGCACGTTGCCCTTTTGCTCCCTGGGGGTCCCACAAAAAATCATAGAACAAACCGTTATCGGCGCAACTCCGGCTTTTGGGCTTCTTGTCCGGCGGCGGGTTTCTGCGCGGCATCGGTGCTTCTTTCCTTGTCCTGCTCGATTTTCGCGGCAGTCGCCTTTTGCAATGCGGCCTCTCGCTTGGCGTCTTCCATGCGTCCCGTGCGGCTATACGCCACGGCCAGTTGATAATGCCCTGCGGGATTCCCGGGCTGCATTTTCACGTAAGTCTCGAGCGGAGATATCGCCTCCGTGAATTTGCCTGCGGAAACATAGGACATCCCGAGGCCGAGAAACACTTCCGAAAAACTTGGATCGAGCTTTGCGGATCGCGAGAAATGGCCGATAGCCTCGTCCCACTCGGTCGCCTCCCGCGCCAATTCGCCCAGCAAGTATTCGGCGGTGGCGTTCTTGGGATCGATCTCGAGCTCCGACTCCAATTCCTTTTTGGCCTTTTCGCCCGCGTTCCCTTCCGTGTCCGGTTTCGACAGATACAGGCGCGCCATCCGGAAATGGATCCCGGGAACACCAGGGTACTGTTTGAGGATCGCCTGATATTCTTTGGCCGCGTCGTCCCACTTGCCCTGCATTTCCAGCGCTTCTGCATTCATTTCGTGGGCTTGATAGGAATCAGGCGCCGTTCTCGCCAATTCCAACGAAGCTTTGGTCGAAAGATCGGAGTACGCGTGGGTCGTTACATAAAGGACCTCCGGGTCGTGCGGGAACTCCCGGTTGAGCAGCGCAATAGCTTCAGTCGCTGCTTCCGTTTGATCGAGGTTGACGGCGCAACGCACGATGGCTACCCCCGCCTTGAGGTTGAGGTCCTTGTCGGTGGTCCGCGGGGCTTTCCTCAAAAGCTGCAAGGCTTCCCTGCATTTGCCGCGCTCGGCCAGGGAAAGGCTTTCTTTCGCGGCCGCCGCTCGGTCCACCGCAGCCGCCTTCGGAGGGGCCTGAGCGTGGGCCCGGGAGGCTACCAATAGCGTAAGTGCTGCTGCATAGAGAATGCTCTTCATAAAATGAAAACGGGGCAGGCGGTGATAGCCGCCTGCCCCATTATACGTGTTCCGCTCTATGCCTAGTAGTACAGCTTCAAAGCAAACTGAATGTTTCTCGCAGGTTGCGAGCCCTGAATCACTCCGGTGGTCGAAGTCTGCACCGTAGTGTTGGGTACTGCCAGGTTCACGCGGTTGAAGGTATTCAGGAAGTCGCTGCGGAATTGCAGCCTGAATCGTTCGTTGAGATGGAAGTCTTTCATCAAGCCGATATCCCAGTTGTAGAATCCGGGTCCGCGCAAGCTACCGAGTTGCGGCGCACACGTGCCGAATCCGACAGCATTCGCATAGTTGGTGGGATCAAACCAAAGGAAGCCACCTCCTTGGGCTGCCGTGGCGTCGCGACGACCAAATACGGTGTTGGTCCCGTTGCAATCCGGGCGCAATCCGCGAGAGCTCGTACCCGTATGATCGACGCCATTGTTGTAGAGCGCCAGGGGAAAGCCCGTATGGAGAGTGAGGATTGGGCTGACGGTCCAATTGCCGACGATGGTGTTGACGACGCCGCCCGTGTTGTTAGCGAAGCGTTTGCCCTTGCCGAATGGCAGTTCATAGACGGCATAGGAAGTCAGGTTGTGAGTTTCATCGTAGTAGCAAGGGGCCCACTCCGCACGCACATTATAAATGTTCTGCCAGTACGGCGAGGCCGTTGAGGATGCCCTTGCACCGGACCACGTGCCGTAGTATCCGGTATTGTTGGACATACATTTTGCATAGGTGTAAGACACTTGATATTGCAACCCTTGACTCGGCGTTTTCTGGAGTACGGCCTGCAGCGCGTTGTATCTCATGGTGCCATTCGACTGCGTGCCGGAAACGGTGCTGATTTCGCTGAGCAACTGAGGACCCTGACCGTTTGCAAAAAACGGGCTCGGCGAGGTGCAAGGTGGTGTGGCGCAGGAACTGGCCGGTTCTGCCACGGGCTGGCCGTAGAAGAAGGGCACCATCAGGTGGTAAGCCCACTGCCCGACGTATCCTACTTGAAGAGTAGTGGTCTGCCCGAATTGATGCTGGACAGTCAGGTTCCACTGGTCGTCGATCGCAGGCTGCACGTTCTGATCCCACATACGAAGCACTGCCCCGTTGAAGCAGGAGAGGTTCGGGCAGGCGAGACCCGCCGGCGGCTGCGTAATGATGCCGTCTGACGTCGAGGTGTTAGGCAGAGCCGTATTGAGGTATTGCACCTGGAATTCGCCTCCGGCGGAGGCCCCTCCATTAAACGGCGGATTGATGGGCAACCGCAGGTTGGTTCCCGTCCCTTCAAGATAGTCCGACACGGTGAATGCGCCGCGAAGAACGGTACGGCCATTGAACCGCGACGGCGTCCAGGCAAATCCCACGCGGGGCTGGAAAGCCCTGCCGCCGTAGACGCCCCTGTAGAGCGCGCGACTCGCGCCATTCTGGCCGGCGGTTTCAATCTGTCCGGTTATCGGATTAAAATTGTTTTGCTGATTGTTCGACTCGATCCACGGGGTATGTGCTTCGTAGCGCAAACCCAGCGTTAGGGTCAGCCGGTCCGTTAGGCGCCAAGTGTCCTGAGCATATCCCGCAAAGATATTGGTAGTTTGCCTCCAGCCGCCACTGCTCAACCCGCGTCCGAAAGCCGTGGGAAGGCCAAGGAAAAAATCCGCCATCCCCTCGCCGGTATTCTTCAACGGAGCTGTCGGAGAAGATGCGGTGAAGTTTGGGCCAAACGTCATTCCACCCAATGACCCGCTGTTACCGGAGTAGAAGACTTTGATGATGTTGCGCATATACTCGCCGCCGAATTTGAACGTGTGACGGCCCCGGCTCCACGTAACCGAGTCGTCCCCCTGCCACACGGTGCTGTTAAAGCTCTGTGTGACCATGCTGTTACCGATATTGGTCAGGGTGCCGTTACCCGGTTGCGTTGGCGTTCCGCCTCCATAGTCGAGGCCTAAAAGACCGACGACCCCGGCCGGGTTTGAGTTCGGAATTCCGATGGTCTGCCCAAAGGTGCCTACCGAAGGATCCCAGCTGGATCCCGTGTTCAGGATGACGTGATTCCAGCCAAAACGCGCATCGTTCAGCAGGTTGTTGGAAATCGTCCGCGTCCAGTCACCCACCGTGCTCCAGATCGGTGCCGTAGCCAGGCCATTTCCAAAGAGAGCCTGCGAATTCGTCGAGGGATCAGTCTGCATGGCGCGGGTGAAGCGGCCGGAAAGCAAGTCCTTGTTAGAGACCCTGTAATCGACTTTGGCGTCGCCTTGATCGCTGTTAAATTGGTTCCCGACCAATTCAAGCGCGTTACTCGTCAAGTTGTTGTTAATCGTTTTTGGGTAAAGCGATGAGGCGAACAGCGCTTGAGCGACAGGACTGATCATCGCAATCGGGATCTGGTTGCCGGGGAAGGGCTGACGGGTGGCCGCGGCGGGGGAAGAAGGCGTGCACGAGGCGGTAAACGATGAGCAGGGGTTGTATAGCTGGATGGGCGTCTTTGCCGTCAAGAGCGCGCCAAAGTTCCCGGCCTGTTCGGCAGGTGTGTATACAGAGATAAATTGACCGGCCGGCGGGTGGTCGAACCGTTGTCCCTGATAATCGACGAAAAAGAACAGTTTGTTCTTGATGACCGGCCCCCCGAGGGTTCCCCCAAACATGTTCCAGCGCAAAGGTGCGCGCGGAATCGCTGGCGAGTTGGGATTAATCTTGTTTTCCCATTGGTTGGCGTTCAACTTGTCATTGCGGAAGAATTCCCAGACGTCGCCGTGAAAACCGTTGGTGCCAGACTGGAGTGTCACGCTGACAATGCCGCCCATGAAATTCCCGAATTCTGCTGGCGCATTGTTGGTGATCATATTGAATTCCTGAATGGCATCCGGTGCCGGCGTGTAACCCAGCAGGTTGTCCGAGACCTGGTTGTTGTCCATTCCGTCAAGGAGAAAGTTGTTGGCCTGCTCCCGATTGCCATTGACGAACGGGCGCGCCCCGCTTTGCACGTTATCTCCGTTATTGAAGCTGCTCGGATCGGGATGCACCGCCCCCGGGGAAAGCAGCGTTAGCTCTACATAATTCCTCGTGGCAAGAGGAAGAGCTTCGTTCGTTTGGGAATTGATGATCGTGTCAACCTGCGTGGTCTCCGTCTTCATGACCGGGGCCGCGCCCGTCACTTCGACGGTTTGGCTCACCTGGCCAACCTTCAATGCAACATCAATACGGGCAACCTGGTTCAGAACCAGTGTAAATGCCGGATACACGGCCGTCTGAAACCCGTCCTTTTCCACGCGAAGCTCGTAGCTCCCGACGGGAAGCTGTGAAATGCGGTAAAATCCTAAATCGTTCGAAACATCCTTGAATACTGTTCCGCGTTCCACGGACTTCGCCGTGACGGTCGCTCCCACAACCGCCGCACCGGTCGCGTCCGTCACCGTGCCGGTGATCGTCGCGGTCACTTCCTGCCCCCACGCAACGTTCGGGCTGAGGAACAGGGCCGCGAGGGCACACATCGCCATTGCGAATATACAACCAAGCGTCTTTCTCATATTTTTATATTCCTCCAGTGCGAGGCCGTC
>DATAIH010000259.1:0-38351 GCA_036262755.1 Candidatus Acidiferrum sp.
CGGCACGGGCTAAGACCTCGGGGAGAGCAGCAGAAAGGCATCGCTCCGGAAAATGCCGGGCAAAGGCCATCGAGTCGGTTGATCAGATACACACAGAACGCCGTTCTGGGCAAGCAAACTCCATCCTCCTCATTGCAGAAGCGCGCTGTTGCTGGGCACCAAGAGATGGCAGGGTAGGGAGCTGTCACTTCCGGGGCGGACAGGAAAGGCTATAAGATTACTGAATCTTTGTCAATAAGTATTTCATAAACTTCGCGCGCATGTTTCGACCGAGTCAGACGGAGAGGACGACTTTGCCAAATTGCGAGCTGGCTTCGAGATGAGCGTGAGCGGCGACGGTTTCCGCGAGCGGGAAAACGTGATCGACGACGGGCCTGAGTTTTCCTGCGGCCACGAGCTTCATCACCGTGTGGAGCTCCGACTTCGTGCCCATGTAGGAGCCGAGAAGCGAGAGCTGGCGGCTGAACAGAAAACGCAAGTCCACTTTGGCGTCGTACCCGGTGGTCGCGCCGCAGGTGACCAGTCGACCGGTCGGAGCGAGGCTGGCAATGCTGTCTTCCCAACTGGCCGTGCCGACGTGCTCGAAGACGATGTCCACCCCGCGCTTGTTCGTGATGCGACGGACCTCGTCGCGAATCTTTTGGGTTTTGTAATTGATGACGTGGTCGGCGCCGAGTTCTTTGGACTTGGCCAGCTTTTCGTCGGAGCCAGCAGTGGTGATGACACGGGCACCAAAGAACTTGGCGATTTGAATGGCGGCGCTGCCAACGCCGCTGCCCGCGCCAAGGATGAGGATATCTTCGCCGGGCTGCAATTCGGCGCGGGTGACGAGCATGTGCCAGGCGGTTTGAAAGACGAGAGGAATGGCTGCGGCCTCTTCCCAGCTGAGATTTTCGGGATAGGGGAGGCAATTCACTTCAGGCGCACGGACAAATTCGGCGCAGCCACCGTCAATCATGTAGCCGAGGTTGCTGGCCTGGCGGCAGTGGTTATCCAGGCCGGCGAGGCAAGCCGGACACTTGCCGCAGCTCACGAGCGGCGCAAGCACGACTCTCTGGCCCACGCGAATAGTGGTTACGTCCGCGCCAATTTTGGCGATTTCTCCCGCCACGTCACTACCAGGAATGTGCGGGAGCGGAATCGGCACATTGGGCAAGCCGCGGCGCACCCAAAGATCGAGATGATTCAGGGCGCAAGCCTTGACGCGTACGAGAACATCATTGGCGCGGAGCACCGGCTCCGGCGCATCCGTATATTTCAGGACTTCCGGCCCTCCGTGCTGATGAAACATGATCGCTTTCATGGCACCCCTGAGTCCATCGCAAAGGCTGAACGGTATCATCCCCCACCAGTAGTGTCCAGGAAGCCGGGCACGAAGCGCATTGACAGCAAGAATGGCGCGCCGTAGGCTGAAGCAATATGAGACAGTTTGGGCGGCGCGGCCGGGAGCGGCTGCGCTACCAAAGACTGCCTGAAACCATGGACCTGTTCGAAGAAATAGTAAAAATGAGGCGCGGCGGACAGCGCGGAGCGCTTGCCACCATTGTGCACACCAACGGCTCGATTCCTAGTTATGAGAGCTCGCGGATGCTCGTGCGCGAAGACGGCTCGATGGCCGGAACGATTGGCGGAGGCTGCGTGGAGGCGGAGGTCTGGGCTGCGGCAAAAGAAGTGATGCAGAAAGAGGCGCCGCGGAAAATGGTTTTTCACCTGAACAACGAAGCCCGTTATGACAACGGACTGATTTGCGGGGGAACGCTGGAAGTCTTTGTGGAGCCCATCCTGCCGCAGCCGATAGCGTATTTGTTCGGCGGCGGGCATGTTTCGATGGCCGTGGCGAGAAGCGCGCACGCGGCGGGGTTTGGCATTGCCGTCGTGGACGACCGCGAAGCGTTCGCGAACAAAGAGCGATTTCCGATGGCGCAGGAGCTTTTCACAAGCTACGAGGAAGCCTTCGAAAAGATCCGACCGAACGCAGCGAGCTACCTGGTGATCGTTACGCGCGGGCATAAAGAGGACATGCGTGTGCTGGCGTGGGCGGTTCGCACACAAGCGCGATACGTCGGGATGATTGGCAGCAAGCGCAAAGTCCTGTCCGTTTACAAGGCGCTCGAGAACGAGGGCTACAAGATGGAAGAATTCGAACGGGTGTATGCGCCGATGGGATTAGACATCAGCGCGCTTTCGCCGGAAGAGATTGCCGTGAGCATCACCGCCGAGCTTGTGGCCGTGCGCCGAAATTCGGCCAACGCGGAGCACAAGAAATTGAAGCTAGAGCGTCCGGCGGAGATAGAATCCGCGGGCAAGGTTACTGCTGAGCACTGAAAGGGACACATGCTGGCCGCCGTCATCCTCTCCGGCGGAGCCTCGAGCCGCATGGGCTCGCCAAAAGCGCTACTCCCGTACCAGGGGCGACCTTTCCTCGAACATTTGCTGAAGATCACAATCCATCCCGAAATCGGCGCGCGACGCGTCGTGCTGGGCGCGGACGCGGAGTCCATCGCGAAAGCGATACCGCTGAAGGCCAACGAAATGATCATCAACTCACAGTGGGAAAAAGGGCAGTTGAGCTCGATTCAGGCCGCGGTGCGGAAACTCCCGGCGGGGACGGAAGGCATGCTGCTCTTGTTAATCGATCATCCGTTGATCAGCTCTCTGCTGGTCGGCGAATTGATTGCGCAATTCCACAAGTCGAAAAAGCCCATCGTGCTTCCGGTTTACGAAGGGCGCCGCGGGCATCCGGTGATTTTTTCTGCGTCGCTGTATCCGGAGCTTTTGCGCGCTCCCGCCGAGACCGGTGCGCGGGCGGTAGTGTGGGCGCATGCAGACGAAGTGGAAGAAGTCCCAACCAACGAAGAGGGCTGCGTGCTGAACCTGAATAATCCGGAAACCCTGAATCGGGCCATGGACCAGCAGCGTTAGCCGGACCTCGCGGTCGGCCGACATTTGACGGAACATGCGGTTCAATTGGTGCAGCGGTTCGAGAGTTGGGCGCGCGGCCGGTTGGCGTCCGGACTCTTGCCCGCCGCCGCGAGAGCCGTTGGATTGAGCAACAGGGCGCTCGCGCAGCGCAATGCTCTTGCGGCGGCGACTCGTCCAAGCAATCAAGGAGGTTCGCTCGAGCTCCCTGAAATAAAGGGATCCCGCGAGCGTTCAGGTCGCTTTCAATCCTCTTCGCGCTATCGCGCGGAAGACGGCAATTTTCGCAGAAGCACGGCGACCGCCTCAGCAGCAAGCTGCGCGCCGTGAAAGGTCGCAGGCGGAAGCCCGCCGAGGGCTGAGGAAAGAGATTCGGCGGTGATGCCACGGGCTTCCACTGGTGTGCGGCCGCGAAGTTGTTCGGTCAGAAGCGAACCGCACGCAATGGCCGTAGTGCAGCCCCGGCACAGAAACCGGGCTTCGGCGATGCGGCCGGATTCGAAGCGGGCGCAGAGCCTGAGGATGTCACCGCACACCGGATTCGTGACTTCCACGGCCGCCGTGGCATCACCGAGCTCGCCGGCGTTTCGCGGATTGCGGAAGTGATCGAGAACGGCTTCGGAGAACATTTTTCGAGTCCCACTTAAGGCACAAACATGGCCGCACAGCTGCGTTGTAGTTTCGTTCGAGCCCGCCGTGATGCTTCTGATCGCAAAGACCGCGCCTGGATTAAGGATACGACTTCTATTGCGCCCCCGACCCTTTCTTTGGCGGAAGATATTTCTTCTCAATAGAGGCGATGACCACGTAATTGGGATCGACCATCTCGGTAAGATGAACCTTCGCGACTTTAGAAAGCAATTCATACGCGTCGAGCTCGGAGAGCCCGTAATCGGCGTGGATCCAGTGGATGAGCTCGGTGACGGCGATACGTAGGGCGTCATCCACGGGGCGGTACACGCCGGCAGCCATGATTTCTTTTTCGTTTTCGAAGCGCGGCCAGCCGGTGCTCTTCCCTTTCACCAATGCGAACTGGAAGCGTGCGCGCATGGGCACTTCCACGGCGCTTCCCGCAACTTCCCCATCGCCCATGGCGGCGTGACCGTCGCCGAAATAGAAGAGCGCGCCCGGAACATTGACCGGCAGATACAGTGTGTTGCCGGCGGAAACCTCCGGAGCGTCCATGTTGCCGCCAAATTCCGCCGGCACGATGGAGCTGCGAGCCTCGCCGTTCGCCGGAGCGACGCCGATGCAGCCGAGAAAAGGATGCAACGGAAAGCTCACCTTAAAATTGGAATCGAGTGCCTGAAACGTGGCGGTGTTTTTTTCTTTATCGATGGGATAGAACCACATGCGTTCGGGCAGCGGCTTCGTTTCCAGAACGGGCGTGTAATGTGTGGAGTTAACGGCGCCAAACCCGGGCGAAAACGTGCCGACACCCTGCTTGCCGTCGACTTGCAAATCGAGGATGCGGACCGCCAGGGTATCTCCGGGCTCCGCGCCATCGACATAAAATGGTCCGGTCAAGGGATTGTCGCCCTTGACCAGGGACATGCTGTCGCCGGGTTTTTGCAGCGCGTTGCCGAAGCAATCGAGCGAATTGGCCTCCAGGATATTGCCGGGCTTCAGATGTGCGACCGGCGGCGCGACGCCAAAGACGTACCTTACGTTGTCAATTGTCGCGTGGTATTGCACAACGCCTGCTTCTGCGGGAACAGGCGAAGACTGCGCAAAAGCAGGAAGCGGCAAGCCCGATGCAAAAAAGAACACCACAAGGGATAGGCGCACGGAAGTCCTCCAAAACGAGAAGACGAAGTCCAACACACTCCGTGAGAGGAGTCAATGCGCGACCGCTTGATCGGCACCTCGGCCATGCGTCTGCTATGCTTTTTGGGGGAGCATGAAAAAAGACACAGGAAACGGCCAGAGGATCGTTTCGCTTGCGCCGAGTGCCAGCGCGATCTTGTGCGCGATTGGAGCGAAAAGAAGGCTTGTCGGGGTGACCAAGTGGTGCGCCGATGTCGCGCCCGTTGGCGACTTGCCCAAGCTGGGCGACTGCTGGCACATGGAGTCTGCGGACGAAATTGTGCGCCTCAAGCCCACGCTCGTGATCGGCTCGATTCCCTACAAGCTAGAAACGGTTGGCAAGCTTTTGGCTCAGCCACTCAATTTTCTGGCCCTGAATCCGCGAACGCTGGCGGATGTGTACGCCGACATTCGGTTGCTCGGAGGAATCGTTGGCCGTGCGACGGCGGCGGAAGCGCTCGTGAGAAAAATGGAGCGGGGGTTTGCGGCGATAGAGCGTCGGTCGAAAGAGCGCGGGCCAAGGTTGCGCGTTTATTGCGAAGCGTGGCCGAATCCACGCATCAGTTCCCCGCCCTGGGTGGCGGAGTTGGCGAGCATTTGCGGCAGCGAGATGGTTGTTCCCGCGGGCGAGAGAGTGAACGAGAAACAGGTTGCCGTGGCGGAGCCTGACGCGATCGTGCTCGCGTGGGCCGCCGCAGGAGATCGCGCTAATCCTAAGAAAGCGTATGAGGTCCCCGAGTGGCAAGGGGTTCCAGCGATTCGAAACCGTCGCGTTCATGTCATCCGCGACGAATTGTTGAACACGCCCGGGCCACCGCTGCTGAAGGGTGCGATCGCGCTGTGGGACGCGCTCGGCTCGAAAGGGCCAAGAAAAAGGCAACACGAAGACGTAAAGCATCCCGAGGTCCCAGAGACATGAGAACCGTCGTGGCGGCGGTAATCGAACGCAGTGACCGGCGGCTCTTGATTGGCCAGCGGCGCCGAAGCGATACTTCGGCCTTGAAGTGGGAATTTCCCGGCGGAAAAGTGGAACGAGGCGAGACGCCCGAGGCGGCACTGTCGCGCGAGTTGCTCGAGGAATTGGGAACCACGCTTCGCAAATGCACTCCGATTGGCCGGGTGGTTCACAAATATGCCGAGACGCCGGAGGAGCTGGAGATTGTCTTTTTTGCGGCGGCGATCTCCGAGGGCCAACTTACTCCTCGCACGTTCGAAAGAGTCGAGTGGGTCTTGCCGAAAGAACTCGGCGAGTATGATTTTCTGGCGGCCAACGCGGGGCTGGTGGCAAATCTGGCGACAGGAAAAATCAGACCAGGCGAGATACTGGAGGAATCCTAGCAATGAGAGCCGACCGCCGAGTCTTTCTACAGTGCTTGACCACCGCGGCAGCAGCCGTTACGCCTGGCCTGACGGGTCTGGCTGACCCCCAAGGAGAACACGCAATGTACGGCTTAATCGCAAAGCTTACGGCTGTCTTAGGCAAGCGCGATGAGTTAATCAAAATCCTGAAGGAAGCTACCAGGAGTATGCCAGGGTGCCGGAGCTATATCCTGGCGAAGGACGCTGTGGACGCAAATACCGTCTGGGTGACGGAGATTTGGGATAGCGCAGCAAGCCACGATGCCTCGCTAACATTGCCGGCCGTAAAGGACTCCATCGCCCAGACCAAGCCGCTGATCGCCGGCTTCGAAAAAGTAGCCGTCACGAATCCGGTTGGCGGAGTTGGATTTCCGTCTTCTGATTAGCTAAACCTGGTCGAGCTTTCCCGCAAGAAGGTCGCGTGTGGCGCCGCGAACACCGCGGCGTTCATCCAATCGCATTGGTCTCATCCTGTTTTTGCCCCGCGCCGGCAGAAAGCGCAGCCGTTAAACTTAGGCAAAGCTGAAAGAACTGGACCGAGGGCGAACTCGTTTGCGGGCGCCCGTGAACACCACCTTCGGCGACCTCCTGCACTCAGCAGGTGATGGGGTTGGGTTTTTCGGCGTTGATACCAAGCTCTTTGACGGCCTTGTCGACCGCGGACTTTTCGATCTTGCCGTCGATGAACAGCTCGTGCAGCGCAGCCAAGGTAATAAATCTCGAATCGACTCCGAAGAAATCGCGCAGCCCGGCACGACCGTCACTGCGGCCAAAACCATCCGTGCCGAGCGCGGCAAGCCGGCGCGGCATCCATTTGCTGACCATACTGGGCAACACTTTCAAGTAATCCGTGGCGGCAACAAGCACCCCCGGAGCATCCGCCAGGCATTCGGTGACATACGGAACTCGCGGCCCTTCGCCAGGATGCAGGCGGTTCCACCGCTCCGTCTCCATGCCGTCGTTGTAGAGTTCCTTGTAGCTGGTGACGCTCCAGACGTCAGCGCCAACGCCGTACTTGGTCTCGAGAATGTCCTGCGCGCGGAGCGCTTCATTCAAGATCGCGCCGCTGCCAAACAACTGGGCGCGCAGCTTGGCCCTGGAATTCGCGGCCTTCCGGAAAACGTACATTCCGCGCAGGATCCCTTCCTTCACGTTGTCCGGCATGGTGGGCATGGCGTACGGTTCGTTCATCACCGTCAAGTAGTAGAAGATGCTTTCGCCGTCTTTATACATACGGCGAATGCCGTCTTGAATGATGACCGCAATTTCGTAAGCGAACGCGGGATCGTAAGCCTTGAGGTTGGGAACGGGAAGCGCGAGGACGTGGCTGTTGCCGTCCTGGTGCTGCAGGCCCTCGCCGGCAAGCGTGGTGCGTCCCGCCGTGCCGCCGAGCAAAAATCCTCGCGTGCGCATGTCCGCGGAAGCCCAGATAAAGTCCGCGATGCGCTGGAAGCCGAACATCGAATAGTAAATGAAGAATGGAATCGTGTTGATCCCGTGCGTCGCGTACGCGGAACCCGCTGCGATGAACGAAGCCATGGAACCGGCTTCAGTGATGCCTTCTTCGAGAATCTGCCCGTCTTTCGCTTCCTTGTAGTACAGCAGGGTGTTCACGTCCACGGGCTCGTAGCGCTGGCCCACGCTGGAATAGATGCCCACGGTTCGGAACAGCGATTCCATGCCGAAAGTGCGCGCCTCGTCGGGCACGATCGGCACGATGAGCTTGCCAATCTCAGGATCCTTAAGCATCTTGCGGAGCATCACCACAAACGCCATGGTCGTAGAGACTTCCCGACCTTCGCTGCCCTCCAGAAATTCTTTGAAGAGTTCGTCGTGTTCCCCAACAATCGGCTCCGAGCGCACCTTGCGCTGCGGGACGTAACCGCCCAGCGCTTCGCGGCGTGCGCGAAGATAGCGAATCTCCTCGCTGTCCTCCGGTGGCCGGTAGAACGGAAGCTCGATGCAATCTTCGTCGCTGAGAGGAATGCCGAAGCGCGAACGGAACTCACGCAGCTCGTCTTCGTTGAGCTTCTTCTGCTGGTGCGTGACGTTCTTGCCTTCGCCCGCTTCGCCCAGGCCGTAGCCCTTGATGGTGCGCGCCAGAATGACCGTCGGCGAACCCCGGTGATCGGCGGCTGCTTTATAAGCAGCATAAACTTTGCGCGGGTCGTGGCCTCCCAGGCGCAGGCGGCGTAGGGCCTCGTCCGGAAGCGGTTCGACAAGTTGCAGCAGACGCGGGTCGCTGCCGAAGAACTGCTCGCGCACATAAGCGCCGGAGGAAACCACCAGCTTTTGATACTCGCCGTCGACCAGCTCGCCCATACGCTTGACGAGCAAGCCTTCGGTATCGCGTTCCAGAATCGGGTCCCACTCGCTGCCCCACAGGACTTTGGTAACGTTCCAGCCAGCGCCGCGGAAAGCAGATTCCAGCTCCTGAATGATCTGCCCATTGCCGCGCACGGGGCCATCCAGCCGCTGCAGGTTGCAATTCACGACGAAGATCAGATTATCGAGCTTTTCCCGGGATGCCAGGGTGATGGCGCCGAGCGATTCCGGCTCGTCGGTTTCGCCGTCACCGAGGAACGCCCACACTTTCGCATCCGTGCGCGGCTTCAGACCGCGATCTTCGAGATAGCGGTTAAAGCGCGCCTGATAGATGGCCATGAGCGGGCTTAGGCCCATCGAAACGGTGGGAAACTCCCAAAAATCGGGCATCAGCCACGGGTGCGGGTAGGAAGAAAGCCCGCCGCCAGGTTTCAGTTCGCGCCGGAAGTTTTCCAGTTGGTGCGCGCTGATTCGCCCCTCGATAAACGCGCGCGCGTAGATGCCGGGCGCGGCGTGGCCCTGAAAATAGACCGTGTCGCCCTCGAACTCCTCGGAGCGGCCGCGGAAAAAATGGTTGAAGCCCACCTCGTAGAGCGTCGCGGCGGAAGCATAGGTGGAGATATGCCCGCCGATATTGTGCTCGACACGATTTGCGCGCACAACCATGGCCAGGGCGTTCCATCGAATCAGGCTTTTGATGCGTCGCTCGAGTTCCTGATCGCCGGGGAAAAGCGGCTGCAGCCGCGCGGGAATCGTGTTCGCATAGGGCGTGTTTGCGCTGAACGGCAGGTCGATGCCATTCACCGTCGCATGAGCGCGCAACCGCTCAAGAATTTCCGCGGCCACTTCCGGGCCGCTGGATTCGAGGACGGAATCGAGCGACTCCAGCCACTCTTGGATCTCCACGTCGTCAATCGTGTGTTGGGGCCGAACCGCCGTCTCGTTAGCGCTCTCGGAATTTGAACCCTCGAAATGTGGTTGTGGGGATGCCACGTTCTCTCTCCCGCAAATTTCGCAATATAGTCAGGCTACGAAATAGAATACACCGCGGCGCGCTTCTCTGCACAGCCCGCGCTCGGGAAATTTTCTCCAAAGTGACGGTCTCCATACACATTGGCCGCGTGGGCCGGGCCCTCGGAGACTCTAGAGCGCCCGTCCGCCGTCGACTACCAGCACTTGCCCGGTAATGAACTTGGACTGAACCAGGAAAAGCACGCTATCGACAATGTCGCAGGGCTTGCCGGTTCGGCCGAGCGGCGCCAGCTTGATAAAGTCCGCTTCCCACTCCGGCGGATCACCTTCCATAGTGATCGTTCCCGGAGCGATGGCGTTCACCCGCACTTCCGGCGCCAGCGCCTTCGCCAGCACTTTCGTCAGCATGATCACGCCGGCTTTTGAAATTGAATGCGGGATGTATCCGGTCCAGCCAAGCAGCCCTCCCGTGTCCGCGAAATTGATGATCACGCCTCGCGTCCTTCTGAGCCAGGGCGCCGCCGCTTGCGCGCAAAAGAACGGCGCGCGCACGTTCGTGTCGAGTGCCGAGTCCCAGATTCCCTCGGTCGTGGACACCATGCTGGCGGGCAAAAAATTGGCAGCGCTGTTCACCAGAACATCGAGCCGCCCGAAGTGTTTTCCGGCTTCGTCGAAAAGGCGCTTGATTTCTGAAACTTGACCAAGGTCGGCGCCGATGGCAGTCGCCCGCCGCCCGAGCTTTTCTATTTCCCTGACCGCATCCTGCGCTTCCCGCTGCGAATTGCGGTAGTGGACAACTACGTCCGCGCCATGTTCGGCCAAGCGCAACGCCACCGCGCGTCCGAGCCGCTTACCGGCCCCGGTCACCAACGCCACACTCCCTTGCAAGAGAAGCGTCATGGGCAATGAAAATACCACGATACCTGCGGTTTAGCCCGAGCATGCCCCGTTCCCTCCTTCCCCGGGACGTTCTTTTCTCGGTTCGGGCCTAAGCCGGCTAACACTCCCGGTCCCCCTTGCGTCAGAAGGATCAGTGGAAATCCCCGATTTTAGATTCCGGGCGGTGGTGGGTGCTTTGATGAACCGATTCGCTCGCTTGCTCGAAGATTCTCTCCAGGACCTTCGCTTTGGACTTCGGCAACTCCTGCGCAATCCGCTCGCCTCTGCGGCCTGCGTCCTCACCCTCGCACTGGGCATCGGCGCAAATGCCGCGATCTTCAGCGCGGTTTACACCGTCTTGCTTCGTCCACTTCCCTTTAGGGATGCCGATCACCTTGTGGATCTGACGGAGTATAAGTCTCGCGGCGTAGATAGTGGCGGCGTGTCCTATCCCGACTATCTGGCCTGGAAAGCGCAAAACACCGTACTCGAGGAAACCGCCGCCTACTTTCTGGTCAAAGCCTCCAATGACATCGTACTGGGCGGGCCATTTTCAACGGAGCGCGAGCGCTATGCGACTGTGACGAACAGCTTGTTCTCGATCCTGGGCGTCCAGCCCGCGATCGGCCGCGGTTTCACCGCCAGCGACGAACTCCCCGGCGGCGAAAGGGTCTTTCTTGTGAGCGATGCGCTCTGGCGCGGCGTTTTCGGCGCCGACCCGCGCGCCATCTACCAGAACTATCTGTTAGACGGAGAAAGCTACACTCTCATCGGCGTGATGCCTGCGGGATTTGATTTCCCTAAGGGCTGCGGCATTTGGGTACCGACCAGCACGCTCGGCGAGTCCGGACGGCACGACCGTATCTCTCACGCGTATCACGTACTCGGCAGGTTGCGCCCTGGGACGAACCTTTCGCAGGCCGAAGCTCAAATCGAGATCATTCAAGAGGGTCTCGGGAAAGCTTATCCGAATACGGATGCCGATTGGCATGTGCGCGCCCAGCCGCTTCTCAACGAAATCGTGGGGGATGTGCAAACATCGCTGTTTGTATTGCTGGGGGCGGTTGGCTTCATCCTGCTGATCGCGTGCACCAACGTCGTAAATCTTATGCTGGCGCGGGCCTTGGTTCGCGAAAAAGAATTCGCGATTCGCTCGGCTCTCGGGGCGGACCGGGTGCGGCTGTTGCGTCAGAATCTGACGGAGACTTTTGCCCTCGTGTGCATCAGCGGCTTGCTCGCGGTGGCCTTCGCAAAGTGGGGGCTCGAGCTAACCGTTCGGCTGACGTCAGTACATTTGCCGCGGATGGAATCGTTTCGCCTGAATGTCCCGGTGCTCGCGTTCGTGTCCGCGATTGCCGTGCTGGCCACAATTCTCGTCGGCGTCGTTCCTGCCCTGCACGCATCGCGGCCGCACTCCCAGGGCACAATTCGGGACATCCGGCAAAGCGATGAGGTCGGCGTTCGAGGCGGGCGGCTGCGAGGAGCCCTAGTGGTTTCCCAAGTGGCCCTGGCGCTGGTCTTGTTGTGCGGCGCCGGCTTAATGCTTCGCAGCTTCATGTACTTGAGCCGCGTGAGTCCGGGATTTCAGACCGAACATTTGCTCACAATGAAGATTGCGCTTCCGGGAGGCACCTATCCGAAACTCGCACAAACCCGTGCTTATCTAGACCGGCTGATGGAACGGCTGCAAACGCTCCCGGGCGTGCAATCCGTCGCCGCCGCGTCAACGTTGCCGTTCAGTGGAGAATCGGACTGGGGCACTTTTCTGATCGGTGAGGGCGCGACTGCGGATTGGGCGAAAGCCTCTGCCGCTGACTGGCGCGGCGTCAGCGCAAACTTCTTCGAGACCCTGCACATCCCGTTGATGCGCGGCCGTGAATTTACGCCTGCTGACGAAATGAACCAGAACACCCTCATCATCAACGAGGCCATGGCGAGAAAATTTTGGCCGAAAACGGATCCGATCGGCAAAACGATCCTCAATCGTGCTAATGGCAGTCCACTTGAAATCATCGGCATTGTAGGCGACGTCAAAGGGGCAGGACTCAGTGCCCAAGCCAAGCCGGAGATGTACACGCCCCTTCGGGGATTCTGGTACGCGTTTCTCGTGCTACGGACAAACCAGGAGCCATCGAAAATGGCTTCCGCGGTAAGCGGAGAAATCGCGGCAGTCGATCGTGGCGTGCCCGTGTATCAGGTCGCGACGATGGATCAGCTCTTGAGCGCCTCCGTTGCAACCCAGCGCTTTAACCTATTTTTGCTCGTGCTTTTCGCGGCGCTTGCGCTCGGCCTCGCTGCGGTTGGGATTTCCGGCGTCCTTGCTTTCGGCGTCAGCCGACGCACCCGTGAAATCGGCATACGCTTGGCACTCGGCGCTCATCCGCGCGATGTTCTCCGGCTCGTCGTGGGGCAAGGCATGCAGCTGGTGGTCGCGGGAATCCTGCTCGGCATCGCCGGCGCGTTGGCTCTGACGCGGCTGATGGCGAGCTTGCTTTACCGCGTGAGCCCGACCGATCCCGCGACATTTGTCGTCGTCTCCGTTTTGCTGGCCTTGGTGGCGTTGATCGCTTGTTATGTCCCCGCGCGCCGCGCCATGCGCGTCGACCCGATGGTTGCCCTTCGTACCGAGTGAGACGCGCTGCGGATCGAACCGTTTCCTGACACCTCAAGTTCCAACCGCGATGGTTGACAAGATCGGATCAAGGCCTGTCTCGTGCAAGGCTGGCGGTCCCGCCCCAGACTTTGGGCCATTCCGTCCGCGGTGTAAGATCCCCCTTCTCACCATCTGGAGGCCACCTTTTGAACCTCGATCTTCTCGCCATCGCCGCCCATCCCGACGACGTGGAACTCACTTGCGGCGGCACGATGCTGAAAATGGCCCAACTGGGATACAAAACCGGCATTCTCGACTTGACCGCGGGGGAGATGGGCACCAGAGGCACTCCCGAAGTCCGCGCCAAGGAAGCGGCCAAAGCTGCCCAACTCCTTGAAGTGAGCTGGCGCGACACTCTGGGTGTGCCGGACTCCGACGTCTGCGCCGCTCGCAAATACAAGTTGCAACTCGCCGGGGTCATTCGTCAGCTCCGCCCCAAAACCGTCATCCTGCCCTATTGGGAAGCCCGCCATCCCGATCACTACCACGCCAGCGCACTTGGCTACGAAGGGTGCTTCCTCGCCGGACTAAGGCAACTGCCCATCGAAGGTGAAGCCTATCGCCCATTTAAGATTATCTATTCTGTTGCCTATGCTGACGTGCGTCCGACCTTTGTCGTGGACATTTCTGCCCAGTACGAGCAGCGCCGCAAAGCGATCCTGGCCTTCGCCTCTCAGTTCCGCCCGAAGAGAAACGAGCGACCCAGCAAAGTTCACCTGGCCATCGACCGGCTGGAAGACGAGATGAACCAGCTGGCAAGGCACTATGGTCAAATGATCGGCGTGCAGTACGGCGAGCCTTTCCTGCAAAAGGAGCTGGTCAAGGTGGAAGATGTTGTCAAGATGGAGGTTCGCTCGATTTAGTGCACTGCGGAAAAGGGCTTGGGGGGGGCGCTCGAGCCAACTGAGCTCAAGGAAACATTTTCGCCAGGGACCGCTAAGCGCTTAGTAGGATTCCTCTTCTTGCGCCGGCGAAAACCCTTGCATCGTTTGCCCTTTGTTCCCGCGCTCGACCCTTACGCGAACCTGCGCCTCGCCCTCGGCGCCGGACTTGCGCAGCACGGCCATGGTGCTCAAAGCTTCTGAATAGAGGCGGGTTACGAGGTAAATGTCGCCGGTCGCGTCTTTCTTCCAGAGCTGCCCCACCTGAATTTTGATCTGGCTCATATTTAGAGTTTGACTGTCTCGACTGTAGAGTGCAGGCAAAAGTGTGTCAACTCCACCAGTCGATTCCCGTTCGCAAACAGCACTTACCGGATGCCGCTTGCTCCGCCGCTGCCGGGGCTCGAAAAAGCCAGTGCTATGCGCCCAAATGCCGTCCTAACGCCGTGCCTCAATGCGCCGGATAACCTTCTTTCTCCATTTAACATCATAGTCCCCGAAGGATTTTAAGGCCCGCCCAGCAGTTGGGGTGTATACTACCGGGCAGGGGCGAGGTGCTTATGAACGCTATCCTCAGGCATACCGTGAGCTTCGCGCTGGGCAGTGCCCTCATCGCAATTCCGGCCTTCGCGGTCCCGCAAACCGGCCAGCAGGATCCCACGAAGACGCAACCGCCGGCGCAGCAAAAAACTCAGCAGCAACCAGGCTCGGAGCAGCCCGTGCAGCAACAAGACACGGTCAACCCAAAGAACTCCAAGGATGATGTGGAAGCCATCGGCAACCGCAAAGTCAGCTGCCACATGAACTGGTTTTCGATTGAGAAAGAGATTGCTTTGGGCAAGTCACTCGCCCAGGAAGTCGAGCGCTCGTCCAAGATGATTGACGATCCGGTGGTTACCGAGTACGTCAATCGCGTGGGCCAGAACCTGGTGCGCAACTCCGACGCCAAGGTTCCGTTCACCATTAAGGTCATCGATTCTGACGAGGTCAACGCTTTCGCCCTTCCCGGCGGCTTCTTCTATGTGAACAGCGGCCTGATCCTGCGCTCGCAAGAGGAATCGGAACTGGCCGGCGTGATGGCCCATGAGATCTCGCATGTGACCGCTCGCCACGGCACGTGCCAGGCGACCAAGGGTGAATTGATGCAATTGGCCTCGATTCCCGCCATGATTTTCATCCCCTACACCTGGGCGGGATACGCCATGTACCAGGGCCTGAATATGGCGATACCTCTGACCTTCCTGAAGTTTTCGCGCGACGCCGAGCGCGAAGCGGATTTCCTCGGGATTCAGTACATGTACAAGGCGGGCTACGATCCCAACGCGTACGTGACCTTCTTCGAGCGCATCCAGGCGGACGAAAAGCGTCGCCCCGGCACGATCCCAAAGGCTTTCTCCACGCATCCCCCCACGCCGGAGCGCATCGAGAATACGCAGAAGGAAATTGCCCGCATTCTCCCGGCTCGTCAGGAGTACATCGTGACGACGTCGGAGTTTGACCAGGTGAAGGGGCGCCTGCGGAACATCATGTTCTCGCGCAAGGTCACCGAAGGCAAGGATAAGCCGACGCTGCGCACCAAGACCGAGCAATCCAAGAAGCAGCCAACCGGCAACGATCCCAACAGCACCACCGATGATGATCGGCCGACTCTGAAGCGCCGGCCCGACTCCCAGCCGTGAAGTGCAGGGCGCGCTCTTAGCATGTACCTGATCAGGCGCGCGGCGGTTCTCCAAGGCGAGACGGTCGCGCAATAGGGCGGAACAACCCTAAAGCGGTGCCGCTTTTCTTTCCTGCTCGCTTTGCTGTATATTTGCGAGGCTCAACCGAGCTGCCCAGCTCGCTTCAAACTCCTAATTCACGGTGCCTACATGTTCAAAACGAAGATTATTTGGGGCCTTGTCCTGGGAGCGGTTACGTCTGTCCTTTTACGGGAGGCGAGAATCAATCTCGCGTACAGCCCGCTGTGGCGCAGAATCCCCCACGTCCTCACTGCCCCGGGAACCCATCTCGTCGCGGCCATCAACACCCCAGGCACTCTTCTGGGAGGCTCGACCATACTTTGGAGAGCAGTCGCCTTTTCCTGCAATCTTCTGATCTACGTCCTGTTCTGGTACGCCCTCCTCTCGACCATCGGGTACCTTCGAGGACGTCGAAACCCCTACGACCGCCAAGACACTTTGGTCCCACCGATTACCCAGTGAGACCCTGAGCGGTGTGGGGCTGCCCCTTGGCATTACGTGACCATCATCCCGAGCGAAGCGAGGTGCCCCTCTCTTCAATCTTTCCTAATGCAGGGGTGCGCGGCATCCTGGACCGACATCGCACAGAGTTCAGCCTGTATCTTCAACGACTTAGGCAACTCTTCCATTTTATGAGTGCGCTAGCCCTTCCTTCCACGTTATTGCGAAAGCTGCCGGGATCGAGTCATGCTTGCAAAATCGGGAGGCCAACTCTTCGAGTGACCCTTCAGCACAGCCCCTACAGAAAGCCCCTAGACCAGCCCTCTGGGGATGTATATGATTGAAAAGAAAGTCGCCACGCCATCCTCCCCCCCCAGCCCGCCAGTGCCCGGCGTGTGCCCCTCAGGAGGCAACAACATGATTTTAGTGACCGGTGCAAGCGGCACGATGGGGAGCGCTGTCTTGAATGAGGTCGCCAAACAGGCAGCAAAGACCGGCGAGAGCTACCGCGCCATGTATCGGTCGGCCACCGAAGCGGCTAAGGCTCCCAAGGGGACTTCGACCGTCATCGCCGACTTCGGCAAAAAGGACACTCTGCCTTCCACGCTCCGCAGTGTCACAAGCGTTTACATCGTTTGTTCGCCGGTTCCCCAGTTGATCGAGCGGGAATGGAACATGATTGATGCCTGCGCCAATGTGGGTGTAGGCCATATCGTCTTGAGTTCCGCTATGGGCGCCCGCGAATATCGGAAATCCTTTCCAAGCTGGCACCGGCGCGTGGAAGACAAGCTTAAGTCCACAAAGATTTCTTTCACCATTCTGCGCCCCAATAGCTTCCATCAAAACGTTCTGACCTACTACTCGCCTTCTATTCGCTCTCAAGGCACCTTCCACGCCTCCATGGGTAACGCTCGCGTCAGCTTCCTCGATGTACGCGATATCGCCGTGGTCGCCGCCAAGTCCTTGGCCGGGGGCGAACACTCCGGCAAAATCTACGAACTGAACGGGCCTGAGGCGCTGACGCACTCCGAGCTCGCGGAGAAAATCGCGCAGCACTCCGGCCGCGACGTCCAGTACGTGGATATTCCTGCCGACGTGCAGCGTAAGGCCATGCTCGACCGGGGCATGCCCGAATGGCAAGCCGACGCGATCCTTGATCTCCAGGCCTACTACGTCAAGGGCAAAGGCGGCAACGTGGACGGCTTACTCGAACAACTCATTGGCCGTCCGCCCATTACCATGGACGAATTCCTGGCCGAATTCGCCGCGGAGTTCCGGCCTCAAGCCGAGGCTCAGGCCCTTGCCGACGCTGCCACTGTCTGAGGTTCTGAGGCTGCAGAATGAGAGCCTCAAGCGGCTCGGTTAGAATCCGCGTGCTCAACTTTAAGTATCCGAGGAAAAGAGCACATGGGCGGCTCCGTCGAGAACCTGGCAGCGGCCAGGCGGTACATCAAAGCCATTGAGTCTGGCGCGCGTGGTGACGAAATTGCGTCATTCTTCGCGCCGGAAGCGGTCGTGGAAATCTTTCCCAGCCGATTCTTTCCTAACGGCAGCCGCGAGGGCTTAGCTGGAGTACGCGCTGCCGCGGATCGCGGTAACAAGGCTATGTCCCTACAAAAGTATGAAATCAAGAGTGAACTGTCTATGGGAGACACGGTCGCGCTGGAAATTGTCTGGACAGGTACCCTGGCTTTATCCTTTCAGTCCAAGCCGGCAGGAGCGCATATGCGCGCCCACTTCGCCGCGTTTCTGCAATTCCAGGGCGGCAAGATCGTCGCGCAACGCAATTACGATTGCTACGATCCCTGACCCTCGCGACTGCGAATTAAGCAGAACCTTGTTCGCTCAAGTTTTTGGTGCGAAGAAGATAGGCTTTCGGGGGCGTCAAGTTCACCTTGAAGATCCGTGGCGGGGGCGGGAGGGGTGAACTCCTTGGGCTCCCGGGGTGTGACCGAGGATGTGGAACCCCCGAAGGAACTCACCCCCTATAACTAGCCACAGCATTGCATTTTGTTGACGCTACTTTGCACCCGTCAGAGCGGCGCTCAATCCGGTAAACACCTGCATTCCCCCTCGGGGAATCTCCCGGTGCTGTGGTCACAACCCTATGACACCTATGACAACCCTTGACTTGGCTGGGAACCACTTGCGGCGTGAAACGCTGACGGCGGAAGCCTAATGGTTGACGAAACCTTTCATTTCGTCTCTTTATTTCAAGTTAGAACTTATGACCGAGGACTCTCTTACGGCCGGTGACGATCGTCGGGGGCGGCACCGATACCCAGGCGGCGCAGTTCGTCCTGATAATACTTCTTGTGCAGCACGTCCCACTCCTCGCTGCCTTCCAGGATTTCTTTCTTCTGCGAGGTAATCCGCTTGCGAACTTCGAGCTCCATCTTCTCTTCATCGCGGAGCATGGCGGTCAGAATCTGCACGATCTGCTGACGAATGGTGTCGCGGTCGTCGATGAAGTCCACTTCGTCGCTGGACACCAGCACCTCGGTGATCTGGTGAGACAGTCTGACAATTTTCTCGCGGCTCAGTCGCATCATGCTCTTGTGGCTTCCTTTTTGTCACTCTCTGCTACCGCAAGACGAGCTTACGATCCCGCGCCAGGTGCTGCTTCACCTTTTTGTACATCTCCTGGTAGGAGACGCCAGTGCTGCGCATCTCATCTTGGCGCTCGACCAGGATTTGGCGGACTTCCTCGTTGAGCCGGTCTTCGACAGTCAACTCCTCGAGCATGCGCTGGCGGACACGCGTGGTCACCGCGTCCCGGGCCTTAACCTCAATTTGCCCGCCTTCCACGAGGCGCTTCATCACTTCGCTTGCCATGTGAGCCACGAAATCTCGTACGAGCAGCATTTCTAACCATTTCCTTAGCGTGAATGTAAGCCAGTCAGTTTACTGGCTGCGCGGGCAAAGTGCAAGAAAGCGGAAACGCGAGCTCACGCTGAAAAACCTAGAAGAAATCCCAAAGACTGACACTTTGAGGAAAAAAGCAGAGAATGCACGCGTTGACCACCTCTCGTGCTTCTTGTACGATGAATTTCATTGGGCGCTTAGCTCAGCGGTTAGAGCGTTCGGTTTACACCCGAAAGGTCGTCCGTTCGAATCGGACAGTGCCCACCAACAACTTGCGCTTCATCCGTTGTCCGTGAACGGTCCGATTGTCCGTGGTTTGTTCGTGTTCTAAAAGGATAAAAACTCCTTCTCGTTTCAGTCGCCGCGTATTTGTTGCTGGTATCTCGTCGTTCGCTGCTTCCAAGACCGCCGACGCCGTCACCACGCAGCGACGGCTTGACCGAGGTGGTGTGGAGCTAAACCCTGCCATAGGGCGCCATCCGTCGCCCGAAGCAGGCGGGAATCAATGCGGGAATCAATGCGGGAATCTTCGCCGCCCTGTCCTTGGTGTTTTACCTGACAGAGCGCAACAAGCACGGATTAGGTGGACGGGCGCGCAAGTGGAGCCATTCCATTGGACGTTATGGGTGGGACTACTCGTCACTTGCTGTCCTTGTTCGACCACTTCCGCCTATAAAGGAATGATGCAATGTCCGCAAACTCCGTACGGTTTGCGCTGAACGCTTTCCCGTTGGCGTTCCTGAACGTAGCGGCATTGCAGAAGTGCAGCGCCCATGCAAGCTCAGATTGGTTCTTTGTTTATCGGCCAGCGTTCGTCAATCCTCCTGAGAATCAGTTTGGCGTTAGAGATGGCGTCCGAAGTTGCAACCCGTAGCGCGGCGTTGCTGAAACACTAAAATGTATCAGGCATTTGGGAAACGAAACCCCACAAACTGGAAGTTCTTACAGTTCCACAGATATTGGCTGATCTCCAGAGTAGACTGCCCACAGTGTTGATTAGCCAACGGCCTACGCGGAGTTCACAATCGTGGGAAGCTGGTGGCGCGTGGGAGAACAAGGACTTTCTGATGCGGTTTTTTAGACCCAGAAGTGGGACCACACAACCGGGACATTCGCACTACATCAGATTAAAACTGCGGGACGTGCACCAACTGTTCAACTCGATGGACCCTTCGCCCTTCATCGAGAAAGACCTTGACGGGGACGCGGAAGAGTTCATCGTGGGTTGGGCCCAAGAATTTCCGTCTGGCGACCCGGTGAGATTGCATATCTACCTGGAGCAATGGCCCGTTGAAGACCCCAAGGAACCGATTAAGACTGCCGTGCACAACTACTTTGCGCACCGCGCCGAGCTTACGGACTTGGAGTTTAAGCGTCTTTTGGAGCAAGGGCGAATCAGTCTTGTTATCGGGTCGGTTTTCCTCTCCGCGTGTCTCATTGTTAGCAAGGTGTTGTTGGGCCACGAGGCAGGCACCTGGGCGGTTGTGGTGCGGGAGAGTCTAACAATTGCCGGATGGGTGGCCATGTGGCGGCCGATGCAAATCTATCTCTACGACTGGTGGCCCTTGCGGCGGCGGGCTCGAATCTACCAGAAGCTCAGTCATATGCCTGTGGAAGTAGAAGTAAAAGGCAAGAGTTGAAAGACAGATTCCAAGAAAGGTCAGTGCCCGATTCGCATGAGGCAACCCATCACCTCGCCCACTGCGGCACGGGAGGAGATTTGAGTAGGGACAGTTCCCCTTTGCGCGGTTCTACCTTGAAGTTGTTCCCCTTGGCGGCTCCTCTGGCGTGGCTCCTGCTCCTTGCCTCAGGTCAGTGCCCGAACCTGATTGCAGGTGATTACCCGATACCTTCGTAGTGGCAATGCCCTAGGCTGTCGAGGTGCGATTTAAAGAGGGAGGATGCCACGACACAGGAAACGAAATACGAGCTGGTTTTGAAAATTATCGCCGGACTAAAACTGAATGACGACACGCCTCACATTCAGAAACTCCAGCTATGTATCGCACTAGCCAAAGGCGTATTGGACTTAAAGCCCGGCGAGCAGCCTGAGTCTGTTTTTGGGGACAAGCAAAAGACTACGTTCGAAAAAACGCAATTAGAGCGATTTGTGCGTGAGGAGTGCGCCATTTCCGACGCCATTTCTAACGCCGAGCTGATTCTCAAGGGGATTGACGAACGCCGGTCTACGGAGACGGTCAGCGAGCCGCGACAGTGAGCCTTGCGGTTTATGGGCCAGGGCGGGCATGCGGAGCCTTACAGGTGCTTCAAACGGAGCGCTTGAGCCCCGGGAGGCTTCACGGCTAAGAACTCTCCGCATGTCTTACATTTGCTCCCTGCTTTGGCGCATATTCCCTGGCCGACTTCAACTTGAATATTCCCGCGAAATCCTTTGGTGTTCGCGATCATCCTGGCGCTCGCTTGGTCCAACGCTCATCGCGAAGGAGGCCCAAGGATTCCCGATTCCGTAGAATTAAAACGGAGAGCCGAGGAACGTCGACCGAGCCACAACGCAGAACGCGCCGAAGTAGGTTTGTTCGTGAACGCTTGTTGACGCAAGGAGCGTAGGTCGCGAAGCCCGGCCTTATCCACTCGGAACCTTCTCACCTGCGGTCCTACCAATTTGTAATGGATCCGTCCGGCCGAAAGTACGTCTGCGCACGATTCGTATCGTATTTCGTGACCTCCAGAATCGGCGTTAGCTTGCTCAGATCCAGCTCGATGCCTAGCCCCGGTCTCTCGTTGGGATACAGTTTTCCATGCCTAAAATCCAGGCAGACTGGCACATGCGGAAGTTCCTTTCCCTCAAACCCATATTCCATCAGCAGCGGACCCGAGAATGTACCCAGGGAGTTCACCAGCGCTGCTGTGGCGATGGGGCCGGTGAAATGAGGCACGATGCCCACGAAGTGGGTCTCACAAATCGCGGCGATCTTCATCATCTCGGTAATGCCTCCCACGTTCGGCAGTGTAGCGCGCACGTAGTCGATATCGTGGTTCTCCACAAGAGGATTGAAATCCCACCGATTTCCCCATTCCTCGCCCGCCGCGATCGGAACTTTCACTAACCTTCGGAGCCGCGGTAGGTCTTCGCCGAAGGCCTCCGCACGCACGGGATCCTCGACAAACAACGGCGCGAGGCTCTCGATCAGCTCGCATCCGCGAATCGCGTCCGACAGGTCGAATCGCTGGTGAAAATCGATGCAGAAATCAGCATCCTTCCCCACGCCTTCGCGCGCCTGCACGCATTGTTCGTAGAGCTCGTTCAGTTTCTCGCGGGTATTGAACGTGGTGTTCGCGGGCGTGTCCGCTGCGCCCATGCGGAAGGCCCGATAACCGGCGGCAATGGTGGCCGCGGCGCGCTCCTTCACGCTCATCCCCGGCTTGATCCCCGGGATTATGCCGCCTGTGTTGTAGCATTCGCAGTAATTCCGCGCCATCCCGCCTAGGATTTCGTGAACTGGCAGTTTCAGTGCCTTGCCTTTGATATCCCACAGTGCAAGATCGAGCGCGCCAAGCGCATGCTCTTTCTCACGCCCAGGAGGATAAAAGAACGAACGCGACATGTCCTGCCACAACCATTCGATATGCTGGGGGTCCTGCCCGATCAGACGTCCAGCACACTGCTTCAACGCATCGGGAAAACCCCCTTCACCAACGCCAGTGATTCCAGCGTCGGTTTCGATCGTCACCACGGTATCGGCCTGATTGAACAGCGGATTCGGATTGGGTGGCGCGTAGGCGCGTACGCGCGTGATCTTTATCTTCGGTAACGCCGGCTGCAGCAACGGGAGACGCCCAAACGCGTACCCCCCTGCGGCCATCCATTTCAGAAATAATCGCCTTTTCATCACGTCTCCTCCAGCGAAAGACTCTGGAGCATGCGGTTACTGCTTCGCGTAAGGGAGCAGCGCGCGGGCTGACGCCGGGAGCACTTAGGCGCTTGCGGGCTTTACGCCAAGTCTTCGGGTAGAACCTTTGACGTGCTTGACACCCAAGAGGGATGAACCGCGCTTCGCAGACCACATGCATTGCCGCTACCCTTGTTTCTCCGGGATTCGATTGTGCGAAATGATCCCGCCGCTTGGGCAACTGGGCTTCTGACATTGCTGCAGATATTAGGTTGCGCACTCGAACAAGTCAACGAATGAGCCGAACTCGAGTCACGCAATTTGCAGATTGTCGCGCTCCTAGACCCGACTTTGCCGGGAAAGCAGCTGCCGCCGGGACGTGTTGGACCGCGTCATCGTACGCGATGCACGGCATGCGCATGGTTGCCCTTTGAACTCCTTCGCTCTACCAGGAGCGCCGCACGCCGCAAACTGATTCAGAATCGTTTGGGAAACGCGCTTGTGTCCGTGGCAGGTAAGCTGAGAATGCGGCTGCAGGTCATGTGAGCGTCCTGAGTACGCAACGAGCCCGGCCACGCCGCCGAGCATGATGCTTTGCCCGACACGGTGACTGCATCGGACCAGAAACGACAATTAGCCCGCTTCACCAAAGCAACCTTGAGAACACAAACTGCGTATACAATACTAGTATGCGGATTCTGCTCTTCAGCGGCAAAGGCGGCGTGGGTAAGACCAGTCTCGCTGCAGCTACAGGTCTGCAGCTGGCCGCCCTCGGGCGCCGTACGCTTGTTATGAGCATCGATCCCGCGCACAGCTTGGCGGATTCTTTCGACTTGGACACTGACCTTTTTCACTCTCACACTTCCGATCCCCTCGCGATCAATGACCGGCTCTCGATTCTGGAATTAAATATTCAGAAAGAAGTCAAGCGGCACTGGCAGGAGATCTCCTCCTACGTGACTTCCGTGCTGCGCACGACTGGGATTAGCGACGTCGAAGCGGAAGAACTCGCAATTCTCCCGGGTATGGAAGAACTTAGTGCCATGATGTACATCAACCAGTACCGCCGCGAGAATCGGTACGATGTCGTCATACTCGACGCGGCCCCAACCGCTGAGTCCATGCGCTTCATCAGCATGCCGACCACGCTCGACTGGTACATGAAACACATCTTTCCATTTCAGCGAAACCTCCTCAAAGCGGTTCGTCCGATTGCCAATCGTGTCGCTCCATTCGAATTGCCTCCAGACAGTTATTTCGGAAACATCCGCCTGCTCTTCGAAAGGCTTGAGGGGATCGGCGAGATCATGGAGGACCCGCGTACCACCTCCGTGAGGCTGATCACAAACCCTGAGAAGATGGTGCTCCGCGAGACGCAGCGAGCCTTTGTGTATTTTTCTCTGCATGGCTTGACCGTCGACACGGTGATCGTCAACCGCGTGCTCCCCTCGAACATCAGCGACGCTTGGTTCAACGAGTGGCACAGCTCCCAGGAGAGCATCATGCGTGAGCTGGAAGAATACTTCGCGCCCGTCCGCGTAAGACGCGTTCCGCTCTTCTCCCACGAGGTGTTGGGCCAACGAAGGCTCCAAGACGTTGCGAAGGTCTTGTATTCTGAAAACGAAGACCCTGCTGCCGTGACCCGCACCGAGAAGCCATATACATTTGAGAAACGGAATGGTATGTATGAGGTAAAGCTCTCGTTGCCGTTTGCCACGAAGAGCGAAGTAGGGTTGTTCAAGAAAGGCGATGAATTGGTAGTCGAGGTCGGGACTCTGCGGCGTCACATCGGTCTGCCACGATCGATGGCAACATTAGTTCCATCTAGGGCGCGGCTTGAAAGTCGTGTTCTCACGGTCGAAATGAAGGAGGAAAAATGAGCGATCAACAAGCGGCCCAACAAAATGCAGCGCAATCTGGCACGAGCGAACGTTGTCTGTGCCGCGAAGTCTTGGACCAATTCCGGGAGCATCTGAACGTGGCTCCCGAGATAAGCGAGCACTTCAGGAATTCCCGAATTGAGTTTTTGAAAGGAATCCGCGCAATCATCGATAGCCGGATCGAGCACCTGTCCAGCAAGAGCCCACGCGGTGCGAAGATCGCTGTCGAGTAGTCGGGTTCGAGCCACGCTCGACGGGCCTTCTGACTTCTTCATTGGTCACAATGCCCCGCGGTCGAAAGCATTCCGTCCCACAGCACGCGCAAAACCCCCGTGTCACCAGGTCTTTACTTCGCTTCCTTCACGATGTGCGCTTCGAATGGACTCGCTTGGGGGCGATCCCCGGCGTGACAAACTCTGACGGATTCGAAATGGGACCACCCTGCCCGGAGGAAGGTCGCGTCCGATCCCCTGGCGTTTGGCCGCGAAAACGGCCCAATTCAGAGAATTCTCGGTGTCTTCCCGCTCACGTTCAGGCTAGCCTTGTGGAAAAACCGGAAACTTGGGGGTTTTACGTCTTGGCTGGAAGGAAAAAGTACGTGAAACCCAGGGGTTTCACGTACTTTGCGGAGGAAATTTGAGCTGGTTGCTACAGAGCGGCTAGTCCTTATCGGAGTGCACGCCAGCCAATCTGGTGCACTTTTTGTTGCGCTACAGCCGGAAAAACGAGAGCACTTCCGAGGCACTGAGCCCACCATATATCAACCAAAAGCAGCTCCCAGGCCACTTTACATCCCAGGTACCAAGACTACGATTCCAGCAGAGCCCGTAACTTATGAGCATATCTGCGACTAGACGTGACCACCGTTCCCCCTGCCAGTATGATGTCGTAGACCCCATCGAACATCGGACGAATCTCGGTAATGCAGGCACTGTTCACGATGGCCGATTTCCGCACGCGGATGAAGTGCTGTGGCGCCAGCTTCTCTTCCAGGTGTGCCAGGGTTTCCCGCAACAGGTGACTGTCTCTAGCGGTGTGTATGCAGGCATAGTTTCCCGTGGCTTCGATCCACAAAACGTTGGAAACGGGAACAAAGAAAATCCGTTTCTTGTCCTTCACCACAAAGCGTTCCAACGGGCGGAGACTACGGAGGGATTGGAGCAGTGGTTCGAGACCTCGATTTGCTTTCCCGCGCTGTTCGAGGACCTGGCGTGCGTGAACCAGGGCCTTGGTAAACCGCTCCTTATCATACGGTTTCAAGAGATAGTCAACAGCGTGCACTTCGAATGCACGAATGGCGTGCGCATCGTGAGCCGTGACGAAGATATATACGGGAACGGGGCCGGTCGATGGCTCCACATTTTCGATGACTCCAAAACCATCCAGATCAGGCATCTGCACATCGAGAAAAACGATGTCGGGATGAAGTTCATTGATCTGCTCCACGGCACTTATTCCGTTCGCCGCCTCGCCTATGACTTCAATGCCGTCGTGTTCGGCCAGATAGCGACGGATACCGCGCCGGGCGATCGGTTCGTCATCGACGATGAGGACTCTGGTCTTCATGCGAACTCCGCAGTGGAATGGTGATGATAGCCTCACACCCTCGACCGTCGCCCCCGGTAAGTTCCAGCGACGACTCGTCCCCATATAGTTGTTTCAAACGTGACTGGACATTGGTGAGTCCGACGCCGAATCGCAGGCGCGATCCCGGTGCCGGACCCGGGCCGTCATCGCGGACGCAGAGGCGGACTCTGCCGTTGTTGAGCTGCGCAGCGATCTCCAGCCGGCCTGCGGCGGAATCTACGCTGATGCCGTGCTTGATGGCATTCTCGACCAATGGCTGAAGCGCCAGGCTTGGTACATAGACTCCGAGAAGGTCAGTTGGCACGTCCATGTGAACTTTCAAGCGATCATGAAAGCGTGTCTGTTCGATCTCCAGATACTTGCCGACGAACTCGAGCTCGCTCTGCAAGGTGATCTCGTTCTCCCGCCGTTCGAGGGCCGTACGCAGCAGGTCGCCAAGGCAGACCAGCAGGTGGCTCGCAGCATCGACGTTTTCCTGCATCAGGATTCCAATGGTGTGAAGACTGTTGAACAAAAAGTGCGGATGTAATTGGCTCTTAAGATTCTCAAGTTCGGCATGGGAGAGCTGCGTTTCCAGTTGCGCCGCTCTGGTCTGGCGCTCCATAGCGGCCTGGTAAAAGTGGATCGACTGGTACAGTCCCACAACTAACCAGTACGTAAGGACGCCAGTAAAGGTCATAGACAGAACACTGACTGCGAACGTCGGGAGAAGGCGCAGCGCGCCGGGATCAGTTATGCGAAAGACTGACCGCAGAAGTCCACGGCTCAGAAAGTATTCACTGACCGATCCCAGTGGAGCCATCAGGAACGACGTGATTATGTGGATCGCTATATGAGGTACGAACCTCGGCCCCGTCAACGGGAGCCGTTTGGCCAGACCAATTACAAGCGGTGTGTACGCCGCCCATACGTACCAGTAGACAAATTCGGGCGCACCCGCGATCACCCAGCTGACGTGCGTACCCTGTACCTTCACCACCACGATCCTGCGCACGGCAAACAACAGTCCTACAATCGTCCACGCACACAGAATCAAAATCCATCTCGTCCGCCCCATATCTGGTGTGGCCTGCGGCAATGGGTGTGTCTACCCTCCGGCACGGATTATAGCTGACCTTCGCCGGCCAACTCTGACCGCTTGTCTCATTTCGGACACCGCATATCACTTTTCCTGCAAACGCTGGTTCTTCGCGGCATATTGTCCCGTGAGCAGGCGCATCGCCAAGAACACATGAGGAGTAAAAAACGCGCGTTAGGACCTGCATTCGGCGTTACGAGCAGCACGAGTCATTTAGTGACATAGAGGAGTTCTACATGAAGAAGATTCTGATTCAGCACGCGGTGTGCGCGCTTGCGGTCGCTCTGATGGTGCCGTTGGCGCGGGCGCAGTCGCAACCGGCAGGATTGCAGGCGGCCTTCGCAAAAGATGCTGGAACGCTTTCCGACAAACTCACCGGACTCGCGCGCGTTATGTCGGGCAAATACGACTGGAAGCCCACCCAGGGCGTTCGCTCCGTCGCCGACGTCTTCAACCTGATCGTTAAAGAGAACGGGTTGCTCGCCGGCGTGCTTTCGGGCACACCGAATACGGGGGCACAGCCTGCGCCCATCACCGATCCGGGGGAATTGCAGGAAGCTCTGAAGGCTTCTTATGCCAATCTGCAAAAAGCGATTACGGGACTTTCCGACAACGACCTTCAGGCGCCGGTGAAACTGTTCGGAAGAGACATGACGAAGCAGGGCGCGCTGATGCTGATTCTCGAAGATCAACACGAGCATCTGGGGCAGTCGATCGCGTATGCGCGCAGCAACGGCGTGGTTCCGCCCTGGTCTAAGTAAGAACAACAGTGGCAAAACGAGCAGATCTATGTCACGGCGGTTGCACGGGATGGCGGAAAATTGAACGACAACCAGTGGACCCTCCTATGGTCCCAGCAACCGGGCCAGCAACGGTGGACGGAGAAAAGACCGCCGGTCACAAACTGGTAAGGGAGTTTTCAAGTGATGTCCTCCGCCGGCCCCGATTCAGCTCGGAATTGCTGCTGTCGGCGCTCAAACAAGTGTCCGGCGACGTGTTGAGCACCAGCATAAGCGATGGCGTTCTTCTGCGCTTGCAGGAGGATGACAATGCTCTCAGGTTCCACTGATTAGATTTTTCGACAGAAAAGGGTCCTACCGGAAACAGTCTATGAAAATCCGTTTTTTGGCTTCACCTATAGTTGCTGCATTCTTTGTGTTGAACTGCTGGGCGCAAAATGCGCCCGCGAGCACTCCGCCACCTAACTCCTTTCTGGAGCGTTTAACCACGCTTACCGATTCAGACTCGAGACCATGGACGGCAGAACAGTTTGCAACCATGGGGCGCATCCGCGATGCGGCGATGACCGACCCGAATGCATACAACATGCTTGCGCACCTCACGGACAATATAGGTCCGCGGCTCAGTGGTTCGCCGCAGGCTGAGGCCGCTGTCGAATGGGTAGCTGCCAAGATGCGGGAGATGGGGACGAGCGTCACGCTGGAAAAAACAACTGTTCCTCATTGGGTGCGAGGAAAGGAAGACGCAGTCTTAACCGTGTGGCCCGGGATGCCGCCGGGGACAACGCAGAAGATCGTTGTCACAGCATTGGGAAACTCTGTGCCAACCTCGGCGGATGGTCTTACTGCAAATGTGATTGTCGTAAGCTCCTTTACAGAATTGAGGAGCTTGCCCGTTGATGAAATCAAGGGAAAGATCGTCCTGTTCAACAGGCCTTTCGATAAAGAATTAACTGCGCAGGGGTTTGGTCTCGATGCGTATGGGCAAAATATAGCTTATCGTGGCATCGGCCCGTCATTTGGAAGTCGCTTCGGAGCAGCGGCTGTGCTGGTTCGCTCTCTGGGCAGCGGAGACTTTCGACTTCCGCACACAGGTTTGACTTTCTACGGCGAGGGCGTCGACAAGGTTCCCGCAGCTGCAATTACCGCTGAGGATGCAGATCTGTTGGCGCGACTTTCAAAACAAGGACCCGTTACGATGCGCCTCACTCTTACGCCGAAAACTCTTCCTCCGGTAAGCAGCTACAACGTAATCGCAGATTGGAAGGGTTCGGAACACCCCGAAGAGGTTGTATTGGTCTCCGGACATCTGGATTCATGGGATCTTGGAACAGGTGCAATCGATGATGGCGCCGGGGTGGCTATTTCAATGCAGACGATCCATTTGTTGCAGTCGCTGAACATCCATCCGAAACGCACAATCCGTTTTGTCGCCTGGATGAATGAGGAGTTCGGAGTCAGTGGCGCGACAACATATCTCCAGGAACATTTCAGCGAACTCACTCATCACACAGCGGCGCTGGAAAGTGACTTAGGGTGCGACCATCCAACAGGCCTCACATTCTTTGGCCTGCCTGAGGTTGCCAGATATCTCACGCCCGTTGCCAACGCACTGGCACCGATTGGAGCAAGCGTTCTCACCCGATCTGACGAGGTAACCGCGGAGGATATTGCAGGCATGGTCCAGCTAGGCGTTGCCGGTCTCACGCCCTCGCAGGATTCGCGGTTCTACTTTAACTATCATCATTCTGCCGCGGACACTCTTGATAAGGTTAATGTGCAGCAATTGAATGAGAATGCAGCGGTGATGGCTGTGACGGCATATGCGCTTGCTGATGCGTCGGAAGTAATACCTCGGAGGAAATAGATTCCGAAACCTCGGTCGCAGGGCTAAAGCCTCCTGCCAGGAAAGTCGGCTATTCGTTGAAGCCAGGCTGCGGTTTCCCAAACCGCCGCAACTGCGAAACACTCATTGGAGGCTGTGGTGCACCAAGAGTGCACCAGATCCCCTGTGAACAGATCCGTGGCAACAGTATTTGACAGCCAACTCTGACCGCTTGTCTCATTTCGGACACCGCATGTCACTTTTCCTGTAAACACTGGTTCTTCGCGGCATATTGTCCCGTGAGTAGGAGCATCGCCAAGAACGTATCGGCGTTCGGATGACGCTGTGGCTGACCCAGGCGAGGGGGATCTGAAGATGGAAACTCTACTTCAAGACATTCGGTACGGCTCGCGAATGCTCGTCAAGAAACCAACGTTTGCGATCGTCGCAATTCTGACGTTAGCGCTCGGCGTGGGGGCCAACACGGCGATCTTCAGCATCGTGAACGCCGTGTTACTCCGTTCTCTTCCGTTCCCCGACCCCGACCGTCTTGTAAGGATCTACTTTAACAACCCAGGGGTAGGATTGCGGGGCGTTCGGTTTTCCGTGCCGGAACTCGACGATCTTAGAGCGCAGACGGATGTGTTCGAAGATGTGAGTGTCATCGTTTTAGGCCCCACAAACTTGACCGGTGCCAAACAGCCCGAACATTTGGAAATGATGGAGGTTTCTCCCAACTACTTTTCGATGCTCGGCGCCACTCCCGAACTAGGACGCTTATTTGGTCACCAGGACTTCGCGCTCGGTTTCGCGCCCGTGGTCGTGATCAGCGATGCCTTGTGGCGCCGATCTTATGGGGCTGATCCTGGCGTCCTCGGCCGCAGCCTCCGCCTCGATGACGATCTATACACAATTGTAGGTGTACTTTCTCCCGGATTTCGCCACCCCGGACCGACCATTCCAGCCGTGGAGGTGTGGGTTACCTGCGGATTCAGTGGTGATCCGTTCCCAATGCCAGCGCGTGGCCTGCGCATATTACCGGGGGCAATCGGTCGTCTCAAACCAGGTCTCACCGTAGCGCAAGCTCAGGCGTGGCTCGATGTCATGGCTACTAATTTGCGTAGCGAATTTGCGAATGATTACCCTCCGCAAGCCAAATGGACGGTTGAGATTGTGCCCTTGCAGCAATCGCTGGTGGGTAAGGTTCGACCGATGTTGCTCGTGTTGATGGCTGCCGTAATCTTAATCGTTTTCGTCGTGTCTCTGAACATTGGCAGTCTGCTTCTAGCGCGCGCCTCTGGACGACAGCAAGAGATGGCAGTGCGCGCGGCAATGGGAGCGAGCGGGGGCAGAATAATCCGGCAGATGCTCACCGAATCACTATTGCTGGCTTTCGTCGGGGGAATCGCAGGACTCACGACGGCGGTAATTACGCTGAAAGCCGTCTTGCGATTTGTGCCGGGAAATCTTCCGCGGCTGGGCGAAGTAAACATTGATTGGCAGGTCCTGGGATTCGCGCTTCTGATTTCGCTCGCGACCGGTCTACTGTTTGGGCTGGCTCCCGCGATTCATTCTTCGAAGGCGGGACTTGCGAGCACGATGCGCGAAGGCTCGCGCGGCTCGGGTTACAGTGCGAAGGCCGGGCGCGTGCGTGACGCGCTGATCGTGGCGCAACTGGCGCTTGCGGTGGTTCTGATGATCGGCGCAGGGCTTCTTCTCCAAACGTTGCGCGATTTGTTGCAGCAGAATCCGGGGTTCAATCCATCGCAAGTGGTGACGGCGAATATCTATTTGCCGAACCCGAATAATCCGCAACTCGATCCCTATCACACCTTCGCGCAGCAGATTCCGTTTAATCGCGAACTGCTGCGCCGCGCGAATGCTATTCCCGGCGTGGAGTTGGCGGCGATTACGTCCAATTTGCCAGCCGCCGACACGATCAACAGCGATTCGGCGGCGTACGGCGCCACGAATCACAATTCGCTGGCGATCGAAGACCGTCCCACGGAATCCTCGGGAGATTTGAGCGCCGAAATTATCCGTATCAGCCCGGATTATTTTCGTGTGATACAGACACCGCTGGTGGAAGGGCGCTTCTTCACTGAGGACGACGAAAATGGCAAGCTGCCTGTGGCGATCATCGATGAGGCAACGGCAAGGCGCTATTGGTGGCCGGATCATGATCCGGTGGGCCGACGCCTACGTATCCGGTTGCGTTTCGGACAGAATCCTACGAATCCATGGAGCACCGTGGTGGGTGTAGTGAAGGACATCAAGCACGACGGGCTCGATATGGATGGAGTCCCGCATGTCTACGTTCCGGTGAATCAATTTGTCGGGCGGTCGTTGAGCTTGGCGCTGCGAACTTCACAGCCGGCGAGCACGCTCGAGGCGCAGATTCGCGGCGCAATTCAGAGCTTGGATCCGAGGCTGCCCATGTTCGGCGTCACCTCGATGGATCAGGTACTGGATGCATCGCTGGCATCGCGCAGATTTTCCGCGAATTTGGTGGCGGGATTTGCGGCGCTGGCGCTGCTGTTGGCTTCGATCGGAATATATGGACTGCTGGCATACATGGTGGCCCAGCGATCGCGCGAGATCGGTATCCGCATGGCGCTGGGCGCGCGGCGGGACGACATTCTGAGAATGTTCCTACGCAAGGGGGGCGCGCTCGCTAGCGTGGGCATCGTTGCAGGATTGGTCATTTCTGCATCCACTGCGTCCATGATGGCAAGTTTGCTCTATGGTGTTCGCCCCCATGATCCGGCTGTGTTTCTGATCGTGCCTCTGCTTTTACTTGCAGTGGCCGTGCTGGCTAGCTATTTCCCAGCGAGGCGCGCAACCAAGGTAGATCCGATGTTTGCCCTTCGCGACGTATGAACTCACCGGCTTAAGGCTCGTCCGTACATCTACCGGCCGATCTACCAGTTTCCAGGTGCCAATCAGGTTCTTTGCCTTTAAATTCACTCAGAGGAAGGAGGAGGAGGCCAATGTCTGTTCTTCGATACGTCCGTCTCGATGTTTTTACGAATCAGTCATTCACAGGCATCCAGCTGGCCGTGTTCCCCGACGCGGCGGGAATTGACGAGCGACGGATGCAGCGGATCGCGAATGAAATGGCTCTCCCCGAAACCACATTCGTGTTTCCTCCCGAGGCTCCCGAGACCGACGCGCGGGTTCGCATTTTCACTCCGTCCCGAGAGCTACCGATGGCCGGGAGTCCGACGATTGGGACGGTTTTTGCGCTCGCAGGCGCGCGACGACTGCGTGCGGGCGCCGATAAGGCGATTCTCGGCCTCGGCATAGGACCAACGACCGTGGGACTCGAATGGGGTCAGAACGCCTTGCGCTTTGCCTGGATGACGCAACCGATTCCGACATTCGGGCCCATCGTCACCGACAGCGTTGCGGTTGCCGCGGCAATCGGTATGCAGCCGTCCAACCTTGCAGGCGGAAACTTGCCAGTGCAAGTCGCGTCGTCCGGAGTTCCATTTCTGTACGTTCCGCTACGTTCGCGCGCGGCGGTCGATGCGGCATCCATCGAGCGTGGGAGATTGTGCGCGTTACTCCGCTCCGTGAATCTCGAAGAGCTCCCTGTATTTGTATTCTCGTGCCAGCCGGCGGACGATGACGCTACCGTGTACAGTCGAATGTTCGGGCCCTGCATCGGCATTCCGGAGGATCCGGCCACAGGCGCCGCGAGTGGGCCGCTGGGCGCGTATCTCCTCCAGCACAACGCAGTGTCAGCCGACAATGCCTCGAGGCTCGTGAACCTTCAGGGCGTCCGCATGGGCCGCCCGGGCCGTATTTATATTTCGCTCTCGAGCCGTGCAGGAGTTCTCGAAAAAGTTCGGGTCGGCGGCGAGGCGGTGGTTGTCGGCGAAGGAACGGTCCTCGACTAGCTGGCTGCCAACTAGTCGCGATTATTGCACTCTCCCACTTTGCGTTTTCTTCCCAATGGTTTTTTCGAACCAATGGTGGGCGTAGGGCTCGGCGTTGAACGCCTTAACTTCGACATAGCCTGTACGTTTGTAGAGTGCGATTGCCTCGCCTAGTGCTCGGTTTGTCTCAAGTCGTAGGACAACGACACCAGCTTCACGGGCGGTTCGCTCAATCTCACCTAGCAGCCGGTGGCCTACACCGAGTCCGCGCGCAGCTGGCGCGATCCACATTCTTTTCAATTCTGCCGGCCTTCGTTGATGAAACTTGAGTGCTCCGCAACCAATAGGCCGGCCGTGAAGACGTGCGAGAAGCAATAGCCCGGTGGGCAGAGTTAGTTCTTGTGGGTCAGCCGAGATGCTGAGCCCAGGATCAAAACCTTCTTCAAAGCGTCTGTTGAGCTCAGCAAAATATTGGTTGAAGCACCATCGGGCGTCGGCGGAGGCTGGGTTTTCAATCGCAAACCGCACCATGGATGCTTGGAGGAGTCGTTCAACCTCCCCGATTGCCGTCACGAGCCTGTCGCGCTGACGGGCCGAAAGTGTCTGGAGAATGCTTAACGCCAGCGCGTCGGATCGCCGGTCAAGCTCCTTACGTTCATGCAGCCCCGCCCTAGTGAGAGAAGCGCGCCGCACTCGTTGGTCCTCAGGGTCCTCACAAGTCACGACAAGTCCCTGTCTTTCAAGGGACCGCAGCACGCGGCTGAGATAACCGGAGTCAATTCCCAGGCGGCTACGAAGCTCCCGAACTTTGGCACCGTCGGGTCCAATCTCCCAAAGCAATCGAGCCTCGTTCATTGGCCGATTTCGTTGGAGAAACCGGTCGCCGAGGGCGCCGATGCGCTCCGCGACCGTTCTGTTGAAACTGCGGACTTTTTGAATCGCGGCTATCTCTATTTCTCTGACCATAGTCAGAGATTATCCCCAAAACTATCCCTAGCAGGCAACAGGTCGTCATGATGACCACACCGGGCCGACCGATTTGGACCCCTATCTCGACTACTGGATCAAACTCATTGCAGGCAGGAACTCTCATTCGCCCGAGGTCACAGCTCAGGTCCTGCCGCAGCTGTGGAAGTTCATAGCCTACTACGGCTACCGCGACGTTCGACCATTCATCGGTCGGTCTGAAACTGTGGCGTTTCCAGAAATGAGTCGGTAAACGGGGAACGCAACTGCAAGGGGGAACCAATGACCGACGGCGGCATGGGATTAACGAAACATAGACGAGATCGCATCGAACAGCGAAAACAAGGCCAATGGTCGACGGTTTCCTCCGACTTGTTGTTTCTCGCTTCCATGCTCTACAAGCTGTCCGAAAAAGAAGCGACTGCTTCGGGCGACGGAAAGACCTCGAACATGGTTTTCGCTGGCTGGTTGGGCTCGTGGCGTCGTAGGGATCCGAATCGCTTCGCTGTGTGGCACCGGCAAGCATCTGTTTTCGCGAAAAGGGCGCAAAAAAGCCGGGGGTCACCTCTATGGCCGGTCAACCACTGGCTTTCTCACAGTTTCAGAAGAACCTCTTTGTCAAAGGTGACGACCCACGCCCGTGTTCCGCGAACGCCGTGTTTGCGGCCAATCATCTCTGCTTCCGTTACGCGTTCCTCAGCGCTTCCGTCAGCGAACGCTGTTTCGCTCGTTCTGGTTGATAGACGAGAGGAGGTGACTCTTCAGCCCGGTGAGGATGGTGTGGAGTTGCGGCTGCTTTCAGGTATTGGGGTACGAGGGCCCGGTCATCGCTTCAATTGCGAAGCATGGGCGGCCAAACGTTCAAATTCTGCCACTGGCCAAAGTCCGGCAATCGACCTGCTATGCACACTGACGCACTCACATCCGCTGCTTCGCTTCTGCCACCATGTGTGCTACGATAATTTCGCAATGAGCGCACTGATTCTTACAGGCGATTTGCAGGCGGTTTTGCCAGGAAAGCTTGCAGTCAGGGGCATTCAGGGCAACCAGTGCGCCGTATGCGGATCTTGCAAACGCCTTGTTTGCAACGATTTAAGCTAAGTCGTTGATTTCTCAAGTGGGGACGTAGTTCAGTTGGTTAGAACGCTGCCCTGTCACGGCAGAGGCCGCGGGTTCGAGTCCCGTCGTCCCCGCCAAATTTCAATTAAATCAATTACTTAACTCAGGATGCAGAGGGAGGTAAGGGGATGTAGCGGGCTGTTGTTAATGCAGTTTTTAATGCAGGGGGATTTCCCCTGCAAAGCCAAATGGCGTAGCGGGTTCTTCAGTCTTCGCAAGAGTCCCAAAAGTGCGGAATACTGGTAGACGGCTTTGAGAACTTCTTTGGTGAATTCTACCCCAATCTCTACCTTCCTGACCCACTGCTTCGTAGGGGCGAAAAGATGGCGACCCCGCCGAGACTTGAACTCGGAACCTAATGGTTCGAAGCTGCGTTGGCGCAACGTTGATCGCGGACGCTCTTCAATTTCATCGCCCGCCGCCTGAAAGCGTTCGGCAAGGTATTGCCTCGAATGCGTCAGTCGGTATCTGTTACACGCAATTTCATTGTCGCAGATCTGTTCCGAAGCACACTGCTCCCTCACCAAATCGGATATCCTAAAAGACAGAATGAGTGGTGCCCTCACCTCCGGCAGGGTCTTCGTACTTGGTGCCGGTGCATCAGCTTTCGCGGGGTATCCTCTCGCAAACGGGCTTCTGAGCTTTATTCGCGACTTCCAGTCTCTCGAAGTAATGACCAAGGAGATCGCCTCCAGAGTACTGGACAAGTTGAACCAGGCTGAACTTCTGTTCAACAAGCACATTGTCCGAGACCCCAATAGAGTGCCCAGTCTAGAAGAGCTCCTGACATACCTTGAGCTCTACCATTCTTTTCCCGGCACTATTTTGCAGCCAACCCGTGGGAATGCTCCGACAGTGCGGGCATACGGCGCGTAATAACAGAGAAGTTTCTGGACTACCAGTATGACTTGAACAAAATTGCCTGGGGACAGGAAGCGCGGGCCGACTCGCTGACCTCGCACCTTGATCGGTTGCGCAACGTCGCCCTGGCGTGGCCAAAGCTGCTCCGACCAGGCGATAGGATCCTCACTTTCAACTGGGATATTCTCCACGAGGTCATTCTTTGGCGAGCGAAGCTCTGGAGCTACCGTGATGGCTATGGCTTTCAGTGCGGCAAGCAAGGAGAGAACGACGAATTCACTAAAATTCTCCTCCTGAAGCTCCACGGGTCCGTGAACTGGGTCCAAGAGAATGATTCCGGTCCGGTCAGTGAGATTGCCAACGTTGCCGATTTCTTCGTTGACTCCAAGGACTGGGAACCAAGACCTCATTATGCCCAAGCGCAGAGCGACTCCGGTCGGAAACTTGTGTTGCCAACGTATTTGAAAGACATTTCATCTAATCGGGTTTTGCTAGATGTGTGGACAAAGGCTCACTCGCTGATTGCACGGGCGAACGAATTGTACGTCATCGGCTACAGCCTACATCCCGTAGATCACCCAGCTAGACTTCTATTTGGCACGGCCTTGTTAGCAAACATCGACTTGAAGCGCGTCACCGTAGTATCTCCTGACGCAATAGAGTGGGACAAATTTCTTGCCCAACTAAAGCTCCAGCTTGTGCGGGTTCCTCTGAAGTTTGAGGACTGGCTTTCCGCCAGCGCTTCTACCTTGTCGTCCTCCCCGTAAGAAAGCGACAACTCACAACCTACCCCTCCCTTACTTCTGCTGAAAAAACCTTGCGCTCAAGCCCCACCCTCGAACCCATTGGGGCTAAATGCTTTCTTCTGCCCTTCCTGGCCAAACCCTGCCGCCTAACCGCCCGCTTCTTCTGATCAAGGGTCTGCGCTTCGCTCCGATAAACGCGAAAACCACGCGCCCTTGACAGCGCGGACGGCCAGGCGTCTCTCCCCGCCACGAAGGGCATTGCTTCTTTCTTTTAAGCGCAAATCACGCTTGAAAGAAGGAAGAGAGACGAACCAATGCCAGACAGACAACATGCAAATTGGGGAGAACTACTGCGAGATGCGGTCGAAAAGCCGGGACGAATGCTGGAAGCTTACACCGCATTCCACAACTACAGCTTCGGGAATGCTTTGCTTGCGCTGGAACAATGCATTAGGCGCAACTTGCAGCCCGGCCCACTCAACACTTATCGCGGTTGGCGCGAAAAGAAACGGCAAGTACGCAAAGGAGAGAAAGGAATAACGCTTTGGATGCCCATGCCGTTCAAAAAACGCGCGGAAAGCGATGATGCTCAGGATGAAGAAACGGCCGAGCCGCAAACATGTTACGCGTTCCGGTGTCGAGCGTATTGGTTTGTACTCGCGCAAACTGACGGCGAAGAAATGTACGTTCAGCCGATTCCCGGTTTTGACATCGATACGGCACTTCGCACGCTGAACATCTCCCGCAGATCTTTTGATAAGTTGAACGGTAACATTCAGGGCTTTGCGATTGGGCGTGAAATCGCCGTGAATCCTCTTGCCGCCCTGCCCCATAAAACGACGTTCCACGAGATCGCTCACATTGTTCTAGGACACACAACAACCGAAAGACTCGTGGATAGCGACCAAACCGCTAGGCATATACGCGAGGTCGAGGCCGAGTCCGTCGCGCTCATTTGCTGCGAAACGCTGGGCCTTG
>DATAIH010000260.1:0-22138 GCA_036262755.1 Candidatus Acidiferrum sp.
CCGAAATAGCCGAATCCATAGCTGATGCCGCCGTACCATCCGACGTGCGGGCCCCAATAACCTTCATGGAAGAAAAAGGCGCCGCGCTCCCAGCCCCAGTATCCAGGCGTCCAGAGGAAACCAACTTCAGGAGCTTCGACCCAGGTTCCGGGAACCCAGTAATAGTCTTCGTCATCGCCATCCCACGCCCAGTAACCGGGGGTCCAGATATAGCCCTCATGTGGACAGATGGGTTGTTCATAAACGGGAATAGGCGGCGGAGCGAAGCCCACCGAAATGCCAATGCTAACTTGTGCGGACGCAGCCGCGGACACGACCAGCAGAAACAGCGCAAGAAAGAACGAACGAATAGGGAAAATCGCGCGCATGGTGAGATTCCTTTCGACCGATTACCTTTCGCCAGCGAGGCTCGGTCTGTTCTTCGGGGGCGGGCTATCTATAGTAGATACAAACCCTATTCCCGACCAGAAGTTCCATTCTGCAATCCGGGTCGCTGACACCATCCATGATTGCTCTAGAACTTCTCCGGTTGCATCTGTGCAAAATCGCACATAGAACGTTGACACGACTGATCGAATATAGGCCTGTGAATCAGTTCGCGTTCAAGTGCCTGGTAAGTCGGGAAATCGTCCATGTGGGTACTGAACCCTAAGTTACCGCGAATGCCGTTACAGGCGTTTCGGAAGTTTGACAGGTCCCGGTTTGCTGCGCCCCTGTAAAACCGCCAGATTCTGCTGGTCCATACGCCTTCAGTAGTACACTCCTATTTTCGCGTTCACAAAAACAATTTGCTTTGTGCCTTGTCTTATGGTATTAATACAATAAGATGATTCACGAACCCCGAGGTCCACTCGCTTCTCGACTGCGGCAGCACAAGTTCGAACTGCTGCGCCGTTTCCAGATCCCCGACGATGCCCTCCCTGGCTCGCTGGCCCTCAGCCATCTGCGCTGCGGCAAACCCACCTGCCATTGCGCCGAGGGGCGCGGCCATGAGGTCTGGTCGCTGACGTTCATGGTCGGCGGGAAAAAGCATGTTCAGCACATCCCCAAAGGCTGGGTCGAGGAGGTCCGGCGTCGGGTGGCGGCCGGGCGGGAGTTCCAGGAAGCGGTCCGCGAGGTACTGGCGGCCAATGCCCAGTTGTTGGTGCTGGCGCGAAAGCAAGAGAAGGTGCTGAAGAAAAAGAAGAGATGAGGGGCCTGACGCCGCGTCGCCTGCTGGACTTTGTGACGAGGCGTCTTCGACTCCAGCGCTACCTGCGGGCTCCGGGAGACGGCCGCCGGCAGCCGCAAATTCCCGCCAAAGCTTTGCTCTGGTCCCTGCTGATCGGCCAGGTGCTGCGCGCCTGTTCTTTCCTGGCGGTGGAAAGGTTGGTGCGCTCCGCGGCACGTCAGGCACTGGCAGTGAGCCGGTCCTTCAGCGACGATGCTCTCGACTACTTCACCGAACGTTTAGATCCCACCTTCACGCGAGCTGCCTTGGCACACGTGCTGCACCAGGCCAAGCGCAACAAGGCTTTCGAAACAAGTGGTGGCATTGGCCTGGCCGTGGATGGATCTACCGTCGGATGGTGTGCGAGCTCAGGTTGTTCACTCTGTCGGCCCTATCGGAATAAGGACAAGGAGGTTGCCGGGTATCGGCACCATCTGGTCCTAGCGACCGTGGTGGGAACCGGACTGTCGCTCCCTTTTGATGTCGAACCCTATGGACCGGGCGATAGCGAATATGCCGCCGGGCAACGACTGCTGCGCCGGGCCGTCGAACTGCTGGGTGGTCGCTTTGCTGCGTATGTCGTCGTGGATGGGGAATTCGCCACCGCTCCTTTTCTCCATGCTGCCGGCAAGCTGGGCTTGCCGGTGGTGGCGCGCCTAAAAGCCAACTTGCCCGAACTCTTGGCCGCAGCGGAGAAGCGATTTCGTTCGCAACCTCCCAAACTCACCTTCCGGCACGGCGCCGATCGCGTGGAACTTTGGGATGCCGAAGACTTCGATCCGTGGGAAAACCTGCGGTGGGAAAGCGTACGTGTGCTGTTCTACCGGCAACAGAAACCGGACGGCGAGGTCATTGAAGCGTTCTGGCTCACCAATTTCTCAATCCAAGAGGTCAGCAGTCGAGTGCTGTATCATCGCGCCAAGAGCCGTTGGGAAATCGAGAACCAAGGGTTCAATGACGCCAAGAATCGCCATGAACTGGAGCATATCTGTCATCATCACCCCAACAGCTTACTGATCACTTGGTTGCTCACAAGTCTGGCGTTAACCATCGAGCGGCTGTACCGCTTGCGTTATCTCCATCGCGGCAGCCATCCTCTGCGCACCGCCGCAGATTTCGTTTATCTGCTTTGGCTCAGCTTGTCACGACCGGCATCCGCCGATACCAGCTGACTTCCGAATTCTCTGCGCCGCCACCTCACTTGCTGTCCTTACTATTGCAACCTCGCGAACCCTGCCAAAGCCCACCGCCCGGGATCTCGTCACTCGAAAATAGGCGCATATAGCTCAAGACGCCGGAAGGCAGCCCCGGCACACCAGTCTTAGCTCGCGCCGTGATCACGCTCCCAAACTTACGAGATTCCTGCCTCCCACTCTCTCTCCTTGACAACTTAGGAGAGCGTCGCTTATCCTCCTAAGCCACTTAGGAGGCGGGATGCCAGCACAAGCGCAAATCCTCCCCGGAACGCTGGATCTTCTGATTTTGAAGGCCGTTTCTCTGGGCCCCCTCCACGGTTACGGCGTTCTCCTGCGCATCGAACAGATCTCCCAGGGCGCGCTGCTCGTCGAGCAGGGCGCCCTCTATCCCGCATTGTTTCGGCTCGTCCGCCAGGGGCTGCTCAAGGCCAGCTGGGGCATCTCCGACAACCATCGGCGGGCGAAGTTTTATGAATTGACCGCCGCCGGGCGCAAGCGCCTGCGCCAGCAAGCCGACGGCTGGAACCGCCTGGCTCGGGCGATCGCGTCAGCGCTCGACACGCAACCAGAGGAAGTATGAGCCTGCTAACCTCGCTTCGCTCGGTCGTCACTGCGCTCGTCGATCGCGGGCGTGTGGACAGCGATACAGACGAGGAGCTGCGCGCGCACGTCGAAAACCGCGCTGATGACCTGGAGCGGTCGGGCTTGACGCGCGAGGAGGCGGTGCGGCGAGCGCGACTCGAATTTGGTGGGCTGGAGAGATTCAAGGAAGAGTGCCGCGAACAGCGCGGCGGCTTTTGGCTCGAGACCGTGTGGACCGACATACGGTTTGGCGCGCGCATTCTAAGGAAGTCGCCGGGGTTTACGGCAGTGGCGATCTTGACCTTGGCGCTGGGGACCGGGGCGAACACGGCCATCTTCAGCGTGGTCAACGCAGTGCTGATCCAGCCCCTGCCTTATCCCTATGCCAACCGCCTGACCATCATCTGGTCGACCTGGGGAAAGGAAACGCGCGGGCCTGCTTCCGGACCGGAGATGATGGAGCTGCGCAAGCGCTGCCGCGCGTTCGAGGAAATTGGCGGGATCTGGGCGACCACCGGCACCATCACGGGAACTGCCGAGCCGGAACAAGTACGGCTGGCCTTTACGACGGCAAATTTCCTGCCACTGCTCGCGGAAAAGCCTCAGTTGGGACGTTTCTTTGCGCCGGGCGAAGACCGCCGAGGTGCGGCCCCGCTGATGATTCTAACCGACGGATTGTGGCGGCGGGCATTCGGGGCGAATCCGGGGATCATCGGGCAAACGACGCGGTTGAACGGGAACAACTTCACCATTGTTGGCGTGCTGGGACGAGATTTCAAGCTGCTGTTTCCCGATGCCAGCGGCGTCGTGGCAGACGTCCAAGTGTTCATTCCCTTTTTGGATGATCTCGAGAAACGGAAGCGTGACGTGGCTTTTCTAAGAATGATCGGCAGGCTGCACCCGGGCGTCAGGGAGGGGCAGGCGCAAAGCGAAGCGGAAACGATTGCCGCCGAGCTCCGCGGCGAGGCGAAGGAGTACGCCGACCAATCGCTGCATCTGACCCTAGCCTCGCTGCAAGCCGAGGACGTAAGACTGGTGCGGCCCGCGCTGCTTTCGCTGTTTGCCGCGGTTGGACTGGTGTTGCTGGTGACTTGCGCGAATGTCGCCAATTTGCTCTTGTCGCGCTCGGGAACGAGAAGGCACGAAACCGCCCTTCGCGCGGCCATGGGCGCGGAGAGGAAGCGCATCGTCCGCCAGCTTCTGACGGAAAACTTGCTACTCGGCTGCCTTGGCGGAGCGGCCGCGCTCGGAATCGGATGGGCCGCGCTCGAGTGGATTCTTGCGCTGCAGCCAGAAGGAGTTTCGCAGCTCATTGCGGTGCGACTCGACGGTTGGGTGCTGATGTTCACCTTGGCGCTTGCGATCCTCACGGGCATCTTGTTTGGCCTGGCGCCCGCCCTGTCCGTTGCGCGCGGAGATTTGGTCGAAGTCTTGAAGGAAGGCGGAAAAACGACGACAGGTGGAAAACCGCGGCTGAGGCAACTGCTGATCTCGAGCGAAGTGGCGCTCGGTTGCATCCTTCTGGTGGGCACCGGCCTGATGATTCGAACGTTTGCGAGCCTGCTGCGAGTGGATCCCGGCTTTCGTCCGGAAAACGTCATGACCTTTCAACTGGCATTTTCCGGGTCGCGATACCCAACGGTTGAGTCCATGACCAATTTCCTCAAGGAATTGCGGAGCAATCTTGCGGCATTGCCCGGGACACAAGCGGTTGGCGGGGTTTCGCACCTGCCGCTCGATGAGGGAAAGGGGAACTGGTACAGCTACTATTGGGCGGACGGCGCACCGGCAGAGCAGCAAAACACGATCATGGCCGATCATCGATCGACGCTGCCGGGATATTTCCGAAGTCTGGGAGCGACGATGCTCGAGGGCCGCGAATTTGAGGATACCGACGACGTCGCGCACGCCCATGTAGCGGTCGTCGATGACGCCGTGGCCGAGCAACTTTGGCCAGGACAGGATGCCCTCGGCAAGAAAATAAGCGTGGAAGATTCGCCGGCGGGACCCTTCCAGTTTGAACGCGAGTCCGTAGTTGTGGTCGGGTTGGTAAAGCACATTCAATCGCACACCTTGACGAGCAAAGGGCGCGGACAAATCTATCTGCCTGTACCGCTCGCGCCGCGTCCGGTGTACTCCATCCTCGTTCGAACGACCGAACCGATGGAGACATTTCGGGCCTACGCGCAGCAGGCGGTCAGGAGACTCGACAAGGACATGCCGGTTTCGAACCTCGAACCGCAGATGGAATACGTCGACAAGGCGCGCGCGCAAACGCGATTTGTCACCGTGCTGTCCGGTGCTCTGGGCGCGCTGGCGCTTTTGCTGGCCTCGATCGGCATCTACGGGGTGACCTCCTACTCGGTGGCGGAACGGAACCGAGAAATTGCCGTTCGCATGGTCATGGGCGCGGATTCCGCGGACGTAGGCAAAATGGTGCTGCGTCAAAGCGGAACACCGATAGTCGTGGGCGTGGTCGCGGGCCTGGGGTTGGCGGCGGCCCTAACGCCCCTGCTGTCAGGGCTGCTTTTCGGCGTCGCGCCTAGCGACCCTTTGACCTACGTCTCGATCGCCCTGGTGCTCGCAGCCGTGGGCGTCGCCGCGTGCTACGTTCCCGCACGCCGAGCAACGAGAGTCGATCCGATGATCGCGCTGCGTTGTGAATAGCCTCGGCGCTTAGGCGGAGGAAACATGAAACTCTTCTGCTCGCTTCGTTCCATGACATTCGCCATCTTTCATCGCCGACAAACTGAGGACGAGCTGGACGAGGAGTTGCGGACGCACGTCGAGCGCCGCGCGCAGGATCTCGAGCGGTTGGGTCTAACGCCGGTCGATGCGGAGCGGAGAGCGCGGATTGAATTCGGCGGACATGAAAAGTTCAAGGAAGAGTGCCGGGAAGCGCTGGGCACGCGCTTGCTCGAAACGTTCCTCGCGGATTTACGCTTCGCCGCCCGCACTCTGCGGAACTCGCCTGGTTTCGCTGCGGTCGCCATATTGACGCTGGCGCTCGGAATTGGCGCCAACACCGCGATCTTCACCCTGCTCGATCAGATTCTTTTGCGCTCGCTGCCCGTCAAAGATCCCCGCGAGCTGGTCTTGCTGGACTTGGTCGGCCACCACTATGGGAATAGCTCCGGCGATAGCGTGCTGTCCTATCCGCTATACCGCGATTTTGAGGAGCGCAACGAAGTTTTCTCCGGCATGTTTTGCCACCGCTTCACTTCGGCGAGCCTGTCGTTTGGCGGCCAAGCAGAACGCGTACGCATCGAACTGGTTTCCGGCACGTATTTCCCCGTCCTCGGTGTCCGTCCCGCGCTGGGCCGGGTGCTCACACCGGACGATGACCGCGTGAGGAATGGCGAACCGCTGGTGGTGCTGAGCCATGCGTTTTGGAAGCAGCGCTTCGGCGAGGATCGCGGCATCGTGGGGAAGACTTTGCTGGTCAACAACCACAACATGACCGTCGTCGGCGTGGCGCAGCCGGGATTCAACGGCGTGGAGCCCGATCGGGCCGCCAATCTCTTTGTGCCCATCATGATGCAGGAAGCCTTCATGGGCGCAAGAACGACTCCGCTGCTGACCGATCGCCGCACGCGCTGGACCCAGGCCTTCGGCCGTTTGAAGCCCGGCGTAACCAAAGAGCAAGCCAAGGCGGCGCTCCAGCCGCTCACCCATGCCTTGCTCCAAAGGGAGGCCCAGGAACCCGCTTTCCGCCACGCCTCGGCTTACGAACGCGAGCAGTTCCTGAAATCCTGGATGAATGTTTTGCCGGGAGCGCAAGGCTTCTCCTATACCCGCAATGAGCTGAGCACTCCGCTCGGGGTGTTGCTCGGAACCACCGGACTGGTGCTGCTGATCGCCTGCGCCAACCTGGCCAATCTTCTCCTTTCGCGAGCTGCGGGACGGCAAAAAGAGATCGCCGTGCGCCTGGCTATCGGCGCGAGCCGCGGCCGCATCCTCGAGCAACTGCTTGTCGAGAGTCTGGTGCTCTCGACTCTCGGTGGGCTCGCTGGTCTGGCCCTGGCATTCTGGGCGGACCAGGCGCTCGTGGCCGTGTACTGGGGTACCGACACTTCGGGCCTGAACATTTCCGCGGCGCCGGATATGCGCGTTCTTTTGTTTACGCTGGGAATCACGCTACTCACGGGAATGGCCTTCGGTCTCGCGCCGGCGCTCGGGTCTACCAAGCTCGATCTCAACAGCACTCTCAAAGATGCAGCCGGCTCGGTCGTTCGTAGCGGGCGTGACGGCTTGCGCCAGTCGCTGGTCATTGCTCAGGTGGCGTTCTCCGTCGTGCTGCTCGTGGGCGCAGGGCTGTTCCTGCGCACGCTCGAAAATCTGCGCGGTGTTAGCCCTGGTTTCCCGGCCGAGCGCCTCATCGGTTTCGAGCTAAACCCCTGGCTCGGCGGCTACACCGTAGAACAGTCGAAGAACTTTTACCAACGCTTGACGGAGAACCTTCGTTCGATAGCGGGGGTACAGTCGGTAGGCTTGGCCACAGTGCGCATTATGGATGGCAGCAGTTGGGATAGCGGTCTCACCGTCGAAGGCTACCCGCCGTCAAGACCCGACGCTAACCCTCAGGCGTACATGAACAAAATCAGCCCAAACTATTTCGCCACGCTCGGCGTGTCCTTCGTGGCCGGGCGCGATTTCACGCCGCAAGATGGGATCCCGCTTAAGCCCGGTCCCGGCCAGGACGAAGAAGAAGCCGTCACCGCAGTCATCATCAACGAAACTTTCGCGCGCCACTACTTCGCCGGGAGGAATCCCCTCGGCCTGCACCTGGGCTTCGGCATCGATCCCGGAACGAAAACCAACATGGAAATCATCGGCGTGGTGAAAGACACGAAGTACACCGGGCTGCGTGACGACATTCCCGAGCAGGCATTTCTTCCCTATCTGGCCGCGAGCTTCACCGGCCAGAGCCACATGACCGTGTACCTGCGTACCTCGACCGATCCGGCTCCGATAATGCGTGCTGCGCGCGAAACCGTTCGCCAGAGCGATGCCCGCCTGCCGATCACCGCCATGCGAACCATGAAGGAACAGATTAGTGATTCGCTTTCGACCGAGCGCATGGTCGCCAGTCTCTCTTTGGTATTTGGCGGCCTTGCCGCGCTGCTAGCGACCATCGGGCTGTACGGCGTGATGGCCTACGCCGTCGCGAGGCGCACGCGCGAGATCGGCATTCGCATGGCGCTCGGCGCCCCGAGACGCAGGGTCCTGGGGATGGTCATGCGGCAAGTTTCTCTGCTGGTGGCCATCGGTCTGGCTGCGGGCATTCCCGCGGCCTTCGCGCTCGCCCGGCTGGGCGGCCGCTGGATTTCGGGTATGCTCTACGGGGTACCCGCAAGCGATCCGGTGAACCTCGCGCTGGCCGGAGGGCTGATGCTCGGCGTGGCTCTGTTGGCGGGATATCTGCCTGCGCGGAGAGCGTCACGAGTCGATCCGATGGTGGCGCTGCGTTATGAGTAAATCGCCGCCCCGACTCGGGCCATAAGGCCGAGGGAAAATCAATCGGTGTTAGACTCTCGGGGTGATGGAGCGAACAACGACGACCGCCGCGTTGCTCGTCACGGTTCTGTCGCTTGCCGTTACTGGCTTCACGGGCCGCGCCGAGCAAAGTGAGAAGCTCCCTTTTGTCCAATGGTCCCGCGCTTCGATGGAACCCATTGTTTCGCCCGAGGGAACGACCTGGGAATCCGCGGGCACGTTTAATCCTGCCGTCTTGTTTCACGACGGCAGGTTCCTCATGCTCTACCGCGCGCAGAACACCGCGGGGACTTCGCGTCTAGGCTACGCGGAGAGTACCGACGGGATTCACTTCACGCGCAGGCCGGAGCCGGTTTTTGTTCCCGAAACGGACTACGAAAAAGATGGCGGCGTGGAAGACCCGCGCCTGCATAAGTTCGGCGACAGCTATTACCTCACCTACACCGGCTACAACAAAAAAGACGCGCAGCTCTGCCTGGCCGCCTCCCGCGATCTCCTTCACTGGGAGCGCAAAGGCGTGATCCTACCGGCCTACAAGGGGAACTGGAACAAAGGCTGGACAAAGTCCGGCGCCATTATCCCGGAGAGAATTGACGGCAAATATTGGATGTATTGGCTGGGAACCGCTGCCGACAAGACCGACCAGATGGGTTTGTCGTGGTCCACCGACTTGCTTCACTGGACCGAGGCAACCGAGACTCCCGTGCTGCCAACCCGTCCCGGCAAGTTTGACTCCCGCGTGGTCGAGCCGGGCCCGCCGCCAGTTCTTACCAAGGAAGGCATCCTGCTGATTTACAACGGCGCCGACAAGAGCCTTGTGTATCGCACCGGTGCGGCGATCTTCGACCCCGCCGATCCGCGAAAAGTTCTCTATCGCTCCGATGCTCCCATGTTCTCTCCCGAAAAAGAGTGGGAAAAAGTCGGCCAAGTGCCCAACGTGGTCTTTGTCGAAGGCCTGGTGCGTCAGAAGGATCGCTGGCTTTTTTATTATGGCGGCGCCGACAAGTACGTTGGAGTTGCGGAGGCTCCGACAGAATGATCCCGGCCGCCCGGGCAGCGTGCTATGGCTTCGGCGCCGAAGAATCCACCGGGGTACCAGCGCCTTCTCGCAGCGGGTGAACCGAGTCGACGGGCAAGTTTTCAAAGCGTTCGACCAAGCCGCTCGGCCAGCGCACTTCCGCCCAGTCCACCTTGGTGGCCGCGCCCAGTCCAAAATGCACGCGCATGTCGTTATTGGAGATGTAGCTCGAGCCGCTGCGCACTTCGTCAACCAGGATGCGCCCGCCGACTTTTGCGCTAATCTTCGCTCCGATGCCGTCGCGGTTGGACCGGTATTTCTGCGAGGGGGAAGAGAAAGACGTGCCTAGGGTTCGGAAGGCAATCCAGTGATTGCCGTTGTGCAGCTCGTTCACCAGCAGCATTGGCGGCGCATTCATGTTGCTGATCAGCACCGACATGCGCCCATCGTTCCATAAATCGCCGCTGGCGAGCCCGCGCGATGAGCTCACCGCAGTGATCCCGGGGCCGGCGCTCGACGAGATGTCCGTGAACGTGGCGTTCCCGTTGTTGTGATAGAGAATCTTCGGCTCGCGAAAATTGCTGCCTAGATGCTGACTGTCGACCTCGGGGTAGACGTGGCCATTCGCCAGCAACAGATCCGGCCAGCCGTCGTTGTCCACGTCGATAAACATCGTGCCCCAGCCCAGGTACTGAGTGTTCAAGCCAAAGCCCGCGGGAAAAGTCTTATCGTCAAACGTGCCGTCCCCGTTGTTGCGGTAAAGCGTGGCGGTGTCGTCTGAGAAATTGGTTTTGAAAATGTCCAGCCTTCCGTCGCCGTCGTAGTCAGCGACGGTTGAACCCATACCCGCCTGCTCGCGCCCGTCATCGTTGAAAGCCGCGCCGGAAATGACCGCGACGTCGGTAAACGTGCCGTCATGATTGTTGTGATACAAAATGCTCGCGGTGCTGTCGCAGGCAACGTAAATATCCGGCCAGCCGTCGTCATCGTAGTCGAGCGTGGATACGCTGAAGGCGTAATGCCCGTTGGTCTGATCGATTTTCGCTTTCTTTGTGACATCCTCGAAAGTGCCGTTGCCCAAATTGTGATACAAAATGTTCTTCGACCAAGGCAATCCTCGCGGCCCGCACATCACCGGAACGCCTTTCCATATGCAGGAGGGCTGCTGCCCGGGCGCGAAAGCGGTGGCCGAGTCATAATCGACATAGTTCGCGACCATCAAATCCAGTTTTCCGTCGCGGTCGTAATCCACGAACGCACAGCCTGTTCCCCAGGTCTTGCCGTTTCCCGCAACGCCGGCCCTTTCGCTGACGTCGGTGAACGTGCCGTTTCCGTTGTTGTGGTACAGGATGTTTTTCCCGTAGGAGGTCACGTAAAGATCTTGGAATCCATCGTTGTCATAGTCGCCCACGCACACCCCCTGGCCCCATCCCGTGTGCGCCAGGCCGGCCTTTTCCGTGACATCGGTGAAGGTGCCGTCGCGGTTGTTGTGATAGAGATGGTTTGTCGGACCCTGGCCGGGCGCAAAGCCTTCCAGCTTCGTGCCGTTTACGATGAAAATGTCGGGCCACCCGTCGTTGTCATAATCGAAGATGGCGACTCCGGTACCGGTGGTTTCGATGATGTATTTTTTTGTGTTTTCGCCGCCGAATACGACCGGTGCCCTCAGCCCGGCCTTTGCCGCCATGTCTGTGAAATGAGCGATCGGAGCGGGTGCTTTCGCGGGAGCTGCGCCCGTTCCCTGAGCCCGGGACCTGCCCATAGGCAACGAAAGCCAGAGGCAAAGTCCCAGTTGCATGAGCGTCCGAACAGAAGAGAAATGAAGAGTCATCAACCCCCAAGAATAGTAAGGTGGCGGTCGACGGGGGTCAACCCGCAGTCGAAAATGGCGCAGTCTGGCGGGCTCCCGGAATGGCGTCCTTCAAACATGCTAAGATTTTGCTTTCGATCAAGGGATTCCCTCGCGTGAAACTCCGTTGTGCTTGTCGCGGTAAACGCTTCTTTTCCCGGTGCGCCGCTTGTGTAATTTGCATTTTTGCTGCCTCGGGCACTTGTAGTGGCCAGTCCGCGGACCCCGTCCCCTCCCCATCGCAAGCGCTGGCGATCTACAAGCAGGGGTTAAGGGACCTTCAGAGGCGAGACTTGGATTCCGCGCGGGCGGCGTTTGAAAAGGTTGTTCGGCTTGCACCGCAAAGCCCCGAGGGACACAACTCGCTTGGCTGGGTGTTGCTCGCCGAGGATGACGTGGACGCCGCCATCCGGCAATTTCAAACCGCCCTAAAACTGAGGCCGGATTTCCTCGAAGCGCACATAAACTTCGCGAACGCTCTCATCCGCAAAGGAGATTTGTCCCGAGCGCTAGGCGAAGGACGGGAGGCCGTGCATTTGGCGCCAAACGATTCGGAGACCCATCGCACGCTGGGCCGGGCGTTGGATTTCTCCAAAGACTTCGACGGGGCAATCGCCGAATTCCGCCGGGCCATCGCGCTTGATCCGCAACGACCCGAGCTCCACGACGACCTGGGAACCGTGCTGGTGCAGAAATCGGACTCACAAGATGCGGGCGCTGAATTCTCTGAGGCGCTCCGGCTCGAACCGCAATTCGCAAAAGCACATTTTCATCTTGGCGTTCTCGAGTATCAGCAGCAGTCGTTGACGGAGGCGGCTCGGAACTTGCAAGCGGCGGCGCAGCTGGAACCTGCCGACCCGGGCGCCCACTACTACCTCGCGCAAGTTCTGAAGTCGCAGGACAAAACCGGTGCGGCGATCGACGAACTCGAGGCGTGCGTAAAGTTAGACCCGGACTATCCCGATGCGGAAAACAGCTTGGGGCTGCTGCTCGAGCACAGCGGCGACGCGGAACAGGCCATCGCAGCTTTTCGCAGGGCGCTCAAATTGCGGCCGGACGACGCCGACGTGCACAATAATTTGGGGCTCTCGTACCTCGAAAGCGGGGACGCCCAGGGGGCCATCAGCGAATTCCAGGCGGCCATTCGCCTGCGCCCCGAAAACAGCGGGTACATCGGGAATCTCGGGGCGGCCTATCTACAGGTGGCGAACTTTGATACCGCGATGACCAATTTCCAACAGGCCCTGAAGCTTTCTCCCGAAGACCCCACGCTGCACTATGACCTCGGCCTGGCACTCAAGCTGAAGGACAAACTGCCGGAAGCCATGGCGGAGCTGCGCAAGGCGGCGGAACTCGATCCCGGGCAAGCCGACGCCCGCTACACTTTGGGCGTGACGCTCTGGCAGCAAGGCGATTTTGCCGCAGCCGCCGAGGAACTACGAGATGCAATTCGCGTCAAACCGGACTACGCCGAGGCCTACTACACACTGGGCACGGTGTTGAAGCAAAAGGGCGAGTTCGAGGAAGCGGCAAAGGCCCTGCGCGAGGCCGTCCGCCTCCAGCCGGAGTTTGCCGGCGCGCACACTACGCTGGCCGCCGTGTTGCGCCAGCTGGGTGACGCCCAGGGGGCCGCCGAGGAGAGCCGCAGAGGTGCGGAAATCGCAAAACAAAAGACCAACGAGCAGACCGCGCTGTTCGCAACCAATTCGGGACGTCGCCTGCTCAATGCGGGGGACATCGATGGTGCGATTTCGCAGTTTCGCACGGCCATCCAAACCGTGCCGGGCTACGCTCCCGCGCATTACCAACTTGGCCTGGCGCTCGACAGAAAAGGTGATAAAGCGGGCGCAGCCCGGGAATTCAAGACCGCAGCCGGACTCGATCCGCGCTTGAAACCCCTCGCTCCGTGACGCGCCATTTCTAGCGGCAGGTCAAGCGGGCTCTTTCCGCAGCGCGACAAGCTGCGAACCTACGGGCACGCCGCGGGTCACCTTCACATGGATGACCGCTTCGAAGGGCTTTAATTCGCCAGAATTGGAAACCGCCAGCCGGAGCAGCAGTTGCTCAAGGTAGTCGGGCTGGCAGACGTACTCGACGGCGGCTTGCGTTCCAATGGTCGTGGTGCCGGCGAGAATCAGTTCAGACCGCGCGGGATTCAGCCCCTTCACCAGTGCAATCACGGAATAGTCGTCCGCGAGCGTCTCATCGGCGGGAGTGGCCAGGTAAGATTTCGGCTCGCCTGCCTCTGGGTGCAGATTGATAATGGCAACCTGCCCGGTGCGCGGCCCGGAAGTAATCTTCTTAAAGACAAAATCCCTGGTGCTGGGAATGACCAGGAGCGTGAGATTTTCCGATGGCGATCCAATGAGAATCAAATCGTTGTTTTTCGCGTCGTCCAGAGAAAAAAGACTTCCGCGCTTGACCCGGATTTGCTGCTGAAGCTTCCCAAACACACTGTCCAAAGCATGCACGGCCAGCACTTCCCCCACTCCGGTATAGTGATCCAGAGTGTGCAGCTGGCGATCGCGGGCGGAATTGTAATAACGCATTCCGCTGTCCGGGCGGCCCACAAAAGCCGCGTTGCTGAAGATGACCCACGGCTCTTGAGGCCCGGTGAGAAATCCTTTCCAGAAAACACGGAGAACCGTTGGGGCCCCGGCGCCATCCCCGAGCCGCGCTTCCGCCGTTCGGCGGTTTAGGAAGCGGTCGGTAGCGACCGCGACGACAGCGGAGAGAGCCGCGGACAGCAAAATGACGGCGGCAAGCCATTTGCGCGGAGTTTGCGCTCGGTCTGTCGAGGATTCGTGGGCCGCGCCATGGTTTCGCCCGGCTCCTCCCGGCCGCTCGTGAAAGGCGACGGCATACGTGCCTCTCGGAAAATCGACCAGGATTTGGTCGTCCGCTCCTTGCGACGCATAGTATTCGGCCAGCTTGCCGCGAAGCCGTCCCGCTTGCACGCGGACGGTGGAGTCCACGTGGGGATCGAAATCGTTTGGCCGCCCAAAGACCTCGGTCGCAATTTGATACTCTTTGGGGGCAGCACCCGGATGGCCGAGGGAATGATCGGCCAGGTAGCGCAGCAGTTTGCACAAAGACTCGGATCCGTGCAGAGCATGACTGCTGAGGATTCTATCGATCTGTTCCCGGTAATGAACTTTGTCCGCCACCGGTCCCCACCTTCGGCCCGACATTGTAACACTACACTAGTAACATCGCCGCTAATCCACTGGGAATTCTGACAGTTGCCGGAGGTAACCGTATCAGACCCCAAGACACTGTACCGGTTACAGGAAAAACTGGTAGAACCCATCACAATTGATAGAGGGCCTGGTTTAGGTGCCCGCTTGGTGTATCTCCGCTACAGACGGAGATCGCGGCGGAAATGGTAGGCCGACGAACGGCGTGGTGTCGAGGAGTTTGGGAGCCATTCACTGAGAACCGATCGGTTCGACAAGTTGCCACGTAAACGATTTTCATGTTGAGACTCCAGGAGCGTGCCGGTGACGGCCCCTGGGGGTGAGGGTGTTTCTTTGTGCGCGTGGAGATCGACCCATACAGTGAATGAGCTGCTCTGAGGCGAGCAATTGCATTCAATCTCAAGTCTCCCTAGGAAAAGGCAAGCTGGTCAGGAGGAGTGTAATGAGTAAGCATGTTCGTTTGGGTTGGATCGTAGTCGCTTGTTTGGCGTTCTTGCTGTCGACAACCACAGCTTCCGGTCAGGCGGTGTACGGGAGCATCATCGGCACGGTAACAGACCCCCAAGGCAACGCGGTCGCGGGCGCCAAGGTGACGGTAACTTCCACAACCAAAGGCACATCGTTTGAGGGCACCACGAATGAGAGCGGCAACTACACGGTCACACACTTAATCCCAGACACGTACTCAGTCAGAATCGAAGCTCCGGGGTTCAAGGCGAATGCCGTGGCGAGCGTACAGGTTTTTGCGGACCAAGGTGCGCGCCTCGATGCGCAGTTGCAGATTGGCGAGGTCACGCAATCGGTAGAAGTTACGGGCGAAGTCCCGCAATTGAAGACCGACCGCTCAGACGTCTCGATCACCTTCAATGAAAGATATGTAGAAAATTTGCCCATTCTGAACCGCAATTTTACGAATTTCACATTGCTCTCGCCGGGAACACAGAAGTTAGTGGGCTGGAGCCACGCGGCTACCGAGAATCCGCAAGGAAGCCAGCAAATCTTCGTTCAAGGCCAGCACTTCAGTGGTACGGCGTTTGAACTGGACGGAACGGACAATCAGGATCCCATACTTGGAATCATCGTTGTCAATCCGAACTTGGATGCGATTGAGGAATCGAAGGTGACACTGCAGAACTACGACGCAGAGTTTGGAAAGGCGGTCGCCGGAGTCATAACGGTACAAACGAAATCTGGAACGAACGAATTGCACGGCAGCGGCTTTTTCGATTGGCGGGGTGACGGCCAGCAAGCGCGTGATCCGTTCAAGAATCCTCCGGGTGTTCCACTCCCCCATGCGAGCTTCAAGCAGTTTGGTGGTGCTGCTGGCGGACCGATCATCAAAGACAAGTTCTTTTTCTTTGGGGATTATCAGGGCACGCGCCAGACGGGCGGAATCACCAATCAATTGACCATCCCGACCGCCGAGGTGATCCAAAGTTGTAATCCCGCGACAAACGCCGGCAGCAAAACTCCTGGTTTTTGCGATTTGAGCCAGTATCTCGGAAACCCCTCCATTAACCAGGGAGGCCAGGTGTTTGACCCTGCCACAGGGCACCCTATAGATGGATCGGGACGGACTCCCTTCGCGGGTAATCTCATTCCCATCGGGCGAATTTCCCTGCAGGCTGCAAAAATCCTGGCCGAGTTTCCTACGCCCACCTCGAGTGGCGTGATAAATAACTTTATAGGGTCCGGCTCCGGACCGTACGACCAGAATAGCTTCGATACACGCCTGGACTACTCTGCCCCTCACGGCTACAACGTCTTCGGGCGCTTTAGCTTGGATTACTTCACACTGTCCGGAGCGGGAACGCTAGGAATCCTTGGCGGGCCAGGCTTCGGACCCGGAGGCTTGAACGGATCGTCTACGGTACACAACTATAGTTTGGCCACGGGCTTTAACAAGGCCCTCGGGACCAACTGGCTGACCGACTTGCGCTTCGGTTGGTTCCGGTATAACCCGCAAACGGCCTACTCCGATGCCAGCTCGACACCGATGGACGGCTTCGGAGTTCCGTGTCTGAACACTAGTCCGTCCGGTACCACCAGATGCCCGGGAATTTCCGGGCCGCCGGTCACCGGCGGTCTGTCCTCATTCTTTTTGCAGGGGAACGGTTTGAGCAATGGTACCGGCAGCACTGCCGCCGGGGCTAATTCCGGGGCTTTTGGCGACGGCTTGAACGTTGGGCGCTGCAACTGCCCGCTGACCGAAAAAGAAGACCAATATCAAGTGGTGAACAACTGGACGCGCATGCTAGGGAACCATCAGATTAGATTTGGGGCGGACATTCGCTATGCGAAGAACCTGCGCGTGCCGAGCGATTCTAACCGCACCGGAATCCTTAACTTTAACTCCGGTGATACCGCTCAGGCTGGCAGCGGCGGTCTGGATTTGGCTACCTTCCTGCTCGGAGACGTCACCAGTTTCCAACGCTTTGTGAGCACAAGCCTTAATGCCGCTGAGCGGCAGAAGCGCTTTTTCTTTTATGGGCAGGACACCTTCCGAGTCTCCTCCAAGTTCACCTTCAATTACGGCTTGCGCTGGGAGATCTATTTTCCCGAAACAGTCAATGGCAAGGGGAATGGCGGCTTCGCGAATATTGACCTCACAAACCCAGGCGTTACCGGCGGAATTATCCGTGTTGCCGGCTACGGAAACAACAACCTGAGCGGCAACGTCAGCAACTCTCTCCATGCCTTTGCCCCGCGCATCGGCATCGCCTACCAGTATGATTCGAAGACCGTGGTCCGGCTCGGATACGGGCGGAGCTACGACATTGGGGTATTCGGCTCGAATTTCGGCCATGTCGTTACCCAGAACCTGCCGGTCCTGGCGAACCAGGACATCTCCGTTTCTAGCCTTCCAGGGCAATCCAACTTCACCAACGACCGCAGCGCCGTGTTTACGCTTGCCCAAGGCCCTACGGCGCTTGCACCGATCACTATTCCGGCCGACGGCATCTTGCCGCTGCGCGGACCTCAGAACGCCGTCGATCCTAGGGTGCGGCCCACGACCCAACGTTTGCCGACTCTTGATGCGTGGAACGCCACGCTTCAGCGACAGCTAACTCCGACGATAAACCTTGAGATCGCGTACATCGGCAACAAAGGTACGCATACATTTGCCGGCAATGGCCCGGCCTACAACGCGAATGAGGTTGCCATTGGATCTGGGACTAGCAGGTATTCCTGCCTCGCTCCAGGCGCCGCTGGCAATCCGAATGCCTCGATGTTCGACTGCACCCCAAGTTTTACGCCGTCGATTCCAACTTCCTGGCGCCGCCGCCTGAATCTTAATAACGTACCGGCATTCACCTATCCGAATTTCTTGGACTCCAGTGGAAATCCGCTGACGTGCTGCGCCGTGGACGTTGGCAACTACTTCGGGAACGATGCCAGCACAAGCTATGGCGCCTTCGAGATCAAGGTAGAGAAGCGCTTTTCGCAGGGCCTGCAGTTCCTGGCTCACTATACCTACTCGAAAGCCTATAATTACAGCGCCGACATCGGGAACTACTATTCGGTGGATCCGAAGCTTGTTTACGGACCGGATGATTTCAACCGCATTCATATGTTCGTAGCCAATACCGTCTACGAATTGCCCGTTGGCAAAGGGAAAAGGTTCATGAGCAACGCTAGCCGGGCGATGGACCTCGCGGTTGGCGGGTGGCAGATCTCCAATACCTTAACGTGGGGTGGAGGGTTGCCCTTCACCCCGAGCATCGGGGAGTGTAACGCGATTGCTGACGCTGGGCCGTGCTATCCCGACCTGCGGCCGGGGCAGTCCTTCAGCACAGGAAAGCATCGTGACTCGAACGGCAATCTCACATGGTTCACGCCGGTCGCTTCACTTAGCCAAGCAACCTTTTCAGCCACCGACCTGACCGGTGAGGATACTTGCACACTTGCCAGGCCAACCTCCGGCCCGTTCGCCCTGCCGGCCTGCGGCCATGTCGGCAATGCGGGACGGAATTGGTTGCGCGGGCCGCACGCGTTCTTCTCGGACATGTCGCTCGCGAAGAACTTCAACATCACGGAAAAATACAGAGCGCAATTCCGCTTTGACGCCTACAACGTGTTCAACCATCCCGTTCTCGGCTTCAGTTCCACGCAGGGCAATACCTGCGTCGACTGCGGCGGAGGCGGCATAATCAGCGCGATCGAAGCGGATGCCTCGCCGAACGCGCCAAACGGCATGAGGCAACTGCAGTTCGGCCTGAGATTCTTCTTTTAAAACGAAACGCCACTGCTCGGAACGGGGAGTCTTGACCGGCTCCCCGTTTTTTCTGGATCTGCTAGGATGGCCGAAGAGGTGATTTGCCAAACAGGCGGCCGCTCGTACGCGGGAATGAGATTTTGATTATCAGGGTTCAGGAAACCGGTCATGCCTCAACCTAGCTTCAGCTCGCGGCCACGAGCCACCCTCCTATCGTCCGCGCTTACAATAGTAGTTCTCGTTCTCAGCTCGCCCCTTTTTCTGGCTGCGCAAAAGAGGGCGCTGCACCTTGACGGAACCCCGGCAAGTCCCTTCTTGGAAAACGCTGGAAAACCCGTTGTGCTCCTCTTTGTGCGAACCGACTGCCCCATCTCCAACCGCTATGCACCGTTGATTCAGCGAATCAGCTCGCAATATGCAGCAAAGGTAGCCTTCTGGCTGGTCTATCCCGGCAAGACCACTTCGGCTGAAAAAATTCGCCAGCACGAGAGCGACTATGGCTATAAACTCTCCGCCCTGCGCGATCCCGAACACGCCCTCGTCCTCGAGGCTCAAGCCCAGGTCACGCCGGAAGCGGCGGTCTTCGACGCGAATCACCGGCTCGTCTACCATGGCCGCATCGATAACTTGTATGAAGACGTTGGCCGCGCCCGGCCTGCCGCTACCACCCACGAACTCGAGGATGCCATCCAAGCGGTCCTGAACAGGAAAGCGCCGCCACCCAATACTCCTGCGGTGGGATGTTATATCGCGGACCTCGAATGACCTCTTCGTCCCGAACCGTTGTTGCCTGCTTGCTTGCGTTTACTTCGGCGGCTGCGGCGGCTTTTGCCAAGCACGAAGCCCGGCACCTCCAGCTCGGGTCTGCTCGACCAAAACAAGTCACCTTCAATCGCGATATCGCTCCCATCATTTTCCTTTACTGCGCCCCCTGCCACCACCCAGGGGAAGCCGGTCCCTTTCCGCTGCTGACCTACCGAGACGCGAGAGAGCGCGCCCGCCAGATCGCCGCCCTCACGGCAACGCGCTTTATGCCGCCCTGGCTTCCCGAGCCGCAAGAGTTGCGTTTCGCGGATGAGCTTCGCCTGTCTGACGAACAAATTGCGCTCATTCAAGAATGGGTCGAGCAGGGGGCCATCGAAGGCGCGGCTGGCGATCTCGCCCGCGCCCCGCAATTTGCCGCCGGCTGGCAAATCGGTCGGCCGGATAAAATCATCGAAGCCGAGAAACCTTACACTCTTCCCGCCAGTGGTTCGGACATGTACTGGAATTTCATCTTTCGGGCGCCTGTCGACGGTACACGATGGGTGAAAGCCATTGAGATTCGGCCCGGTGATCGACGCGTCGTTCACCACGCCAACGTTCTTGTGGATCGAGATCAGTCCTCGCGTCGCCAGGAAAAAGAGCCGGGCGCAGGTTTCCCGGGCATGGAACTTAAAATCGAATCAGAGACCTTCGATCCGGACAGCCACTTCTTCTTTTGGAAACCCGGCACGGTCGTCAAGCCCGAGCCCGAAGGCATGGCTCTGCGACTGGACAAAAACACGGATTTGGTGCTCAACATCCATTTGCAGCCATCGGGCAAGCCGGAAAAGATCCAGCCGAGCCTTGGTCTGTATTTCACCGACAAACCCGCTACTCGATTCCCTCTGCTGCTCCAGATGGAAAAAGATCAGCAACTCGACATTCCTCCCGGAGAGAAGCATTTCGTGGTAACCGACCAATTTACGCTTCCCGTCGATGTCGATGTGTTGGCCATTTATCCCCACGCACACTATCTTGGCAAGGATCTGCAGGCCTTGGCGGCGTTGCCGGATGGCTCTCGAAAAACACTGATTCATATTCCTCAATGGAACCTGAACTGGCAGGCGGTTTACCGTTACCAAGAGCCTGTGCCGTTGCCGAAAGGCACCACCATTACGATGCGCTTCGTCTACGACAATTCGAGCGACAATATCGCCAACCCCAGCGACCCTCCGCGCCGGGTCGTTGCCGGCAATCGTTCGAGTGACGAAATGGCCCACCTGTGGCTTCAGGTTCTTCCCCACGCTCTCCCCGGTGTGGCCGGCGATCCACGCATGTTGCTTCAAGAAGCGATGGCGCGGCACAACGTGGACAAGAATCCTGCTGACTTCGAGGCCCACTATAACCTTGCCGCCATGCTTCTTGCCGGCGGCGCCCAAGAGGGCGCCATCGAGCAGTTCGACGAGGCCGTACGCCTTCGTCCCGGGGACCCGACCGCCAACAATGCACTTGGCGCTTCTCTTTTGGCGGTAGGACGATCCTCGGAAGCCATCCCGTATCTGACGGCGGCCATCAAGGCACAGCCGTCTAATTTTGACGCGCATTATAATTTGGCGAATGCCCTTGCCTCCCAGGGCAGGTTTCTCGAATCGATCGAGCACTATCGTGCTTCTGTCCGCTTGCATCCAGACGATGCCAACGCGGAGGCTAATTTAGGCAGCGCTCTGGCGGAAACCGGCAACCTTCGAGAAGCCAAGCTTCACTTTGAGCGGGCCCTTCAGATCAATCCCAACCACGAGTTGGCGCGCGAAAATCTTGAAACGCTTAGTCACGCTTCTAAGGATGGGAAGCCGTGACGGAGAGATGGCCCGTGCCTCGAAGCGCAAAAGCGTCGGCACGACAGACCGGGGGAAGATTCAAGGGCCGGCGGACTTCCGTGTTGACCATCTTTTTTCATGGCGCTTTCCCTGTCGGAACGAGGCTTTTGCTCGCTTTCCTGCTTTTTTCGGGCTCGCTCCCGGCACGCGCCGGACAGGAAAAAATCGAAGCTCCCCAGCCGAACCCGGCGGTCTCGGCGGATCGTGAGTTTGCTGCGGCAAGACGCCTGGCGCAGCAAGGCAAATTCGACGACGCCCTGGCCGAGCTTCGAACGCTAGCCGCGAAACAGCCCGATGCCAAGGGACTCGCGCATGAACTGGGCGTGGTGTATTACAAGAAAGGCGAGTATTTGAAGGCCGTGGCGAGTTTTCAGAAGGCGCTCGGGGAAAATCCAACTGATGGCGAAGCCACGCAGTTGCTGGGGTTGTCGTATTACCTTGCGGGGCGGCCAGCCGACGCCATCGCCCCGCTCGAAAAAGTCCAAGCCTGGTATCCCAGCGCCAACGTGGACGCCGCCTACATCCTGGGCATCTGCTACATGCAGACCAAGGACTACCTCGACGCGCGCAAAGCGTTCGCCGGAATGTTCGCCGTGCCGCCCGATTCCGCGGCCAGCTATCTTTTCACCGCGCGCATGATGTTGCGTTTTGACTTCGACGCGGTCGCCGAGGAGCACGCGAAGAAGGCCGTGGAGCTAGATCCCAAGCTGCCGCTGGCGCACTCCCTGCTCGGCGAAATCTATCTCTACAAGT
>DATAIH010000261.1:0-1638 GCA_036262755.1 Candidatus Acidiferrum sp.
CCCACGCTGCGGGCCAACAACGACTTTTGCTACCTTCCCGGCAACAGTGTGGACGATTACCGTCCGCGGGAGGCGGGAAGGCTGGTGGCCGCGGGATCGGACATGATTCTGAGTCTGCACTACACCACGAACGGCAAGGCAGTTGTGGATCGCACGAAAATCGGTTTCACAGTGGCCAAGACGCCGCCGCTGAAAAAGTTCATGATGCAACAAGGGGGTGAGGATACACCGGTTACAGCGCCGAGCCAGGCCAGATCCAGGGCCCTGTTCTCTTCCGCCTACAATCCGAGCTTTGCGATTCCGCCCAATGACGGCGACTATCGTGCGCCTCCCATGGACATCACCTTCCTCAAGGATGTCGAGCTGGGCCAATCTGGCTAGGAAGTTACCAAAAAACCCCCACTCGAACGAAGCGCTGCGCGCAGTATCGGTAGCTTGAAGCAACCGTGACGTAGTTCGGCAATATCGTAGTTCGGCATCATGAAAGAACGACCCCAAGGAGGTCGCTTCATGACAAAACTACGCCAGAGAATGATGGAGGAGTTGCGACTCCGCAACTCTTCAGAGGAGACGATTCGAAGTTATATCGAGTCCGTGCAACGATTTGCCCGGTATTACGACAAGAGCCCGGATCAGATGAATGCGGAACAGGTACGCTCCTATTTGCTGTATCTGCTGGAAGAACGCAAGCTCAGTTGGTCGGCGATTCACGTAAACCGCGCTGCGCTGCGCTTCCTGTATGTGCGAGTTCTGCGGCAGCGCTGGTTTGACGAAGAGATTCAAGCGCCCAAGCGGCACCCGCAGTTGCCGACCGTTCTCAGTGCCGAAGAGATCACCCGGATTCTGGATGCGACCCGAAATCTGAAGCACTGGACCATCCTGGCAACCCTCTATGCCACCGGCATGCGCTGTAAGGAACTCCGTCTGTTGAAGGTGGAAGACATCGACAGTAAGCGCATGCTGATCCACATCCGGAACGGCAAAGGGCAAACGCCACGTAACGTGAACCTGTCACCGGTCCTACGGGAGCGCTTACGTATTTATTGGCGCTGGCGCAAACCGAAGGACTGGCTGTTTCCCTCTAAGCAGCGCCCGGACCATCCCATGGGCAGTAAGAGCATCCGGCACCTGTGCGCGAATGCCGGGCGCCGTGCCGGGATCCAGCGTCACGTGCATCCGCATGTGTTTCGGCACAGCTTCGCGACACACTTGCTGGACCAAGGTGCGGATCTCCGCACCATACAAGTGCTGCTCGGGCATGCCGACATCCGGACCACAGCTCGTTATCTGCGCGTGTCCACGCGCCGCATCCAGGCGGTCGCCAGCCCTTTCGATGCACTCGCCATCCAGCCGATCGAGCAGTCTGAGGACAACGCCCGACAGAGGTGAAAGAGCATCGGCCTGAAGTCGCCGATGTCTTTCGTCAACACGAACAGGAGTTTCTCGAGCGCTGGCGGTCTGTCTTATCGGACCGCCAGCTAAAGACGCTCCGCGACATCGGCGCGTGTCGAACCGCGGCCTTGGGCGCGCATCTTTACCAGTGCGAGGCTTGTCAGCGGGAAACCATCGTGCCGAATTCCTGCTTGAACCGCCACCGGCCGAAGTGCGGCAGCGCGGCGCGTGACCGGTGGCTCGAAA
>DATAIH010000262.1:0-14993 GCA_036262755.1 Candidatus Acidiferrum sp.
GGCAAGGCGCTCGCCCCGCCGTTGGCAGCCCTCAGGCTCGAAGGGGAACCAGCACTCGCATGGCGCGTGGGACGACCTCGATTTCGACGGGAGTTGCCCCCAATATCTCGCCATCGCCGTGAAACAGCGCAGGTCTGTCGGTGACCATGATCACGTGCTTGACCTGCCAGCGCTTCAGTTGAGAGGTGCGTAGCTCTCCGCTGCCCATCAGCCGGGGCAGCAATTTGAGGACGCCGAGAATATTCATTTCCCCGATCGAAACGACGTCAAGCAACCCATCGTCAATTCTCGCGTCAGGCGCAAGGCGCACGCCACCACCATAGGTCGGCGTGTTCAATACCCCAGCAAGAAGAGAAATGGCCTCGACCGGCCGGATGTCCGTGCCGGGGAATTCGAGTCGAATCTGTAGCCGCTGATGCCCCCACAGCGCGTGAAGGGCCGAGGCGATATAGCGAAACCGCCCCGGCAGACGACGGTAGGGCCCATTTGCACGAAGCGTCGCCTCGGCATCGAGTCCAACGCCTCCGCCACCGGCAAACAAGCGCGTCCGCCCATCTGCCGTGCGTACTCTCAGCAGGTCCACCCAGCGCGGTTTACCTTTCAGGAGCTTCTTCGCTGCGCGAATAAGATCACCCGGTAGCCCCAGCGCGGCTGCAAAATCATTTCCTCCGCCTGCCGGGAGGATTCCGATGATGGCGTCGCTCTCAAACGCGCCGTTCGCCAAGGCCTGAAACGTTCCGTCTCCGCCCATGGCCAAAAGCAGCCGGTGTCCCTCGGCGAGAGCCTGGCGAGAGGCCGATTCGAGTTCGCTGGCGCTGCCCGTTTCGAGAAATTGCGCCGAGATATTCAGGGACTCAAACAAATGGCGCAGGCGAGGCAAATAAGCCTGCACGCCGCCACGGCCAGCGATGCGGTTTACGAACACCAGAACAGTGGTGTCGCTAGATACCAAGGGTGGTTCCGTGGGCGCGTTCATGATTCATAAGGTGATCGCGGACATTAACGCTAATATGAAAACAAGCGCGAACAAAGGGAAATGACAAGATTTGGTGCCCGCGGGGGAATCGGAATTCGAACCCCACGGATTCCTCGTAACTGTCATCGAACAACGTTCGGTGACCGGCTTGAAACAACTCCTCGATTGACGTACACGTAGAATGCATCTGCGAGCTTGAGTTTGGGAGCAAACGCCATGGGGCACCTCTGGCAGAATCTGAGCTACGCGCTGCGGGTCCTGCCCAAGAGTCGTGGCTTCACCTCGGTAGCGGTTCTTTCCCTTGCGCTTGGAATCGGCGCGAATACGGCGATATTCACGTTGATCAATGCGTTGTTGCTGCGCGACGTTCCCGTCCGGCAGCCCGAGCGTCTGGTTGAGGTTTCACCCGTCCGTTGCGAGAACGCGCGCATCACCGCGGATCTGTCGCGGGCCTCCTGTTCCCAGTTCGACCGCAAGATCTTTCTTTCGTATCCGATGTACCGCGAGCTCGAGCGCCAACAGCGCGTTTTTTCGGCCGTGATTGGGTGGAGCAGCGGCTTCGACGTGGCCAGGGTGGAAGTGAACGGCGCCGTTTCCCAGAACGAGGTATTCGCGGTTAGCGGCAATTACCACAACGAATTGGGCGCCACCCCTTTGCTCGGGCGGTTGCTCACGCCGGAAGACGAAGACCCTCGCGGAGGCTCGACGCTGCAGGTTGCCGTTCTCGGCTATGAATTCTGGCAAAGTCGATTCGGAGGCGCGCCGGACGTTGTTGGCAAGCAAATCCGCATCGAAGGAACGCCTTTCACAATTATCGGCGTCACGCGCAAATGGTTCACAGGATTGACGACAGGCGACCCGCCGGAAATCACAGTTCCGATCACCGCTCAGCCGCTTGTCGATCCCGTCGTATTCAAGAGCATCGACGACCGCTCACTGCTCTGGGTGATGGTGACAGGGCGTCTAAAGAACGGAGTCACGATCGACCAGGCTCATACGCAGCTCCAGTCGTTCTGGCCCGACTTGCTGGCCGCCACGGCTTCGGTGCCGACGCCCGGTCTGCGACGGCAGAGATTCCTTTCGATGGGCCTAGATGTGTCGGCGGCTCGTACGGGCGTGGCTCCCGAGTTGCGCGCGCAGTTCACGCGCCCGCTTTATCTGCTGCTGGGCATAGTGGGGTTGATCCTTCTCGCAGCCTGCGTCAATCTCGCGAATTTGATGTTGGCGCGGGCCGCTGCGCGCGCACAGGAAATGAGCATGCGCGTCGCCCTTGGGGCGGGCCGCTGGCAATTGATGGGCCAAGTGCTGACAGAGAGTCTGGCCCTCCCCCTCGGGGGGGCCTTCTTGGGCATCGGCTTCGCCTACTGGGGTAGCAACGTGCTGGTCACCCTGATGACCGAGGGGGCGCTCACAAGGGTCACGCTCGATCTTCGCCCCGACTTGCGCGTTCTGGGGATCACGATGGCGGCGGCAATCCTGACCGGCGTGCTGTTTGGACTGGCTCCGGCATGGCGCAGTGCCCGCCAGGATCCGGCCGCGGTTCTCGAGCACAACGCGCGGAGTTTGGCCGGCGGAGGGAACCGGCTGAGCCAGGCCCTGATCGTCGCGCAAGTTTCGCTTTCGCTGATCTTGCTGCTCGGCGCGGGTCTTTTGTTGAAGAGTTTCCAAAAGCTACATTCGCTTGACTTGGGTTTTGCCAGTGACAGGTTGCTCGAAGTAAGCGTACATGGAAGGCCGGACGGTCACGCGAAGGCAGACGCCCGCGCTTATCACCAACAACTAATAGAGCGAATCACGAGACTCCCGGGCGTGCGGGCGGTCGGATTTGCAGCGGATTTCCTACCGAGTCGGGAAGGTTGGCACGATGCGGTCTCGGTAGCGACAAGCGACTGGAGCCGGGCGAGCGACGCGATGGCAGACACGGCGCTGGTCTCTCCCGACTTCTTCCGGACGATGGGCATTGCTTTGTTGCGGGGCCGCGAGTTCGATTGGGCAGACGATGAGGGGCATCCACTGATTGCGATCGTTAGCGAGAGCCTGGCGCAGCGCCTGTTCCCGAAGGGCGACGCCATTGGGCAAAGGATTCGCTTCGGGGTCATGGCGGACCTGCAAATGCTCGAAATTGTGGGCGTGGCGGCGGATGCGCGGATTTTTCGTCTACGCGAAGCGGCTGCACCTGTCCTCTATATTCCGTGCCTTCAGCACCCGAACTGGGCAGACTGGACGTTCTTCACTGTCTTCGTGAGAACGAAGGAGGATCCTGAAAGTGTTGCGACAGGCGTGAGAAAGGAAATCGAATCACTGGGACAGGAGTATGTTGTGAGCACGAAAACGGTTGAACAGGTAACCGGCGAGTTGCTGGTGTCCGAACGCGTGAACGCCATGTTGTGCAGCTTTTTCGCGGGTTTGGCGCTGCTGCTGGCGTCCATCGGGCTGTATGGATTGATGTCTTATAGCGTCACGCGTCGCACGCGCGAAATAGGCGTTCGCGTCGCACTCGGCGCGCAACAGAGAAGCGTTCGTTGGATGATTTTGCGCGAGACCCTCGCGCTGACCCTGTTGGGCATCGCGATTGGCGTTCTCTTAGGCCTTGCCGCGACTCGGCTTATCGCCAGCATGCTCTTCGGACTTTCTCCAAACGACTTGTCCACAATCGTAACTGCGTGTCTTTTGCTTCTCACCGTTGCTCTCTTTGCTGGTTATGTTCCAGCGCGCAAGGCCTCAAGCATAGACCCGATGTCGGCACTACGCACGGAATGAAAAGTGGTCCAAACTCGGAAAACTCGACGGGCTAAACTCAATAGAGAACTATGAGGCATACCATCGCAAACTCTGCGCAGATTTTTTCGCGAGCGGCCCGGCTGGTGATGATTCGGCAGCCCAGATTCTTTCTGGTTGTGGTCGTCGTACTCGCACTCGGAATTGGGATGAGCACAGCACTGTTTAGCGTCATGTACGGCGTTTTGCTCAAGCCGCTGGCAATTCAGGGACAGGATCGTTTGGTCGTTGCGTGGAAGGGCGATCCCAAAGACGTTGCGCATGTTGGAGAGTTATCGCTCCCTGAATTTCGCGATTGGCAGCGAGAGTCCGAGGCATTCGAGCAGCTGGCCGCGATGCCCACCACGGTCTACGGATATGGCGTCGCTCTGACAGGTTTCGGGCAACCCGTCGAGCTGGAGAGGACACCGGTCACCGCCGCCTTCTTTTCCTTGCTCGGTGTGCGTCCCATGCTGGGCCGTACTTTTGAGGAGTCGGATGATCGTCCTGAGGCGCAACCCACCGTTGTTTTGCAGCATGCTGTTTGGAAAAACCAGTTCCGCGGTGACTCGTCAGTGATCGGCAGATCCATCAACTTGAGTGGCCGCGGATACACCGTCATCGGGGTCATGCCGGCAAGCTTTGATTTCCCGGCTGGCGCGCAGCTGTGGACTCCCCTCGGATTAAACGCGCAGTGGGACCGCCGCGAGGCTACATTCCTTCAAGTTATCGGGAGGATGAAGCCTGACGTTTCATCTCAGGAAGCAAGAAGCAATCTCGCAGAGGTAATAGCGAATTTAGGCAAGCAGTACCCACAATATTCCGAGCCCGGAGAATTCCCCGTTGTCACCCCGTTAAGCGACTACATCTTCGGAAGTAACAGACCAGCAATTCTGCTGCTTTGGGCGGCATCGCTGCTCCTTCTCGGGATCGCGTGCATTAACATCAGCAGTCTCCTCCTTGCCCGCGCGCTCGTAAGGGAAAAAGAAATTGCGATAAGACTTGCGATTGGGGCTACCGGGAAGAACCTGCTCCAACAGTTTGTCGCCGAAGGGGTGGTGTTGTCAGCCGCGGGTGCCGTCGCCGGGTGCGCCTTCGCAAGGATTCTAGTTGCATCCATCGTTGTGCTTGCTCCGCAAGGGGTTCCAAGGATTTCGTCGGTGGGCGTCAACGAATTCTCCCTCTTGTTCGCCTGCGGCACCACTTTAGTTATCTCTTTGGTATTTGGATTGGCACCGGCGTTCTTGGTCATGAGTCGGGATGTCCGCGATTCTCTCAACGAAGGCGGGAACCGCTCAACCGTAAGCCGAAGCGGTCGACGCTTTCGCAGGACGTTACTTGCTGCCGAGGCTCTCGTCACCATGTTGCTTTTGGCGAGCGCAGGCACGGTGATCCGGAACTTCTATAATCTGGAGCGCAGGCGGCTTGGATTCGTCCCTCAAAATACGCTGACGGCACAGGTCAATCTCGCCAATCTCGATGCGAAACAGAGGAAAGCATTTTTCTCAGAGCTCCTGGCTCGGCTTACAACGCATCCTGAAGTGAGCGCGGCAGGTGCCGTATTGCTGCGGCCCTTCGAAGGGAATATCGGTTGGGACACGCCGTACAGAGTCCGCAGCCAGGACGATTTCCGAGCAAAGAAAAACCCGACCGCCAATTTTGAAGCGGTTACACCCGGATATTTTCAGGCAGTCGGAACACCGCTTCTAGCCGGGCGATACTTCGGACTCGAGGATAACGAGAGGAGCGAAAATGTCGTCATCGTGAGTGAATCCCTGGCGCGCAAGGCGGCTGGAGACATCCGACGCGCGGTCGGCGAACAGATTAGGCTCGGCAGCCTGGACGCACCGGATGACCATAATGACTGGTGTACCGTCGTCGGAGTTGTAGCGGACGCGCAGTATCGAAGATTTGGCCTCACTCAGGGCGATATTTTCGTTCCCTTTCTTCAAACAAATGTCCCCGTCCGCTACGTTGTCATGCGCACCGGTGTAAATCCGACGTCCGTTACCCCAATTCTGCGTGAAGAGGTCGCGGAGATTAACAAGGCGGTCGCGGTTTCCAAAGTAGCCACGCTCGAGCAGTTAATCGGGGAAGCGAAGACCGGCCCCCGCTTCGCGATGTTGTTATTCTCAGCGTTCGGATTGTTCGCTGCACTCTTGGCCACGGTCGGTGTCTACGGGTTGGTCTCCGATTCCGTGGTGCAGCGCAGGCGTGAGATCGGCATACGGATAGCGCTCGGCGCGCTGCGGAGGAACGTTCTGCTCCTCATGGTCCACGGAGAAATGAGCGCTGTTACCGCAGGAGCATTGCTGGGCATTCTCCTCTCGCTTGGTGTAATGCGCCTTTATGTTCACCTGCTGTATGGACTTTCGGGAATGGATTTCGCGTCACTCACCTTGGCGTTTTGCATTTTAATTTCGGCGAGCTTAGCGACAAGCGTGGTTCCGGCGCTAAAGGCGGCAGACGCACCGGTCACGGAATTGCTCAACGAATAGCGCCCTGGCTCCGAGTGCAAACCGCCAATCTTAAGGCTTTGCTTGTGAAGCTGTTAGTTCCGAGTCTAGCCCGTCCCGCCCGACTCCGCCGTGTCTCATCTCGGCGAGCCTAAATCATTCAAATCGTACGACTTCCGGCCGCATAAAGTTGCTCCTCGTCGCCCATTCCACCCCGACGTTTTTTCCGGCCTCACCAAACCTTTTTCACTTTTTGACGTATTCACCTCTAGGGGCGGCACGGTTTGTCCCCTCGTGTCCCAAAAACAATCACTAAGGCGAGAAATGAGACCAGCGACCCGAAAGAGTGCACCAGTTGAATCACTCGATTCTGCTTGGCGTCACCTGAAATACTCTCTCCGCACCCTCGGCCGTGCTCCCGGCTTCACCGCCATCGCTATCCTCACTCTCGCCTTCGGCATCGGCGCCAACACCGCCATCTTCACTCTCCTCGACCAAATCCTCCTCCGCCTTCTCCCCGTCAAAAATCCCAGCGAACTTGTCCTCCTGACCATGCGCGGCCGCCATTACGGCAGCAATTGGGGCGGCAACGCCATCTCCCATCCGATGTTCCGCGATTTTGCCGCTCATAACGACGTCTTCACCGACATGTTTTGCCGCTTCCCATACTCAGGGAGCCTCTCCTTCAATGGTCAGGCTGAGCGTGTGGACTTCGAGCTTGTTTCCGGTACCTATTTCTCCACTCTTGGCGTCAATCCGTATCTGGGCCGCGTCTTCACACTAGAAGATGACCGCGTTCCCAACGGCCATCCCTACGTTGTCCTGAATTACGCGTATTGGGCTTCTCGCTTCTCCCGCGACCCCGCGATCCTCGGCAAAACCCTCATTCTGAACAACTATCCAATGACCATTGTTGGTGTTCTCCAGCCAGGCTTCGACGGCGTGGAGCTTGGCCGCTCTCCGAAGCTTTTTGTCCCGATCATGATGGCAAAAGCGATGCTTGTAGGCGTGACGGACGACATGCTCACGGAGCGCCGCAACCGCTGGGTCAACGCCTTCGGCCGTCTGAAGCCCGGCATCAGCCGCGAAAAGGCTAAATCCGCTCTCCAGCCCTTCATGCACTCCATGCTCGAGATGGAAGTCAAGGAAAAGGCCTTCGCCCATGCCTCGCCGTACAATCGCGAGCAATTCCTGAAATGCTACATCGACGTCTTGCCCGGTTCGCAAGGCAGATCCTACGCACGCCAGACGCTGTCGACGCCTTTGTGGGTCTTGATGGCAACGACCGGCTTGGTTCTCCTCATCGCCTGCGCGAATCTCGCCAATCTTCTTCTTGTCCGCGGCAGCGGCAGAAAAAAAGAAATCGCCATTCGCCTAGCCATGGGCGCCACTCGCGGCCGCATCATTTTTCAGCTGCTCGCGGAAAGCCTTTCTCTCTCCGCGTTCGGCGCCGCCGCTGGCCTTGTCCTCGCCTATTGCGCCGACAAAGCCCTCATGGCTGCTTATCTGCCCTCCGATTCCAACGGCTTGCTCATCGCAACTACTCCCGACCTGCGCATCCTGCTCTTCACCCTTGGCGTCACGATCTTGACCGGCATTTTCTTCGGCCTTATGCCAGCTCTGCAAACGACCAAGCCAGACCTTGCCAACACGCTTAAGGATCAAGCCGCGTCAGTGCTTGGCGGGGGCCACGGCGGCCTCCGCAAGTCTCTCGTCGTCGTCCAAGTCACGCTTTCTTTGCTCCTGGTTATCGGCGCCGGCCTCTTCACCCGCAGCCTCGGTAATTTGCGCAATCTTGGCCCAGGGTTCCCTGCCGAGCATCTAGTAGGCTTCGAGATTGACCCGTCTTATACCGGCTATAGTGTCGATCGGCTGAAGATTTTCTACCCTCAGTTGTTGGACGCTCTTGCTTCCATCCCCGGGGTTCGGTCTACCGGACTCGCCTCCCAGCGCATTCTGGAAGACGACGAGTGGGACAGCAGCATGACGGTGGAGGGCTTCACTCCGCCTACTCCCGACGCTCATCCCGAACCCTATATGAATGAAATCAGTCCCAACTACTTCGCCACTCTTGGCGTTCCCATCGTCGCTGGCCGCGATTTTCGTCCGACGGACAACCACGAAATCAAGCACCGTCCCGACGCTCCCGCGGATCAGGGCTGGGAGCCCGCAACCGTCATGATCAATGAAACGTTCGCGAAAAAATACTTTGTCGGCCGAAATCCGGTCGGCCTTCACATTGGCTTCGGCTCCGACCCCGGCACACCCACCGATATGGAAATCATCGGCTTGGTTAAGGACATCAAGTACACCAACCTGCGCGACGAAATTCCTCCGCAGGCCTATCTTCCTTACCTCGGAAGCCGCTACGTCGGCGGCATGGTGATCTACGTCCGCACCGTCGGGGATCCGGACCAGCTCATGTCCGCCATTCGTTCCAAAGTGCGCGACCTCGATTCCAACCTGCCTGTTTTCTACCTGCGTACGGAAGAGACGCAAATCTCTAATTCGCTCTCCGCGGAGCGCATGGTAGCGAGTCTCTCTGCGGTCTTTGGCTTTCTCGCAACGCTTTTGGCCGTCATCGGCCTCTACGGCGTCATGGCCTATACCGTCGCGCAGCGCACGCGTGAAGTCGGCATACGCATGGCTCTCGGCGCTACGCAAGGCAATGTCATTTGGATGGTCATGCGCGAGGTTCTCTTGCTCATCGCCGTCGGCATCGCCCTTGCTCTTCCCGCGTCTCTGGCGCTCACCAAACTCGTCCAGAGCCAACTGTTCGGCCTCACGCCGCACGACCCCACCACTCTAGCCCTCGCTACCACCGCGTTGGCCCTCGTTGCGTGCGCCGCTGGATACGTACCCGCTTGGCGCGCCAGTCGCCTTGATCCAGTCAAAGCTCTCCGATATGAGTGAGGATCTCTTGCCTGTCTGAGCTGCTCCTGCAGGACTCCCCCCAAGTCACCGCTAGCCCACGGGCGCGAAGTGCCGGCCCGGCGCACCACAGCCTGAGGATCACACGTCCATGTGCCGATATGCAGACAGATATTTGACGCAATATTTATAAGGATTTTACAAGGTCCTTACGGCAAACTTGCTCTTCCGCAAACATAGGCAGCACGAGTGTTCTTATAACTGCCAGCCGGCAAAGTCCCTTGCGGATCCGCGCTACGAAAGGGACGCTGCAACACCAGTCATTTCCCGGTCGCCAGCAGTTAACCCATCGATCTCACAAATAAAGGCGAAGCCAATGCCTTCTACACGCTCTCGACTTTTCTCCCGTTTCTCTCTCTGCGCTTTCGTGACGGCCCTCTGCGTCCTCGGAGCTCTCGCGCTCCGCACCATCTCCGTGCACGCCAGCCCTCCCGGCACATGGACCGCGACGGGCAACATGACCCAGGCGCGCTATCGCTTTAGCGGTGTGCTTCTGGCGAGCGGCAAAGTCCTCGTCGCGAGTAGCGGCGCGGATCTCTACGATCCTACCAGCGGCACATTCACTGCAACCGGCAGCCTGTTGTTGGGACGCACGTATTTCCATGCCGCCCTGCTCACCGACGGCCAAGTGCTTGTCGCGGGAGGCAACATCGGCGTGAACCCCACCGCTGAGGCCGAACTGTATAACCCAGCCGCCGGGACCTGGTCCGCGACCGGTAGCCTGAACCTTAAGCGCGAAAACTACGCCCTGGCTGTTCTTCCAAATGGCGACGTCCTCATCGCCGGCGGCGCCACCGCGGAGCGCTTTCTCGGCGTCACAAAAACCGTCGAAATCTATAATCCCGGCACCGGCGCATTCACCCGCGCCAACCCCATGAACGTCGCACGCCAAGGGGCCACCGCCACGTTGCTGCCGAACGGTAAGGTTCTCGTTGCTGGCGGAAGCCAGTTCATCAATGCCGACGCATTGACCAGCGCCGAATTGTTTGACCCCAGCACCGGGCTCTGGACTTTGACCGGAAACATGAATGTTCGTCGCGCACAGCACACCGCCACGTTCCTCTCGGGCAACGACCTGGTCTTGGTGGCTGGCGGTGGCGACGGCTACCAGTTCTACACCAATACTGCTGAGCTCTATAACTCCGCCACCGGCACCTGGAGCCTCACCGGCAGCATGAGCACCAATCGTTTCGGCCATGCTTCCGTGCAGCTTCCCGATGGCCAAGTGCTTGCCGCCGGCGGTCAAAGCACCGAGAACCTTGGCTGTCCTCCCTGCGGAAATCTCCTCAGCAGCGCCGAACTCTACGATCCGCTCTCGGGCACGTGGATTCCAGCGGGCAATATGAACTCTGTGCGCGAGTATCAATTCGCAATTTTGCTTCCCAACGGGAAAGTTCTCGAAGCAGGTGGGGGCATCTTGACCGGCGGCGCCACCGCGAGCGCCGACCTCTACCAACCCTGATTCCGCTTTTCCCCGCGGCTGACTCTCAAATGCTTGAGGGTGCCCTTCGTGTCACCTTGGATTCGTGCTCGTCAGGAACAGTTGGAGGCCGATGTCCGGCGCGCTTGGGAGACTCCTGAACCAAAACGAAGGGAACACGGCGGGTACACGGAAAAACGCTCACGTGTAATTCCCAGGGAAGGAATGGTGCCGGCGGGGGGAATCGAACCCACGGCCTAGGGATTATGAGACCCTCGCTCTGCCACTGAGCTACGCCGGCATACGGTAATAGCAATCCTTTTAATGCTATGAAGTCACTGGGAAGTGTGTCAAGGCGTTCGATGGTGTTCGATCACAGGCCATATCACGGCGAAATGCACTGGGATACTCGCGAGACTTCGAGAAATGCGAAAGGCATTAGGGATTTTGATAGCCGGTATAAGTCGAGTTCGCGGTCAGTAGCGTGAACTTACAGTTCTCAGTAGGAAGCGAGTACCAAATTTTTTGGTACCGCTGTACTGTTGCGCTTTCTAATTGCCCAGACTATGCTAGCGGTCATCGGGTCGCATGCCCAGGTCCCAAGCCAAGCGAAAGCCTAGCGAAAAGATTGGGACAGGGCGCGTATACCGATACAATACAGGCCCATAGCCGGATCTGCTTGACATTGGTGCGCAAAGAGTTAGCATGCCGCCGGGGTTGTTCTAGTTACCCACCTCGGAGGCACAATGTCACGCAGACTAACTGTTGTTCTACTAGGCATGCTAATATTGGTCGGTGCAATGGGCTTGAAAACGGTGGTTGTCACCCACGGTGACGGCTCCGTAATTATGGCAAACGGTGGAGCACCCGGGCCACCGACGCCTTGGAAATAGCGGCGCTACTGTTCCCTCAGACTTGAGACAGAGTCCTGAGGAGCACTCGGCGACCGACCCAGGGCGTAGAGAGGGTAAGACGGTTAGGACGTGCCTGGGACATTCGAGTACTTCGTTTGGGGACTTTGTACGCTCCTAGAAGCGGGCGTGGTGGTGTGCGCAGCGAAGAAGGGTGTCCTCCGCAAGTACCTTCTTCTGAATATCTACATGGCATCTTCCGTCATTGTGACGGTGCTGCGTTTCCGCATTCTGACGAGCTACGGTTTCCATTCCGTTGAGTACATCTACGTTTACTACTATTCGGACGCTGTTCTAACGATCTTCCTCTACTTCGCCTTGGCCAGTCTTTACGCTTTCGTTCTGAGCGAGATTGGGGCGGAGCGCTTCGTTCGATTTGCCACACTGCTACTCCTCGCGGCAACTGCCCTCGTTTCCTATTCGATCGTCCAACAGTACCAAACAAGGCTCATTTCCCGATTCGTCGTCGAATTGTCACAGAACTTGTACTTCGTGGGCTTGGTCCTCACGTATGTCTTGTGGGGGGCGATTTTGAAACTGCGAGAGACAAGGGCACGCTTGATTCAGATTGTGTTATCTCTTGGCGTTTATTTCAGCCTCTTCGCCGCCGACTACGCTTTGCGCAACCTCTACCCATCGAGGAGTTCCATTTTTATTTCACTCCAGCAGGTCATTGGCTGCTTCCTTCCCCTGGCGTGGGCATACGCCTTCTGGAAGCTGCCCGAAGAGGCAAGAATGAGTCCCTCCAACCTTGTGGCGGTGCCGCGATGATGGCCGCCTTCATTTTTGTGGTTTCAGCGGTGATCTTCCTGCAATTCTTTGTGTTCTATTGTCGCTCCCTGATCGCCGTATCCGCCAAGCAGCCGCTGTCCCCCGAAGTGCAGGAGGTCACAGGCATACAGCGTGCCGCCTCCGGAGACGATTTCAACCGTGTCATGCAGCTCCTGCATCTCTGTCCTGAGCGGCCCGAGGATCGCAATGGGATTCAGGCGATCGGCGCTTATTTCCACCTGCTGAATTTCGTATCCTCAACGGTCGCTCGATTGATTCCCTCCTTGAGGTCCTGGATGGACTCCGAGCGGGGCCATTGCACGTATTTCGCGGCCATCGCCCTGGAGCGACGGATCTCCTTTAGCCGCGAAATGCTGGCTCAGCAGATGGACTCCTGATCGCTGGCTGATTCCCTGCCCCTTCTAATGCCTCTTTCGTAACAGCATTTCTCAATTTTCTGCTTGACATTTCAAAGGCGTGTTATTCTGTGGACGCACTCTCCTCACCGGAGCGGATGCGTCCGCAGCGCAAAACTTTCGGTGACAAAAATTTGCTCGCAGTGTGGCGCGGTCTTACCGGCCACGTCGCGTGTCTGCCAGTTTTGTGATTCATCTTTTTCCACAGGGTTTTCCGCGATCGAAACGCCCGCGGAAATCTCTTCTCTCGGAATCCCCCCACGAAACGCGGGAACAGAAGATCCGAGGTCAGAAGCGTGGGAATCGCCCGCGGTCACGGTTCAAGGGGCGAGGCAGGACGGCTCCTGGCGCGGCGAATTGGCCGAACGCCTGAAGGCTTATCGCACCCGCACCCAGAAACCCGGCAGCAACCAGCAATCGCACTTTTCCTTTGAGAACTCGCGGGGTGAAGGCGAGACCAAGGCCTCGATCGCCGTTGAAGAACAGCCAGTTTCTCTCCGCGAGGACGAGTTTGCTTTCACCCTCGCTATCGGTCGATCCGCAAAGACGAAAACCGGCGAAGAATTGCCTGTTGAGATTGACGTCTCGTCACGGCCGGACCCGGAAGGGCTGCTTCCAACGCACCCCCTTCACCCGGAATCTGACTCCCAGAAGCGTCTCTACCCCGTCGCCTCCATCGATGAGCGCCGCCTAGCGGCGCTCATCGACTTCTTCTGCCTGCTGTTTGCCTACGGAGGTTTTCTGGGGCTCTTTGGTTCACTGGGAGGGCACTTCACGCTGAGCAAGCTGAACGCAGCGGTCTGCTTGACGACGTTCGCGATTGTTTATCTGCAGTACTTCGCGCTTTTCACCATTTTTGGCGGAACGACGCCGGGCATGATGCTGCGCGGCTTGCAAGTGGTCAGTTTCTCGGGCGAACCTCCCGCGCCGAGGCAGATGCTGTTACGCAGCGTGGGATATATGCTCTCCGCCGGCACATTTTTTCTGGGGTTTCTGTGGGCCATGTGGGACTCCGATGAACTGACATGGCATGACCGGCTATCGCGCACGTATTTGAGTACGGAGCAGACGTTGCCTGAACTCGAGGCTTCCAACGCGGCCCGCAGCCGTTAAAGATCTGCCTTTTCAAGAGGAGGAAACGAGGGACTTGGAGTCGCGAGCGATCCGGACGATCGCCTCGAGACTCTTGTCCACGTCGGATGTGGTTGTAGCCCAGGAAGACACACTGACGCGCATGGCCGTCCTTCCCTGCCACACGGTTCCCCCGCACCAACAGGTGCCTTCTTCCTGAACGCGCCGGATCACCTCCCTGGTCACCTCCGTTGAGCCGAAGGAGACCAGCACTTGATTGATGACCACGTCGTTCAACACTTCAAAGCCTGCCTCTTGCACTCCTGCAGCAAACTTTTGGGCGTGCGCGCAGCTTCTTTCCACTAATTCCGAGAGCCCTGCCCTACCCAAGGACTTCAACGTCGCCCACAACTCCACTCCACGGGCTCTTCTCGATGCTTCCGGTGTGTGATACATCGGCTCCCGCCGTGCTCCCGGTTCGAGATAAGCCGCCGCCATTCCGAGGGAGGCTCGTAGGGCCTCGCCATTTCTGACAAGGACTACGCCACAGTCGTATCCCGCATTTGGCCATTTGTGCGCGTCGGTGGCCCAGGAATCGGCATTTTCGAATCCGCGGGTTAGGGACGCGTACTTCGGCGACACACGCGCCCACAGGCCGAATGCCCCGTCTACGTGGGTCCAGGCCCCCTGCTCCTTAGCCACCGGGCAAATTTCCGCGGCCGGATCAAATGCGCCTGTATTCACGTTGCCCGCCTGAAGGCAGACGATGGTTCGCTCGGTTAGGCGCGGCAACCGCTGAGATCGCATCCTTCCCTGGCTGTCTGCGTCAACAACCCTTACGCGCTTTCTTCCGAAGCCGGCCATGCTCAGGGCTTTCCGAATGGACGCGTGAACCTCGCCGCCAACGACGACTTCAACGGGCGGGGCTCCAAACATTCCATCCTCGTTGACGTCCCAGCCCGCCCGTTTGAGGAGAGCGTGGCGGGCAGCAACCAGGGCAGTGAAGTTCGCCATGGTGGCGCAGGTCACCAGGCCACCTTCACAATCGGGAGGCAGTCCAAGAGCTTCGCAGACCCATTGAAGAACTACGTCTTCGAGCTCGGCGGCCACCGGAGACATGACGCGGAGGGCGGCGTTTTGATTCCATGCGGCTGCCATCCAGCTTGCTGCCAGCGGCGCGGGAGCCATGCCACCGGTCACAAAGCCAAAGTAGCGACCTCCCGTGGTAGCCGCCGTCGCGGGAGAGCCCAGGGCATCTAACTGTTCGAGCACGTCGGCGGGGTT
>DATAIH010000263.1:0-9829 GCA_036262755.1 Candidatus Acidiferrum sp.
GGACTGGGCTGCAGTACCGTCAATCGCGTGTGCGCGCGGATTAGCACCTGACTTCCATCCGTCAGTTGCAGCAAGAGTTTTCCGCCGCCGGTTTCGAGGACTGTACCCGGTGGCAGTGTTTCGCCCATGACGGGAGCCGACCTCGCCTGGCCAGGCAGGTTTAGATGGATCTTGCCCTTCCAGTCCGAAATCGTAGCTCCTGCGAATGGCGCGCTTACGGGAACCGTGTTTGGCTCTTGAGTGAGCGCCGGACCCATCATCGAGAAAAACGCAATCACGAAAATCCCGGAGTTAATGCAGGCACGTCGTTTCATGGTGGTCCCTCACGGAATAGAACCCGCTTGTTGGCAAATGAAGTCGAAAGCAGGTCCCCAATTCTGGTTCACTGCTGGCCTGGTGTCGTGGGAAAACCAGAGGGGCGTTGTAAAAAGAAAGCTCTACGCGATTACGTCATTTACAATCAGCAAGCTTATTTTACAATCGGCAAACAGTAGAACGCCCAATCTACGGCCCCTCGTCACCCCAAAGGTAGTAGCCACGGGGCGACCTACGCGGGTGGGGGTATGCCAAAATTTGGACTGCCGTGCGACGGAGCAAACAGCGTGAAGCTTTTGATGGTGGCCCGTTTCCGGACCTGTACTCCGCAAAAACGCCATCCGACCTGACGCAGCAATTTCTTCTAGCCAGTATTGAAGACGCAGGCCGCCGAGAACATCCTTGACTGTGATCCGGCAGGCTGGCAAGTCATGCCGTGGTGGCGGGGAAGTCCCGCTTGGGAAGGCCTCGAATTCCGGAGGATCGTCGCCACTTGATTGCGAGCATGCTGCGGGAGCGCGCCTGTCTCCAGTTGAAGAATCGCGGCCTCAAGACCAACGAGAAGCGTGCGGCAGCGGTGAGCTTGCGAGTCAGAGAAAGGTGCAGCTTTTCATGTGCCGACGAACTCCTTGCGGAGCAGGCCCCTCATCCGTAGACAACCGGATAAGGGGCATCCCACTCATCCGGCAACATCACGCCGATCAACAGGTCCTAAGAGGCTGTCACAATCGGCGCGCGGCTGGGCTAGCCGAAGAGCAGGGGCATCCCGCCTGCCGCATGCACACCAAAACGTGCGTGGCCTGTCAAATCCGAACTTATTCAGATGCCGGTCCGCGGACAATCTGCACAAACCCATCCGGGCGAATCCACTTTGCGAACGCCGCCCGCACTTGCCCTGCTGTCATACCGAAATATATTTTTGCCGCGCGGTCCGGCTCGTCGAGCGGCAGGCCGATCTGAGCACGCCCGACCAGGCCGTTGGCGATGCTGTCGGTGCTCGCCTCACGCAACGGAATCTGCCGCAGCAGCAGGGCCTTGGCCTGCTGCAACTCCGCCGGGGTGACGTCGTTCTTCTGCATAGTGATGAGGTCTCGCTGTATCAGTTCGCGCGCCTTCCCGGTGTTCACCGGATTGCTGGCGTATGTCACCGTATACACCGTGCGGGTCTTGGTGGCGTTCAGGCTAACATCCACGTTATAGACATACCCGGTGACCTGCCTTAGATCATGATAAAGTCGCGTCGCGTAGAAACCTCCGCCGAGGACGTGATTGCCGAGTTGCAGCGGGTAGTAGTCGGGATCAAAGCGATTCATGGAAAGCATTTGCGAAAGATTTACTGAATCTTGCAGTTGGTTCCGGTCAGGAACGCTTGCTGCCGATGGATTATTGGGTAGGACGGCCGGCAACTCGGCGTCCGGTTTAGCACCCATAGCCTTCCAGGGGCCGAACCATTTCTCGATGACCTTGCGGGCCTCCTCCGGTGTTGTGTCTCCGATCACAACAATCGTCGTTAGGTCTGGACGCATAGTCTTGGCGTAGTAGTCTCGGACTGCTTCTAGCGTCAGCGACGCCACCGTCTGCTGTGTCACCTCGCGACGGCCAGGATCGTTCGGCGGGAGAAGACCTTCGATGAGTGCGCGTTCCGCTCGATAGCTCGGGCTCTTTGTCCTTCCGGCGACGAATTGTGCGATCTGCTGCTGAGTGACGCTGAAGGCCTCAGCGGGCAAGGCGGGGTTCATTTGGTTGTCGGCCAGGAGTTGTACACCACGTGAGAAATCCTCTTTTAGTACGTCAAGAGAGAAGTCATACCCGGCAGTCTGATCGGCGGCAATATCGTCCAACGCTGTTTGGAAAGCGATACGGTCGAGCGTCTTGGTTCCATAGGAAAAGAGCTCGTCGAGCACATCAGAGATGCCTTCTTTGCCCGCTGGCGCTTGCATCTCGCCGTTGTGCCGCACACTACCGCGCACAGTGACGGTCGGTGTGATCGTTAGTCGCCGGACGATGAGACGAATGCCATTGGGCAGTACTGTTTCCGCCGGCATCGGAACTGGCGGCGGTAGTTGAAGGGTCAGCAGTCGCGATGCAGCCCAAGCCGGCAGCTCCACGGGTTTGGTTGGCGCAGAAGTCAGCTGCTCCGTTCCTCCGAACCCCTTTTGGGAAACCGCCTCACCGCCCGGTACAGGTTTAAGTACTGCGGTAATCGAGTTCGTGTCGGCCAAGTACGCTCGCGCCACGCGGTTCACGTCCTGGACTGTCACACGCTTCGCCATTTCGACGGCATCATCGGGCGAGTCCAAACCCCTGGCCGCGACAGCCTCGGACCAAGCCGAGGCGAGCCCTGGAATCGAATTGCGGCGGAACTGCGCCCTAGCGATGATCCTTCGTTTGGCGGCTTCAACAAGCTCTCCTGGTAATCCCTTGGCAGAATACTCGCGAAGAATCTTGCGCATTTCTGCTATCGCTGGTGTTGCGTCAACTCCTGCAGCCAGTACCGCGACGCTGAACGCCACGCTTGCCTTACGATAGGTCTCCGCCAGTCCAAACTCCGTCTGCAGGGCTTTTCCTTGCGTCACCATCTCATACAGTGTTCCACGCTGACTCGCGAGCACGTCGGCGAGAATTTCTACCGCGGCGAAATCTGGGCTGTCCGTGCCAGGCATACGATAGGCAATGAAGGCCAGCAAATAAGGGAGATTGCTCTCCAGGGTGAAGCTTTCGGACTTCACTGGCTGGAGCGTGATCTCCGAGCGCGGCGGCAGTTGCTTCCGCGGAATGTTGCCGTACAGCTCTTTCACTTTGACTAATACGGCGTCCGGCTGCACATCGCCGGCAATTACCAAGATCGCGTTATTCGGTGCGTACCAGTTGTCGTAAAACTGCTTCAGCATCGCTCCAGTGGTCGTGTCGAAAGACTCCTTGGTGCCGAGTGCATCATGGGCATAGACCGTGCCCGCGAACATATCTTGGTTCAATCGCGTAAGGAATTTATACGTAGGATTGGACAGGTCGCGCGCCACTTCCTGCTCGATAGCGCCCTTCTCCTGTGCCCACTCCTGCTGAGAATCCTCTATGCTCGTCATGCACTCAGAGTCGACGCGAAGAACAATGTCAAGGTCCGCAGAAGGAACGGTGGAAAAGTACTGAGTGATGTTTTGCTGTGTATCCGCGTTACCAAAACCGCCTAGCTGCGCAAAAATCGCCGAGATCTGATTCGCCGTGAGGCCGGAGCAGCCACGAAATGCCATATGTTCCTGGGCGTGCGCCATCCCGGGAAAACCTTCCGGCGTCTCGTTGCCTCCCACGAGGTAGTTCTGTTCAACAGTAACCACGGGCGCAAGCGGGTTAGGGACGATCACCACTTTCATTCCGTTGTCGAGCGTCGCCCGAGCGACGTCACGAGAATGGTCGACTGCCGTGGCTTGAGAAGGACCCCACGCTTTCGGGTGCAGGAATGCTGCTCCGAAAAAAAGTGTAATCGACGCTGCGGTTACGCAGCAACGACGTCCGACGTCGGCTTGCGCTCTCAAATAACGAGCTCCCGCCCGATAGCCTGAAATCTGACCCAACGGAGAGCACGTGTACGAATCGCGAGGAAGGTGCTCATCGGCCTTCGGTAAGTATGAAGGCTCGCATAGGTCCTGCAGGTCATGCTGTGCCCACGGCCTCACACGCTAGTCGCAGCGAAAATCCATAAATACTGTCAGAAGTTACAGATTGCATCACCGGCTGTTCACGCTCGGTGAGCCCCGAAAGTTGAGAGCACGCCTGGCATACATAACGCAAAATGCTGCCAGGTAACAGAATGTATGACAGCCTGCAGCGATTCCGCCCGTCACCGTCGCGGGGACGCCATTTTAGACTTGCATGGTGACGGCATGTGCACGCCGCTATCCGTTAAGGCCCCGGCGATCGATTCTTGCGGTTGAGTTCGAGCTTAAGCGGTCGGCCGGATTCCGCACCCAGGGGGGTGGAAAGCTACTGATAGCTACATTTCATACAACGAACCAGCTAACCGATTCAGTCCCTGGTCCCGGGCGATGACATCGAGGTGAAAAGAAGTCCAGTCAGCAAGCAGCACCGGTTCGCTCCCGCTCCCGTTGTAGGTCTTAATGTATCCACCGCAGGACCCGCAGTAGTCGATACGCAGGTCCGCTTCTCCCTCGACCACCATACTCGCGAGTCGCTGTTCGTCTTCGTTTTCGCAAAATGGGCATCCTGTTCTCCGGTATCGCCAACGCGTGCCGCAACAACCACAACAGAGGAACCGTACCCGACCAGGATCGATGCCGAGCAATTGAGCCATGGCGGGCAGTGAGCCACACGTGGGGCAGTATCGGCGCAGCCAGCGCTCCTCTTCGCGCCACTGACCGAATGCGTCTACAACCCTGGAAAGATAGCGGGCCATCACCGTCCAGCCTAGATACCGAAGGAGACCAAAGTGTGTGGAGGCTGGTGCGTCCGGATCGAGCAGCGCCGCAACGGCACGTTGTGAAAAATCCGGATCCTGATCCAATTCGACCCGCAGATCTCGGATGTCTTGCGCCAGGTTGTCTCGGAGAGCTGCCGATCCCAACTTGCCGATCAACGCCTCTAGAGTTGTCGCAACAGGACGCAGATCAATGGTTGAGCGGCAACTTTGCAGGAGCGGCACGCCCGCAACGTACTCACCTTCGTAGTCTTGCCAGCTTGGAAGGCAAGCGAGCGCCGACGGGAGCCCCACTGCCGCTCGTTCAACTTGTGCATGGAACTCTGCGGCGGATAAAAGATAGGGGTGCCCAGTCAGCCATGTCTCTTGTGTCATTCGATGAAATCCCTACGACGCCTCTTCCTTGGGGAGTAGCGGAAGCAGTCGCACTCCCAGCCCGAAGAGGAAGATGCTCAGAGCGATCAGCCCGATCGACACGCCCCACTCAAAAATGGAAGGGAAATAAGTCTCCGGCGCAGTCTGGGGCATCGGCCCCTTTAGGTTCATTGCCAGATAGACGACGCTCACACGATTGAGAATCACTCCAAGTGTGGCGAGGAGTGCCCCGTTGAACAGAGCTGTGGGCCGGGCGCGCAACGACGCGCGGGAGAGAATCGCCAGAGGTAAGGCGCCTCCCAGCACGACTTCGATGGCAAACAACGCCCCGAGACTTCCCGAAAATGCGTTGGCAAGCTGGCCGCGAACGACCATGTCACCAAGACGAAACACTAGGTAGGCCAGCAAGGACCAGAACGTGATTTGCCCCATCGATGCGAGCTGAGACATCCGCAGTTGGCGTCTCCACGCCTTGGCGATCCACATCTCGATCAGGATCATGAGCGCTGTGCCACCCGCGATCGATGACAGGAAGAATGAGACGGGCATCACGGGAGACCACCATTGCGGAGCAAGTTCATCCGGCATGAGCAAGAAGAGCGAGCCAAGCGAGCTTTGATGCATGGTCGAGAGCGTTACGGCGGCGATCGCTAGCATTACGGGCTCAGCCCTCTTCCCGCGGGCTCGGAACGCCCAAGCAAGGAAGGAGAAAAGGACGGCCGCGAGCGCCGAGTAAATTAGATTGCGTGAGAGCAGGTAAACGAACAACGTCAATGCAAACGCTACGTAGGCACCTGACCAGCGTTGCCAGATCTCCAGGGCCTTCCGCATTCCCAGCCACTCGAGCGGGACGGGGAGGAATTCCATGAGCAAAACCGTAACGTAAAGGCCCACGCACCAGGACACCTCGAACATTGCGGAGGCCGCGGGCGCTTGCAGGCCAAGTTGATAGAAATGCCACGGCAAGCCGAGATCTGCTACCAGAGTGACGGTCACGAAGGTGTAGCTCAAAAACCCCATCAAGACGGCGGAACGCCCGATGGAATAAAGGTCCTTGCGTTGGAAGACATAAATAAGGCCGGCGGTTGCGAATGCACCAGCGGCTACCGCAATCCAGACGAGGTCGAAGACGATCCAAAGCCCCCAGGCGTAGGTATTGGAAAGATGCGTGCTGCCGCCGAGACCCAACGCGAATCGAGCCAGCAGCGAAATCCCGCCAAACGCGATGAGGCCCAGAAGAAACCAGTTGAACGGTGTCAACAACTTGTGCTTGAGAAGTTCAAATTCGACATGATGTCCGGTGTCCTCGGCGTCCGTTCCCTCAGATTCCGCGGCTAACGCCGCAGTTCTTCGTTTGAAGAACGCGTAGATGCCGCCGAGTAGCGCACCTACAGCCAGCACGGCTGGAGGCACAGCGTGAAGAGCTGCTTTTGCGACTGCGGGATAAGGCTTGTCGCCGAGAGCCGGAAATCCAATCTTTTCAAATGGAACGGAAGCGAGATATAAAACGCTCGTCCCGCCTGCTTCTTTCTCTCCGTAAATATGGTCGATGTATTTTTCGGGACGGTTCGCGATCCGCTTGCGCGCCTCCTGCAGCATTTCTTCGCGCTCCCCAAAGCGCAGGGCGTCGGCGGGGCAAGCTTTGACACAAGCCGGCACGACGATATTCGCACGGAAGGCCTTGCTTTCTTCGGCGGTGAGTGCCTGTCCGTTCCTGGCCAGCGGAAGCGGTTGGTCCGACCGGTCGGCGCAGTGCGTACACTTCTGGATCTTCGGGGCCAGCGAATCCCACTCCGCTGTCGGCACGCCCCAAGGGCAGGCCCAGATGCAGTAGCGGCATCCGATGCACGCACTCGCATCGTAGGTGACCGGACCGTCGGGCTGCCGTTTCAGCGCAGTCGTCGGGCAGGCCGCGGCGCACGCCGGATCCAAACAATGAAGACAGCGATGCATGGTGAAAATATAATCGAGTCCTCCTGGCGCCGTGTCGTTTGGGAGTTCATGAAACGCGATGAGTGTGTACGTTTTTGCGCTGAGAGTCGCGGGATTTTGAAACCCCATCGCCCCCAATTGCAATTCCGTTTCTTCCCCTTCGCGGTCGTTCCACTGCTTACAAGCCACCTGGCATGCCCGGCAGCCGATGCATTTGGTCGTGTCGACGAGGGTAGCCTTTATGGGGATCGCCGCGGTCGGCTGCGTCATGATCTTCTCCCTGGTAGTTTGGGCGCCGTTGCGATGGGCTCAGGCACCTTGACGACGTTCACCAAGCAGGCTTTTGTCTCCTGAGTTCCTGCCCCAGGATCCACCGCATCAATCGTGAGGTGGTTTACGCTTGGCCCGGCGGACAACCCCTGATAGCCCCAGTTATACGGCATCCACACGATCGTAACCTCGCGTCCGTCCACCTGTAGTGTCTTCATTCTGGGTGTGACCACTGCTTTGACAATGAGTTCGCCGCGCGCCGAAGACACCTTTACGCGGTTTCCCGTTTTCACCTGCAGCGTTTGCGCCAGGGTTTCAGGCATTTCGAGCACGGGCTCCGCCACGAGTTCGTTCAACCACGGGATGTTGCGCGTCGAGGATCCCCCGCACCAATGCTCCGCAACGGTTGACGTCATGAGGACATAGGGAAACTCCGCCACGGTACCGATCGGCTGGTGAGACTTGACGCGCGGATACTTGAGCAACGGGTTGTGCTTCACCTTGGGGTGCAGGATGTTCTCCACCGGGCTCTCGACCGGCTCGTACATTTCCGGCAGCGGACCGTCCTTCGGCACGTAGGCCACATCGCGCGGAACTTGCGGGTTCTTCGGGTCGGGGTCCTGGTACACCGCCGCGAAGAGGCGCCCGACACCTTCCGGATTCAAGTGGAAGGGTCGCTGGCCGTTCGGCGTATTTGGTCCGTCGGTTAGAACAGGGACATCCGCAACGTCGTATCCTGCCCAGCGCTTTGCTTTTTCGTCCCACCACACGATGGGCTCCGATCCTGGATATGGTTTGCCGTGTCGATCACAGGACGCTCGGTTGTAGAGAACCCGCACATTGTTCGGCCAAGTCCATGCGAAGTTCGGATAGAGCCCGAGACCACCCGGATCCGTCTTCGAATCACGGCGTTTCGAGAGATTTACACCTCCGCCAAAAACCCCCGCGTAGATCCAAGCCCCGGAGGAAGTCGAACCGTCGGGCTGCAGATCGGCCACTCGGCCGAGGAGATCGCCGGCCTTCAGGCCGGTGCCGGGAACGTCGCGGAGTGCGTGACCGTTGATCTCGCGGAGCACGTCCTCGGGAGTGGTGTAAGTCCAAAAAGCTTTCTTGATGATCTCGTCCTTCGGATCGGCCGAGTCCTTCACCAGATCGCGCACGCGGCGGAATACGAGGTCGACGATTTCGCCATCGGGTTTGGCTTCCCCTGGGGGCTTTACCGCGGCGTGTCGCCACTGCACCAGGCCGCCCGAGTTGGTGATGGTGCCGTTCTTTTCCATAAAGAAAGAGGCGGGTAGCAAGACCACTTCCGTGGAGATGGACTTCGAGTCGACACCGGGGCGACGCCAGAACGCGGCCGTTTCCGTCTCCCAGATTTCTTGGACCACTAGCATCTCGAGCTTGGCCATCGACTCGAGCGTCAGATTCAGGTTGGGCGTCGTCACGGCGGGGTTCTGACCAACGATCCACAACATCTTCATCGTTCCCGCGAGAGCGCTCTCAAAAATTGACAGGGTCCCGTAGTCTTTCGCCGCGCTTCGCTTGGGCAACCAGGCGTAAGCGAAATCGTTCTCAGGAGTGGCTGCGTCTCCGTAGAACGCCTTGAGGGTGTTGACGAGAAATTTGCGGTCTCCGGTGCCATTTCTCTTTGTGTACTCTGCAAGGGTAGGCTCGGTGTGGGCGGGATAATTGAGATAGCCGGGCATGTAGTTGTTGAGCACGCCCATGTCGCATGCGCCCTGCACGTTCGGCTCGCCCCGCAGGGCATTGACGCCAGTGCCCGGCTTGCCGACGTTGCCGAGCAGGAGTTGAAGGACGGTGAAGGCGCGGATTCCCTGGACGCCCGTGGTGTGCTGAGTCATGCCAAGCGCGTACAGGACGGCTCCCGGCCGGTTCTTGGCCATGGTTTCCGCGATCTGCTCGATCTCGGCCGCCGGGATGCCGGTGATGCGCTCGCCCACGTCGGGCGTGTAACGCGAAACGAACTTCTTAAGGTGAGCAAAAACGCACTGCGGATCGTCCAGGCTCGCGGCGACGCGCGGCTTGCCCTCGGCATCGAGCTGGTAACCCCAAGTCGCGGTGTCGTACTTGTGCTTCTCGTCGTCAAACCCGCTGAAGAGTCCGTCCTTGAAGTCGAAAGCCGTGTGGCCCAAGAAGAGAGCGTTGGTATGAGTCGTGACGTAGTCGTCGTCATAGAGGTTGTGAACGAGGAGATAGTGGATCATCGTATTGAGGAACGCGGCGTCGGTACCTGGGCGGATGCGCGCGTAGATATCGGCTGTCGCCGATGTCCGCGTGAACCGAGGGTCGACGTGGATAATCTTCGCCCCATTTTCCTGGGCCTTTCGGATCCACTTGAAGGCCATGGGATGGTTCTCCGCTACATTGCTGCCTTCCACCAGAATCGTTTTGCAATGCTGCAGGTCAATCCAATGGTTGGTCATCGCACCGCGCCCGAACGCGGCCCCCAGACCGGGGACCGTGGGGCTGTGTCAAAGTCGCGCCTGG
>DATAIH010000264.1:0-14634 GCA_036262755.1 Candidatus Acidiferrum sp.
CATCATCGTGTTGAACAGCGAGTGCAAGGACGTCGGCGGTTGCGGATCCGGCTCGCCGCAGGAGAAATGGCTTCGCGCAGATCTGGCCTCGCATCCGGTAGCTTGTACGCTCGCCTATTGGCACAAGCCGCTGTTTAGTTCGGGCAGCGCGCACGGCAACGATTTGACCATGAAACCGCTCTGGGAGGCGCTCTACGAAGCCAATGCGGACGTCGTCGTCAACGGCCACGATCACGACTACGAACGCTTTGCTCCGCAAACTCCTGGCGGCGCACCTGATCCTGGCCGAGGTATTCGCGAATTCGTCGTCGGCACCGGCGGGAAGAGTCACCGCCCGTTCAGCGAACCAAAGCCAAACAGCGAGGTTCGCGACTCGACCGCCTTCGGAGTCCTCAAACTGACGTTGAAATCCAAGAGCTACGACTGGCAATTTATTCCCGAGGAAGGGAAGACCTTCACCGATTCAGGTAGCGGCGCCTGCCACCAACCTTGAATCCGCATCCAATTGCTAGACGGAAGTTCTTCGAAGGGCGCGGCATGCTGCGCCGTTCTCACCTCAAGAGCTACCGTTACGGAGCGTAGGTCTACTAGACAAGGTCTTTTGGAAAGCAAGTAGGAGCTTTTCGTCCTTCTCGTCGCGCTGCGCCTTTTTGTGGCACAGTATTCCGGATGGCAGCTAGCAAGAACTCCAGTGCCTCCGGGCGAATCGCTTTTACCTACCCGAGTTTTGTTTTCTATCAATTGGCGCGCGTCTTTATCGTCCTAGCCGGCGAAATGCAATCCGTCGCGGTGGGATGGGAGATCTATGAAATTACGCGCCAGCCGCTTGCGCTCGGCGTTGTGGGCCTGGCGCAATTCCTGCCGGGCGTTCTGCTCTTTCTCGTAGCCGGACACGCGGCGGATCGTTACGATCGGCGCAAGCTGATTGTTCTGTGCTATTGCGGCTCCGGTGTTTGTTCGGCCGCGCTGCTGTTTCTCACGCTCGGCGGATACCGTTCCGCCCACCCCATCTATGCGGTCCTTTTTTTCGTGGGCGTCGCGCGCGCCTTCAGCGCACCGGCCACGCGCTCGCTGCTTCCTCAATTGGTTCCCGTGAAAGACTTCCAGAACGCCGTCGCCTGGGCTTCGGTTTTCTTCCAGGGCACGGTAATTCTGAGCCCTTCACTCGGTGGAATTATCTACGCGATCACCCGCGGCCCCGCGGCGGTTTACGCACTGTCTCTTTTCGGAGCCATGGTGGCCGCCGTGTGCGCTGGGAAAATAAAAGTTCAATCCGCCGAGCGCGTGCCGGAACCCTTCGGTTGGCAAACCACCCTGGCTGGCCTCCATTACATTTGGCGCGAGAAAATGATTCTCGGCGCCATCTCCTTGGATTTATTCGCCGTTCTTTTGGGAGGGGCGGTCGCGCTGCTTCCCGTGTATGCCAAGGAAATTCTCTCAACCGGGCCTTGGGGCCTCGGGCTTTTGCGCAGCGCCCCCGCTGTGGGCGCGGGCGTTATGGCCATGTGGCTCGCGAACAAGCCCTTGGGCCCCCAAGCCGGTTCACGGATGTTGTGGTGCGTCGCAGGATTTGGCTTGGCCACCATCTTTTTCGGAATTTCGCGAAACCTCTGGGTCTCCCTGTTTGCGCTCTTTCTGGTGGGCGCCACCGACATGGTCAGCGTGATGGTTCGCCAATTGTTCATCCAGTTGGGCACGCCGGATGAAATGCGGGGCCGCGTCAACGCCGTGGATTCCGTTTTCGTTGGCGCTTCCAACGAGCTCGGCCAGTTCGAATCCGGTCTCACCGCTCACTGGTTTGGCGCTGTGCGGGCGGTGGTTCTAGGTGGTGTGGGCGCAATTCTGGTTACCGGTCTGTGGGCTTGGTGGTTTCCCGAATTACGAAGGGGGCAGAAGGCGGGGCAATTCACGGACTAACCCCGCCGCCTGAATTCACTTTTTCTTTGGCTTTGCTTCTTTGGCCGGCTTTTCTTCCATGCCGGGCATGGCCATGGCCATCGGCGTTGCATTTCCGGCCAGCAGCTCTTTTTTGACGGGCTCCGTAATTTTGTCGGCGTTCTTTACCAGCATGGTTACCTGCCAGATTTCCCTTTCCGGTACCTGGCCTTTGAAAGCCGGCATTCCGGTCATGCGAATCCCGTTTTCGACTTTCCAATAGGTCTCCCAGGGTTCGTCATCTGTCACGCCGACTCCATGAAACAGTTGCGGCGGCGCGGGAAACATCCCCTGCGAAACGGCTGATTTGGGCTCACCCGGCAGGCCGTGGCAGGTGGCGCACTGCTCTTTGTACACCCTCGAGCCGGCGATCAGATTCGCTTCATCGGCGGGCACCATCGGCTGCGGGCGGGGCAGCTTACCTAGGTAGGCATGGAGCGCCGTTTTCGTGAGTCTTCTTTCAAGCGGCATCGGAGATGCCGCGGTCGCGACCGGGGCGAAGCCCAATGAAAAATACATGTACATGCTCCCGGCAATTACCAGAACAGCAACCACGATTCCGAGGATGAATCCCTTCATGGTTTTCCTCCTAGTCCCGATCGGGGTTGAAAAAAAATGTTTCGGCTCGGACTTGGGTTCGTCCAGTCTACGGTTTTCGCGGCCAATCTGCACGCTGCAATTTCCGAACTTTGTCTTCGTCCCGCGAGGCAATGTGCGGCTCTCGGCAGGTTGTTTGGTCCGTTCCTTCCTTTCTCCTCACGTAACCTTTGCTCTCCCCGCTCCGTCCTATATAGGCGTAGACTAAGCTTCGGGTAGCCTTTGTCCCTTCGTTGGAGCAGCCCTGAGTGCCACCCTAAACGCCGCGCTTTTTGGCGGCTGGCTCGCGCGATGTAGCCATTTTGAAAACGGTTAGGAGCGAATGAATGGGGCAGCTCAAGTCGATGGACCTACCTGAACGCGGTAGCCCTGCGACCACCGATGCGTCGGCGGCCAAGCCGGCGAAGAGGCGTTGGTGGATCTGGGCGCTGGTCATTGCCGGGGTTGTCGTAGCCATTTGGTATTTCCGAGGATCGCGAAACCCTAGCCAGGCGGCCGACCCTTCCGCGCCCGCAGGGTCCAGAAGGGGCCGCGGCGGCGCCGGAGGAGGCGGCAGTTTTGTCGTTCCCGTCGTAGTTGCCGCGGCGCATCGTGGCGATCTTCCCGTTTACTTCAACGGACTGGGAAACGTCACCGCATATAACACCGTAACCGTTCGCAGCCGCGTGGACGGTCAGATCGTCAATGTGGCGTTCAAGGAAGGTCAGTATGTCCACGTGGGCGATCTTCTCGTCCAGATTGACCCGCGACCCTTTCAGGTCCAACTCGAACAGGCCCAGGGCCAGCTCGCCAAGGATCAGGCGCAGCGCAAGGATGCCCAAGTCAATCTTGAGCGCTTCCAGCTCCTCTTCAAGGAAGGCGTCATCCCGCAACAGCAACTCGACACGCAGGCGGCATTGGTTGGCCAATTTGATGGCGCGATCACCTCGGACCAGAGCCAGATTGACAACGCCAAACTGCAACTCTCTTTTTCCCACGTCACTGCGCCCATCAGCGGCCGTGTCGGCCTGCGTTTGATTGACCCCGGCAATATTGTGCACGCCACCGACGTCAATGGCTTGGTGCTCATCACTCAGCTTCAGCCGATCGCCGTGCTCTTCAGCTTGCCTCAGGACCAGCTTCCCCAGGTCAATGCCAAGCTGCGTGCCGGAGTTCAACTTACCGTCGAAGCCTTCAACCGCGACAATACCGAAAAGATTGCCACGGGCAAACTGCTCACCATCGACAATCAAATCGATACCGCCACCGGCACCTATAGGCTTAAGTCTGTTTTCGACAATTCCGACAATGTTCTCTTCCCGAATCAATTCGTGAACGTGCGCTTGTTCGTCGACACAAAACACGGTCTAACCATTGTTCCCTCTCCGGCCATCCAGCGCGGACCTCAAGGAACCTTTGTCTACATCGTGGGCAGCGACAACACGGCGAAAATCCGCCCGGTGACAATCGCCCTGACCACTGGCAACAGCATTGGTTTGAGCAGCGGGCTCGATGGGGGCGACGTGGTTGTCATTGACGGCCAGGACAAGCTTCAGGACGGCAGCAGAGTCAACCCGACCATGACCACTATAGGCACTTCCGGCAGCGCAGGCCCACCGTCGTCTCCAGCCCCCGCGCCGGCAAGTCCAGGCGCCCCGGCACCAGAGGCGCCCAGTTCTTCTCGCCGCGCCCGAGGTTCTCGGCGATGAGTCCTTCGCGGCCGTTTATTCTGCGGCCGATTGCCACCACGTTGCTCATGGTGGCTGTCCTCCTGGTAGGATTTGTGGCCTACCGCCAGCTTCCGGTTTCCGCGCTTCCGCAAGTCGACTATCCAACGATTCAAATCCAGACGTTCTATCCAGGCGCCAGCCCGGACGTAGTGGTCTCCTCGGTCACAGCTCCGCTCGAGCGCCAGTTCGGCCAGATCCCTGGCTTGAACCAGATGACTTCGACTAGTTCGTCTGGAAGCTCCCTCATCACGCTGCAATTTAGCCTGGATCTCAATATCGATATCGCCGAGCAAGAGGTTCAGGCAGCCATCAACAGCGCATCGAACCTTTTACCGCAGGGTCTGCCCAATCCTCCCATTTACAGCAAGATTAATCCCGCCGACGCGCCTATTCTCACTCTCGCGCTTACCTCGGATTCCCTGCCGCTTCAAAGAGTGGAAGACCTCGCGGACACCACGCTAGCGCAAAAGATTTCGCAGCTGTCCGGTGTAGGCCTTGTCAGCATCAGCGGTGGCCAGCGCCCGGCCGTGCGCATCCAGGCCAATCCGACGGCGCTCGCGTCCTACGGAATGAGTTTGGAAGATCTCCGCACCGCGTTGAGCGCGGCAAACGTCGATCAAGCGAAAGGCACTTTCGACGGCGCCCATCAGGCCTACACCATCGGCTCCAACGACCAACTCATTTCCGCCAACGACTACAAGCCCATCATCGTCGCTTATCGCAATGGCGCCCCTGTGCGTCTCACCGACGTGGCGAAGGTTTTCGACGGAACTGAAAACGCAAAGCAAGCTGCTTGGGCCAATACCGAGCCTGCCGTCATTCTGAACATTCAGCGGCAACCGGGCGCGAACATCATCGCGGTGATCGACCGCGTGAAAAAGTTGCTCCCGCAGCTTCAAGCCTCTCTTCCCGCGGCGGTAAAGGTAGACGTGCTGACCGACCGCACGACCACGATTCGGGCCTCCGTAGACGATGTGCAATTCACTTTGATTCTCACTATTGCGCTCGTGGTCATGGTCATTTTCCTTTTCCTCCGCAGCTTGCGTGCCACGATTATTCCTACCCTCGCCGTGCCACTTTCCATCGTCGGGACCTTTGGCGTGATGTACCTGTGCGGCTTCAGCCTCAACAACCTCTCCCTCATGGCTCTCACCATATCGACCGGCTTTGTCGTTGACGACGCCATCGTCATGATCGAAAACATCAGCCGCTACATCGAGCAGGGCGACGCACCCGTCGACGCCGCCCTCAAAGGCTCCGAGCAGATTGGCTTCACTATCATTTCCCTCACCGTCTCCCTCATCGCCGTGCTCATCCCCCTCCTATTCATGGGAGACATTGTCGGCCGGCTCTTCCGCGAATTCGCCATCACCCTGTCCATCACGATTCTCATTTCGGCCTTCGTTTCGCTCACGCTGACTCCCATGATGTGCGCGCAATTGTTGCGGCACCAGAAAGAGGAAGAGCAGGGCAGATTCTTCCGCGCTTCCGAGCGGGTATTCGATGCCGTCATCGCTTACTACGGGCGCACCCTGAAAACAGTCCTGCGCTACCGCACAACTACTCTCCTGGTCACCGTCGGCACGCTTGTGGCCACTATCCTTCTTTACATTTACGTTCCCAAGGGTTTCTTCCCGGTGCAGGACACGGGAATCATTCTCGGTGTTTCCGAAGCGGCCCAGAACGTTTCCTTTGCCGCCATGTCTCAGCACCAGCAGGAATTGGGCAAAGTGATCCTGAAAGATCCGGCAGTCCAGAGCCTCTCGTCCTTCATCGGAATCGACGGCACGAACGTCACTCTGAACACAGGCCGCATTCAAATCAATCTCAAGCCGCTTGCAGAGCGGAAGATTCATGCTTCCGACGTCATCCGCCGCCTCCAGCCGGAACTGGCCAAAGTTGACGGCATCTCGCTCTTTATGCAGCCTGTGCAAGACCTTACGGTTGAGGACCGCGTCAGCCGCACGGAGTTTCAGTACAGCCTCGAGGACGCAGACTTCAACGAGCTCTCCTACTGGGTGCCGCGCTTTATGCACAAACTCGGCAACATTCCTGCGGTCCGCGACGTTGCCAGTGACCAGCTCAACCAAGGCCTTCTCGCTTCGTTGATTATCGACCGCGACACCGCGTCCCGCCTCGGCGTCTTGCCCTCTGCCATCGACAACACTCTCTACGACGCCTTCGGGCAGCGCCAGGTCTCCACCATTTATACTCAGCTCAACCAGTATCGCGTTGTGTTGGAAGTCGCTCCCGCGTTTCAGCAGAATCCGGACTCCCTAAGGGACATCTATGTGGCTTCCAACAGTGGGCTGCAGGCGTCTAGCGGCTCGACAGCTAATATCACCAACAATGCGCAAACGAGTGTAAGCACAACCCCGAACGCGCAGGTTCCCCTCAGCGCCTTTACTCGTTTCGAGCCCGGCTCCACGGCTCTCGTGATCAACCACCAGGGACAGTTTCCCGCAGTTACGATTTCCTTTAACTTGGCCCCGGGTGCCGCCCTTGGTGACGCGGTCAATGCCATTAATGAGGCTAAAGCGGAACTCAACATGCCGGCCAGCATCCAAGCTACGTTTGAAGGCACCGCCGCGGCCTTCCTGAATTCCCTTGCCAACGAGCCAGTGCTGATTCTTGCCGCGCTTATTACCGTGTATATCGTGCTGGGTGTGCTGTATGAGAGCTATATTCACCCCATCACCATTCTCTCCACGCTTCCCTCCGCGGGTGTGGGAGCCATCTTGGCGCTGCTGCTCTTCAAGATGGAGTTCAGCGTCATCGCCCTCATTGGCTTGATTCTGTTGATCGGCATTGTCAAGAAAAACGCCATCATGATGATTGACTTTGCGCTCGAAGCCGAGCGCAAAGAAGGCAAGGCGCCGCTCGATGCTATCTACGAAGCTTGCCTGTTGCGTTTCCGCCCCATCATGATGACCACCATGGCAGCGCTGCTTGGCGCCTTGCCGCTGGCGATGGGGAGCGGAGTAGGTTCGGAGTTGCGCCGCCCCCTGGGCATCACCATCGTCGGTGGGCTTCTGCTGAGCCAGTTGCTCACGCTTTACACCACGCCCGTCGTTTATCTGGCGTTTGATTGGTTGGCCCGCCGCTTTGCGTTGCATATCGGCAATCCCGTCGAAGAGCCCGCTCACGCTGACTGAAGGCATGGTGACTTGAGCCATGATGTCCGCCAATTTTTCCGCTCCGTTTATCCGCCGGCCTGTGGCCACCTCCCTGATCACCATTGCCATCGCTCTCTCCGGCATGGTCGCTTTTCGGTTTCTGCCCGTCTCGCCCCTGCCGCAGGTCGATTTTCCCACGATAAACGTCAGCGCGAGTCTGCCAGGAGCGAGCCCCGAGACCATGGCCTCGGCGGTGGCCACCCCTCTCGAACGCCAATTCGGCCGGATCGCCGGCGTGACGCAGATGACCTCCTCGAGCAGCCTCGGTCAGACCAACATCACTCTGCAATTCGATCTCAGTCGCGATATCAACGCCGCCGCCCGCGACGTGCAAGCTTCGATCAACGCTGCGCGCAGCCAGCTTCCCGCGGACCTTCCCGGGCAGCCGAACTACCGCAAGGTGAACCCTGCTGAGTCGCCTATCCTGATCCTTGCCTTAACGTCCACCAACATTCCTCCCGCCGAGATCTACGATGCCGCCGATTCCATCATTGCCCAGAAGCTCGCGCAGGTTCAGGGAGTGGGGCAAGTGGGAGTTTGGGGAAGCTCGAGCCCTGCCGTCCGCGTGGAAGCGAATCCCTACAAGCTCAGCAGCTATGGAATCAGCCTTGAAACCGTGCGGGCTTCGTTGCAATCGGCCAACGCCGATCTGGCCAAGGGCTCCCTTGCCGACTCCCAAAAAACCTGGGACGTTGGCGACACCGATCAGCTTTTCAGGGCTTACGAATACGAGCCGCTCATCATCGGCGGACACCCCGGCGAGCCAGTCCGCATGCGCGACATCGCCGATGTCGTCGATTCCACTGCGGATATCCGCAATCTTGGTCTTTCCGGAGGGCAGCGATCCGTCCTGCTGGCCGTTTTCCGCCAGCCCGCCGCCAATATGATCGATACCGTCGACCGCGTGAACGCCATCCTTCCTGTCCTGCGCGCTTCCATTTCCCCTTCTCTCCATCTCAGCGTGGCCGTCGACCGAAGCACCACCATTCGCGCTTCCGTGCACGATGTCGAGATGACCCTCCTCATTTCCATCACTCTCGTGATCCTGGTGGTCTTCGCGTTCCTCAGGAGCACCTGGGCAACCATCATTCCGAGCGTTGCCGTGCCGCTTTCCCTTATCGGCACGTTCGGCATCATGTATCTCTTCAACTACAGCCTCGACAATCTGTCGCTCATGGCTCTCACCATCTGCACCGGTTTCGTCGTGGACGACGCCATCGTCGTCATTGAAAACATCACCCGGCACATCGAAAACGGAATGAAGCCTTTCCCGGCAGCCCTAAAGGGCGCCAGTGAAATCGGCTTTACGGTGCTCTCCATGAGCGCCTCCCTGGTTGCCGTGTTCATCCCCATCCTCATGATGCCGGGAATCGTTGGGCGCCTCTTCCGCGAATTCGCTGTGGTTTTGAGCGTGGCCATCGGAGTGTCTCTGTTCGTGTCCCTCACCACGACGCCGATGATGTGTGCGCGCTTTTTAGAGCACGAGTCCGGACGCCACAACTGGATCTACCGGCTTTTTGAAAGAGCGTTTAACGGCTTGCTTCACGTTTACGATATTTCCTTGAAATGGGTTCTTCGCCGCCAATTGCTCATTCTCGGAGCCACCTTCGGCACCGCCATTCTTTGCGGCTACATGTTCTTTCACGTGAATTCGGGCTTCTTCCCTCAGCAGGATACCGGCCGCTTTTTTGGCACCATTCAAGGGGACCAGGACCTTTCCTTCGCCGCGATGGAGCAGAAGATGCGCGAGTTCTCGGACATCGTCTTGAAAGACCCCGCGATTGATACGCTCACTTCGTTCGCGGGAGGCGGCAGCGGGGGCAGCACCGCGCGTATGTTCGGACAGCTCAAGCCTCTCAACGAACGCAAACTCAGCATTGACGAAGTCATCGGAAGAATCCGCAAAGCCAGCTCGAAAGTACCGGGCGCGGTGCTCTTCCTCCAGGCCGTCCAGGATCTTTCTGTCGGTGGTCGCGGCAGCGCGGCGCAATATCAATACACCTTGCAAGCCGACAATCTAGAGGATCTCAAGCATTGGGCCCCTATCCTCCAGAGACGCCTGGCGACGATTCCTGAGCTCCGCGACGTGAACTCTGACCAGCAGATGCACGGCTTACAAGCCTCCCTCATCGTGGACCGCGACACCGCTTCTCGCCTCGGCGTCTCCATGGTGGCCATTGACAACACCTTGAACGACGCCTTTGGCCAGCGCCAGGTCTCCAACATTTACAAGGGCCTGAATCAGTACCACGTGGTGCTGGAAGTGATGCCCAGCGCCCAGCAGTCTCCCGAAGCGCTCAAATCCATTTACGTGCCGGCCACCGGCGGCAGAGTGGTTCCCCTCAGTGCTTTTGCCCACTACGAGCCTTCCAACACCGCGCTCTCGGTGAACCATCAAGGCATCTTTCCGGCGATTACGCTCTCCTTCAATCTCGCGCCGGGCGCATCACTCGGTCCCGCCGTTCAGCACATTCTCGACGCCACGCGGCAAAGCGGCATGCCGCCTACCGTGCATGCTACCTTCCAAGGCACCGCCCAGGCCTATCAGGAATCTCGGGCTTCACAGTTGTTTCTGATCATCACCGCCCTGGTGGCTGTGTACATCGTGCTCGGAATTCTGTACGAGAGTTTCATCCATCCCATCACCATTCTGTCCACCATACCTTCCGCGGGCATTGGAGCCATCTTGGCAATTAAAGTCGCTCACACCGACCTGAACATGATTGCTTTGATTGGCATCATCCTGCTGATCGGAATCGTAAAGAAGAACGCCATCCTGATGATCGATTTTGCTGTGCAGTTGGAGCGGGAAGAGAACCTTTCGCCTTTGGAGGCCATCTACCGGGCCTGCCTGCTGCGCTTCCGGCCGATTTTGATGACTACCATGGCCGCTTTGTTTGGTGCCTTGCCCCTCGCGCTTGGTACCGGTGTGGGTTCCGAACTGCGCCGCCCGCTGGGCGTCACCATCATTGGCGGCCTTATCGTCAGCCAGATGCTCACGCTCTTCACCACGCCGATTGTTTACGTTTACATGGACCGCTTGCAGTCCTGGCTCCGCGGCGCTTTCCGAGCGGCTCCCGCCCCGGTTCACGTCCCCGCGCAATCGGACTAAAGCTATCCCCTAGATATTTCTATTGGGGTCGGAGCCGGCCTGCCGGAGGCCAGCTTTGGCTCCGAGAGTAAGAGCCGACAAAGAAACAGGGCTTTAGCCCCTCCAAGAAACTCGGAGAGCCACGAACTGATCGCGGGCCACTAATCACTTCTTTCACGAGCTGCCGATCAGCCAGCCTGTCAGAAAAACCAAAACGCCGCCGACGACCACCTGAAACGTCGCCTGCAGAAACGGTGTGTCCATGTATTTGTGGCGTACGTAGCTGATGACGCAGAGCTCCACGGCCACCACGGCCGCTGCAACCAGGGTCGCCACGCGAAAGCTGGAAATCAGGAAGGGAAGCGTGTGACCGATGCCTCCCGCGGTGGTCATTAGACCCGTTACGCCGCCGCGGAGCCATGGCGAACCGCGTCCCGTTAGCGAGCCGTCGTCGGAAAGCCCTTCGGAAAACGCCATGGAAATTCCCGCGCCAATCGAGGCCGCCAGCCCCACCAGGAAGGCGGCCTGACTGTGCCGCGTGGCAAATGCCGCCGCGAACAAGGGCGCCAGCGTGGAAACCGAGCCATCCATCAGCCCCGCCAGGCCCGGCTGCACGACCTGCAGCAAAAACAGCTTGCGGTGCGATTCTTCCTCCTGCGCTTTTGCCGAGGCCGTCAGATGCTTTTCTTCCAGCTCGCCGGCCGTCCGTGTGTGCTTGCGCTCTTCGTCCGCAAGCTGATACAGCAATTCGCGCGTTGACGCGTCGCTTGTCCGGCTAGCCGCTTTGTGATAGAAGCGCTGCGCCTCCAGCTCCATCACCTCGGCTTGCTTCCGCGCGACCTTCACGCCCAGCGGCCGCACCAGCCACACCGGCCTGCGCTGGAGGAATCCTTTCACGTTCTCCCGGCGAATCAGCGGAATATGCTCGCCGAAGCGTTGCCGGAACATGGCAATCAGCCGGTCGCGGTGCTCCACTTCTTCTCGCCGCATGTCCTCGAACATCTGCCCCGTAGAGGGATACTCCTCGCGAAGAGCGTCGGCAAACTCTCCGTAGATGCGCCCGTCTTCGTCTTCGGCGGCGATAGCAATCGCCAGAATCTCTTTCTCAGTCAATTCTTTGAATTTCTTCAGCATCTTCCTCTTCCTTGTCCCGATTCTTAACGCTCTTTTCTGCCTTCTGCTTGCTGCCTTCTGCTTCCCCCCAACGTTTCTGACGTCCAAACCGGCAACGTTCAGGCGTTGTTTTCTTGTGACTCGGTTTCGCGCTTCATTGAGGGGAAAGAATCGCACAAAGGGGGCGGTCACGTCATCCACACATCTGGCTCCTGCTTTCCGCCTTCTGCCCGTAGATGAGGTTAAGATTGCTGTCCTCAGCGGAGATTCCGCTCGGTCCGTTCGCTCAATCGAGACTTTCGCCTCGACGCCGCATGTCGCGCTTGCCTTCCCGGTCTACCCGGGCGCCAGCATCATGCACGCGAGAAGCAGGCCGTTTAGCAGAGACCTGCGGCTCTGCTTCCCGCTGTGCGCAGGCTTCGCACATTTGCCTAGTTCGGCGATCGTCGTGCCCGGCGAGGGTGTCAGTGAAACAAAACATCAGGCTGGAGCCTTCCTGCCAAAAGCTCAACCTTAGTGTTTGCGCAAGTGCTGATCGTCGGTGAGGCGGATGCGTTCGGCACTCTGAATATAGGACATGTCAGAGAGGATGACGACGTCGCCCTCTTTAAGACCGTCCAGGACCTCGATGGTGTTCGCTGATGCGTGGCCGAGCTTCACCTTAGTCCGGACTGCTTCCGAGCCATTGTTGACGATCTTAAAGAGGCTAATTTCGCTGTTCTGCCTGCCGTTCGCCGGGAGTCCGATGTAGACAGCGTTAGCGAGCTTTCCGATATCGATGTTGATCTCGACTTTGACACCGGCGGTGGTTCCTTGGGGTACGGAGTCGAGGGCGATGCCCACCGTACGCGTATCGTTCGACACCGGGCCAACGCTGCTGACTTGCCCCTTCCCGAGTAGGCCATTCTTCAAGGCGATGGTGGCATCTTGACCTGACTTAATGTCAGCAGACATGGAGGCTGGAACGGACAGCTGAGCGACGAAGTTCGCGGAACCGTCTCCACGAACGACGGTTCCTATGCCGCGAACCTGGAGCAGCATCGGGCCTCTCTTTGCCGTGTCGGTCCAAACGGTGGCAATGTCCACGCTGGGTTCGTCCGAGGACGGATGGGTGCTGACAGGGCCAGAGATGCCGCCGGGAATCCCATCTGTGGGTCCATCCGCGATTCCATCCTCAACTCCACGCGACGCACCACGCTGGACACCGCCCGCCACACCCCCGGCAATGCCGCCCTCAAGTCTGCCTGGCAGGATGGTTTGCTCATAGACGTCAAATTCCAAGTTCGCGTAACCGGCCGAACGTGGCCAGGGAGTAAGGGTCGTGCGAACTTCCACGGTGATTCCACGCTCGCTCCAAAAGTCTTCCAGGGCTTTCGTCATTGCGTCCGCGTTTGCTTGGTCGTAAGCGGTTTCGACGGTAAGGCGGCCGGAAAGCTGATCGAGGCTAGCTCGTTCCTCGTTCATAACCGTATCGTTTAAAGCGGTGCTCGCGAAATCGTGATGCTTCATTTCGATCCGGTGGAGCAGGACAGCCGCGCTATCGGGACTTTGTTGCGCCATGCCTCTGAGTGCGGGCGGAACGGGGCGCGGCGCGCCTTTGAGCGGAAAAGTCCATGCAACCAGCACGAGGACCAGGATGAGGCAACACGAGACAAGCGTTAGCGGGGCAATCAGTCTTCTTTGGGACATACGAACCTCCTTTAGCATGAGTACGACCCGCTCGACGAGCTTCATGATTTCGAGCTCCTGAGGGGCAAGCGTGTTGTGTTTGGGACGCATAGCTACTCTGTTAGTACTAATCAATTCGTATGTCAATCGAAAAAGTCGGGACGCCGTGCCGGATGACCGAGGGGCACCCGGAGGGGCGGAGAAAGTTCCGCCTGCCCCTTAGCTCAGCGGAGAATGGCGACGGAGTTCCCATTGCGTTGCCGGTTTGGATTTGATTGAGGCCCTTGCGTGCTCGTCGACTTCGAGAATCCGCATGGCAGTGTAACGTGCACATGCCCCCCTGATGAATTTCTTTTCTCCTTTCCATTGGCCTTTGGCGACCGCACGCTTGTGGAAATCCTGTGCGGGACGTGGCAGACCACGACACGCCTCTCCTTCGGGTCCTAGCTCGCTTTAGGCCGCCGAAGCTTTGGGACGCTCTTCTCGTTTTTGCCTTTTCCCCATTTTGTCCTCAGTTTTTCCTCATACCCTCCTTTCCTTTTCTGGTACTGCCGTACTACTATCTTTCAGCGACGTTTTACTCCCTTACGAGTACGTCTTCGCTATAGGTTTTCGTGTCCCCGGTGAACTAGACTTCCTCAGGACAGACAGGAAGAATTTCGTCCGGAAAGTCGGTTTCGCCATGGGGACTTACCCTGAACTAGTGCGTGAGATGATGACCAAGAAGCCAGAAACAGCGGCACCCGCCAAACCGGCTGCCCCCCAGACCGAGCGGCGCGGCAATCGCCGCTGCCGAATTACGCAGCTCATGCGCATCCGACCGTCCGACCCCACGAAACCGCATTTCGAGGACTTGCGCGGTTCGATGAGCGTGTCGCGGTCGGGCGTGTATTTTCAGTCGAGCGAACCGGGTTACGAGGTCGGCTTGCGGCTGTTTGTGACTATGCCGTATTCGAACGACCCGGCCTCACTGAATCGCGAATATTTGGCGGAAGTCGTGCGCCGGGACGTTCTGCCCACCGGCATGTACGGCATCGGGATCAAGATCCTGATGGAAATGGGGATGCAGCACTCCTACAATTTCGGGGCCAGCACGCCTTTTTGAGGAGGCGCAACCTTTCTGACGCGGTAAAAGCGCACTCCGCTACCAGCGTGCCAGGGCAATGCCCGAACGGGCTTCGCAAGCATAGAACCGCAACCTCGAATTAGAACGGCTTGAAACAAGAGCGGGCGTCCCTAGTGCATGGGACGCCCGTCCTTGTGTTTGGGGGGTGGAGAGAACCCGTTACGAGGCCTGTCCTAAGAGCCGCATGGTGCGGTGCCGCAGCATGCCAAGTTGCCGGTT
>DATAIH010000265.1:0-2642 GCA_036262755.1 Candidatus Acidiferrum sp.
TCATCGCCGAGCACAAGAAGCTGAAGGCCGAGCAAAGACCTGACGGCAAGAACAAATATTGAGGTGGGCCCCTTGGCTGAGACAACGGGTTAAGACACTGCTTACCACTCGCTGCGAATTCATTGTACGGCAACCCAGTTCGACTGCAGAATTGGGTGCATGTTTGACCTCGGGCTCATCCTCACCTCGCAAGCGATCCGCCGCCAATTGGCGGCCATGCCTTGCGAACTTTACCTCGTTCGGTTGATCCACAGTCTGACCAAGCGGCCGTTTCCCGGAGAACGACTGTGGACGGCCACCCAATTGTCGAATTTGGCGACCATTCGTTTCTTGCGCGTACGCAATCGCGAGGGCTGCGACGTTTACCTCCACCCGTATGCTGAGGACCGGAACGCCGGCTATATCCTGATCGACTTGGATCAGGCTGATCCCGTGGTGCTGTCGACGATGTGTGCCAACGGCCATGAACCTTGTGTGGTACTCCAAACCAGCCCCGGCCATTGGCAAGCTTGGGTGCAGGTCAGTGCTACCCCTTTGCCACCTGCGCTCGCTACCGCCGTGGGCCGGCACTTGGCGCATCTGTATGGCGGCGACGGCGCTAGTACAGATTGGCGTCATCTGGGCCGACTCGCCGGCTTTACCAATCAGAAGCCGCAACGCCGTCACGGCAACGGCTATCCTTCTTGGGTGAAAGTGATCCATACGGCTGCTGGTCTGGCGAGCCACGCCGATGGCCTCTTGCAAGCTGCTCGCCAGCAGGCCACCACAGGCCACTCCGAACCGCATTCCCGTGTGCCTTTGGCATCGTGGCAACGGACTGTTCCAGCGAGCCTGTCTAGCGCACAGGCCAGGGAGATTTACCAATCCTGGATGGAGCGCTGGCACATTGCGCAACGCTTTGCACAGCCGGATTGGAGCATCGTGGATCTGTGGGTGGCGCGCGTTCTGCTGGCACAAGGCAGGTCTGGCGTCGAAGTCCAACAAATTCTGCGGCTGGGCAGTCCGGGATTTCCGCGCAGCCATAGCGACCCCGCCGATTACCTTCGCCGTACGCTGGCTCGCGCTTTCCCTTTTCCCGCCCCAGGGCGCACTGTGTGTGCCGCTCATCCACCGGCCTCCACGGCTGCTGCTACTACCAGCGATTGTTCGAATTTCACCGGTGAGCAATAGCCCAGCGCGGAGTGCAGCCGCTTTTGGTTGTAGACCTTCTCCAGGAAGCATTCGATGCAACTCCGCGCTTCGCCCAGATCCCGATACTCCTGCCGGTGCACTTCGTCATATTTCAACGTCTTCATAAAGGATTCACAGGTCGCATTATCGTATGGGTTTCCTTTGCGACTCATACTAATTCGGATCTGATGATGCTTTAGCAGACCGGTGTAATCACCGGAGGCGTACGGCACCCCACGATCCGAGTGATGCACCAGTCCCGGCGTAGGCCGCCGCTGTCGCAAGGCCATCCGCAGCGCCGCCAGCGTCAGCTCATCTTCCAGCGAGCGGTCGAGTGCCCACCCCATCACCCGCCGCGAGTACGCATCCAGTATCACCGCCAAATACACAAACTCCAGCTCCAGCCGTATATACGTGATGTCTGCTACCCAAAGCTGATTGAGACCGGTCCATTCCAACTCGCCCGCCAAATTCGGATGCACCGGCCGGTCGTGATTCGAATCTGTCGTCACTACAAACTTCCGGCGCCGCAGGCACAGCAGGTTGTCCTCCCGCATCAGACGCCGTACCCGCTTGTGATTTACAACCCAGCCCCGGTCCTTTAATTCTTTCTGCATTCGCCGCCAGCCGTAATACGGAAACTCCACCGCGATCCGTTGCATCTCGTCGCGCAAGTCCAGATCGTGCTCGATGGCTCCCAGCGCCTGCTGCCAGCGATAGAACCCAACTCGGCTCACCTGGCCCAACTCACACATTCGCCCGAGCGGAATCGGCGTGGCCAATTTCACTTCCTTTTCGATGTACGGGTAGACGTGCTGCGGGTAGTCAATGCTTGCAGTTTCCGCTGCTCCTCGACATGCTGCAAGCAGCGCCGCAAAAAATCGATTTCCAGCGCTTGGCGCCCCACCTTTCGCTCCAGTTCGGCCACGTGGCTCTCTTCCCTCCGTGATTTCCCGTTACCGGTGAAAGCCTTGGCCCCGTAATCGCGCAACTCGCGCTTCCACCGATGCAGCACGTTCGCGTTTACTTCACACGCCCGCGCCACCTCGGCAATGGACGCACCCAGCTCCAGCCGCCTCACGGCGGCCTCTTTGAACTCCCTGGTGAATGATCTTCGAGACAAGCTCATGACTCTCCTTTCCATTTAATGAAAATTGAGTCTTAACTGGTTGTCTCAAATTTGGGGCCCAGTCCAGCATCTCCAGCGGATCGCGAATATCGAGAGGCAATGCCACCGTCAGGAATGAGATCTGGTTACCAAGGCTTTGCCCTTGATCGTTCCGGCGGAGGCTGTATGGGCAAACTACGCGGACGAACCGGTGCTCCACGCTCCGCCTGTGCAATTGCACGTAGCGTGCTACAGCGCGCGCTAAGACCGCCAGGACAACGTCGTTCACGCTGGTTCCAGCCACTGCTCGGATGGCCTGCACGTCGGCAAAGCTGAAGTCCGCCCAGCAGAACCGGCGCTCGCC
>DATAIH010000266.1:0-8651 GCA_036262755.1 Candidatus Acidiferrum sp.
GGATTTTCAGAATTTTTGCCGTGAGCATCCTGATGTAGCGCTGAAAGTGATTGCCGTGGTCGGGGGGCGACTGCGGCGGCTGGTGGGCATCATTGAGGAGCTGTCGTTTACCACCGTGAGGCAGCGCTTGATTGCTTTGCTTCTGCAGCTTGCCGAAGCAGAAGGCACTCGCGCGAAAGATGGAATCCATCTCGAGCTGAAGAAGAGCCACCAAGACTTCGCCGCAGAGCTTGGCACCGTGCGGGAATTGGTGTCGCGAAATTTGGGCCGGCTGCAAGCCGAAGGATACCTGGAAGTAGAAGGCCGGAAGCTGGTGGTGAAGGATATCGGGGGTCTGAAGCGCGAGTTAACCGCTCCGGAGTAGTTTTTTCGAATCCTCTCAACAAAAAGGGTATTTCTCACGGAGTGACTTTAGTCACTGCCGGCGTGGCGCGCCTCCCCGAGACTAGGGCGGAGGAGGGAGCCATGCATTTCACGACCACGACAAAAGTAGGAGAGATTGCGGCGGCAAACCCGGCAGCGAAAAAAGTTCTGGAGGAGGCCGGCGTGGATTACTGCTGCGGGGGTGCGAAGTCACTAAACGAGGCTTCGACGCGCACGGGGGTATCGGCCGAAGAGATTTTGCGGCGGCTTCAGGAGAACCGCCCCCAGGCGGGCCCGCAGGAGGCCAACTGGGCGGGAGCGCCTCTGGCGGATTTGACCAAGCACATCGTTGAAGAACACCATAAGTACGTCCGCGGGGCGGTTCCGCGTATAAGCGCGCTTCTCGCAAAGGTGAAGGCAAAGCATGGAGAAAGTCACCCGGAGCTCGCGGCCATCGAAAAGGAATTCTTGGGTCTGGGGCAGGAAATGTACGCGCATATGCAGAAAGAAGAGCAGATCCTGTTTCCTTACATCGAGAAACTCGAGCGCGCGACCGGAGGCCAGCACGAGCTTGAGCCGCCGTTCTTCGGGACGGTGTGCAATCCGGTGCATAGGATGATGGAAGAGCACGATTCAGCGGGGCGGGCCTTGCAAGAGATGCGCAGTCTCAGCACCGGGTACCAGACGCCGGCGGCAGCATGCGAAAGCTATCGCGAGGTTTACCGGTCCCTCGAAGAATTCGAAGCGAACATGCACGCGCACGTGCACCTCGAAAACAACATCCTGTTTCCGCGGGCCGTCGAGCTCGAAGCCAAAATGCCGTGAGACGAGAGTGCGCCATGGCAACATCCGCTCCGACAACTACCAGACCGGAAAGGCCCGCGAGCAGCCCGTATTCGAAAGATTCCGCCGAGGAGGTGTTTCGTAGGACGCGCGTCCGCGAGCTGGCACTAGCGCGCTTGCTGATGGCTTATGTCACGACCGGACTGGTCTTCATGCTGTTTCCCGGGACGCTGCTGGGCGTCTGGAACCTTCTCGAAATCAGCGGACGGGGGAGCGCGGGTCTCGTTTCTCCGGCGCGGCTCGAGGCGCACGGCCACGCGCAGGTGTTCGGGTGGATCGGGAGTTTTCTGCTGGGCATCGGACTTTACTCGATTCCGAAGTTACGCGGCGAGGCCAGGCAAGCGATCCGGGCGGCGTGGGTTTGCTGGGCCCTTTGGACCATAGGCGTGGCCCTGCGGTGGAGCGCGACAGTGTATTTGTGGGAATGGCGCCTGCTGTTGCCGCTTTCCGGTGTTCTGGAATTGGCCGCGTTCCTGATCTTCTTTCGCATAATTTCCGAGCATCGGCCGCGAAATCGGGCAAAGCAAGGGTTCGAGCCCTGGGTGTGGGCGGTGCTGACGGCCACCATCGGGTTTTTGGCCGTGGTAGGAATGAATCTGGTGGGGAGCTTCTATGTTTCGCTGCGCGGCGACAGTCCCGCATTTCCCCATCGGTTCGATCAACGATACCTTGCGCTCATGGGCTGGGGATTCCTGGTGCCCTTTGTGTGGGGATTCAGCGCCAAATGGCTGGGAGTGTTCCTGGGGCTGAAAGCCCTACGCACACGCGTGCTGGCGAGCGCGCTGGCAGTCAACTCGAGCGGCGTCGTAATGGCAATTACCGGACAGCTTCGGCCGGCCACGTGGGCTTTTGTGCTCGGCACGGCGCTGGCGATTGTGGCTATCCGGGTATTTGAGCCCGGCGAGCTGCCGGCAAAAACGAAGGGCGTACATGTGAGTTTCCCGGTGTTTGTCCGAGTGGCTTACGTCTGGCTGCTGGTGGCGGCTCTCCTGGGAGTCGGCGCATCGATTTGGGATACCTCCGGCGGGATGTGGGGCGCATCCCGGCATGCCCTGACGGTGGGATTCATCTCCGTGATGGTTCTGTCAATCGGCCCGCGGATTTTGCCTGCATTTGCGGGGATGCGCTTGCTTTGGAGCACCAAGCTCATGTTCGCGGCCTTGCTGCTCGTGAGCGTGGGCTGCACCTTGCGGGTTTTCTCGGAAGTGCTGGCCTACCAAGGTTACGCGGCATGGGCCTGGTCGGTTCTCCCGGGCTCGGCACTGCTGGAATTGGCGGGGCTCACCGCGTTTGCCGTCAATATCCTGGGCACCTTTCTGCTGGAACCAAGCCACGTCTCGAACCAACCGGTCATCATGGGAATACCGGAAATGCTCGCACGAGGAAACCCGCCCCTGAAATGACCGCCAGAGTTAGCCGAGATGCGAGGCCGACGCCTCCCTGTTTCTGAGGTTCGCCTAAAGCCGCGCCGCGTCCTGCCCTGGGGCGGTTAGGCTAGAAAAGTCCACAACGGTCTCCTAGGCCTTACATGAACGGGAGCAAGTTCTGCTTCACTCACTCGTCACAACCCTGAATGAGTCTAAGAGAACTTCGCGTTGTCGATTCGGCACCCGCGCGCTTGATCCCGCACGCGGCAAAGGCAGAACCGGGATTTCGAATCAAAAGTTCAAACCGTTCTCGAAGAGCGGCTCTATAATCCGGAACGCGGAGGTGAATGTGTTCCTACGAGGGATGGGCCTTGCTGTAGTTGCCGCCGGCTTGTGCGCGTCGGCCCCGGCGCGTGCGCAAACCGCGCAGGAAAAGGAAGAAATACTCTGGCAAAAACTGGAGGCTACCATCCAGGATGCGGACCGCCACCTGGACGGCGTTATGGGCGTGGCCATCCTGGATCTGTCGACGGGGCAGAAGTACTTGCTGCATGCCGACGAAGTAATGCCCACGGCAAGTTCGATCAAGATTGCCATACTGGCTGAGCTTTACCGCCAGGCGCAGCAAGGCAAGGTCACGCTCACCGACTTTTACACATTCGCACAAGCGGACCTGGTGGGCGGAAGCGGGATCTCGAGCGTGCTGACGCCGGGGATGACGCGGCTGACGCTGCGCGACGTCGCCGGGCTGATGATTTCCGTGAGCGACAATTCGGCGACCAACGTCATCATCGACCGCATTGGCATGGAAAACGTCAACGCGCTGCTCGATTCCCTCGGGCTCACGCATACGCGGTTGCGGCGCAAGATGATGGACCTCGAAGCAGCCGCCGAAGGGCGAGAAAACGCCGCGACGCCGCGCGAAATGATGCTGCTGCTCGAAAGTCTCTATCGCGGCAAGGTTTTGAACAAGCCCATGACCGAGGACTTCTTCCATTTGCTCAGCGTGCACAAGGAAAGCTACCTCCCGCGCAACTTGCCCGAAGACTTGAAAGTGGCGAACAAACCGGGTGAGTTGGAGGGCGTGCGAAACGACTCAGGGATCGTTTTTGCGGGCAAGCGGCCCTACGTGATTAGCGTGATGACCACCTATTTGAAACGCGAACGAGATGGCGGAGATGCCATCACCAGGATTTCCGACGCCGCGTATCAGATGTTCGATCGCCTGAGCCGCTCCTCGGAATTGGGCCGCGTCATTTCTCCGCACGACACCGGCAATCCCTGAACGAACCCGGGTAGCGAGGCTGCTTCAGGGCGCAACCACATCTCTCAGTTTTATCTTGACCTGCACGGCCGCGAGGCTAGAAGCGTCCCATCCGCCACCAAGCGCCTTCACGAGCAGAACGCTGGTTACCAGGCGCTGGCCGCGGATTACCGCCAGCTCTTGCTCGTTATTCAATAGACTCTGCTGAGCGTTTACGACGTCGAGATAACTGACCAGGCCCCCCACGTAGCGGCTCGTAGCGATATCCACCGTGCGGCGGGCGGAATCAACCGCTTTTTCCTGGGAATGAAAGGCCTGCTCGAGAACCAGCAAGCCGGTCACATCGTCCTGCACCTCGCGGAATGCGTTGAGGACCGTGTCGCGGTAGGAAGCCACGCTCGAATCGTAACCCGCTTTGGCGAATTGTGTTTGCGCGCGCCGCGAACCGCCGGTGAAGATGGCTTGGGCCACGTTGGCTCCGACGGCCCAGAAGGTGCTCTGCACGTTCAGAAGTTTTGCGATGTCCGCCGCTTGCCATCCGCCGCCTGCAAAAAGATTCAACGACGGAAAATAGGCCGACCGCGCAATGCCGATTTGCGCGTTGGCCACCGCCATCTGGCGCTCGGCCTCGGCAATGTCCGGACGGCGCTCGAGCAGATCGGAAGGCAATCCCGCATCGAGCGCCGGAGGCTCGGAGCTCAATTCTTTCGGTGCGAGGTGAAAATCAGGCGCAGGTTTCCCGAGCAACACCGCAATGGCATCCTCAACCTGTTTGCGCTGTTGTTGGAGTAACACCGCCTGCGTCTTCGTGGTGTTCAGCAGGGTTTCTTCCTGGGCCACGTCCAGCCCCGAGGCCAGGCCGCCGGCGTGGCGCGACTCGACCAATTGCAGGCCTTTTTGGAGCGTCTCGACGGTGCGATTCAAGATGTTCAGTTCGGAATCGAGCTGGCGGAGCGTGAAGTAATCTCCGGCAAGCTCCGAGGCGATCACCAGGCGGACGTTTTCGAGGTCCGCGGCAGAGCCCTGATAGGAGGCTCGTGACGCTTCGATGCTGCGCCGTCGCTGCCCAAACAAATCCGCCTCGTAGCTGGCGACGAACGGAAGAGTAATGTTGGTTTGCGAGACCGCGCCGGTAATCCGAACGTTGCCGCTGCTCGGCCGATTCCCGGAGAGGCGCTGGCGCTCGGCGCTGGGCGCCGTGGAAAGTGTCGGAAACTCGGTCGCTATTTCGAGTGCGGCCGCCTGGCGCGCCTGCTCGAGACGCGCAGTCGCCACTTTGATGGTCTGGTTCGCGTCGAGAGCCTCTTTTGCGAGCGCGGACAGTTCGTCGTTCTGGAACACGCTCCACCATTCGCCTTTGGCGATCTGGTCTCTCGGTGCGCTTTCGCGCCACGGCTCGGTGACGTCCCACTTGGCGGGCACCGGAGCGGAAGCCCGCTGGTACTTCGGCCCCACGGTGCAGCCGGCAACGAATAGAAAGACAGCTACAGTGCTCGGGGCCGCGAGATGGCTCACCCTTATCATTATTGTTTGTTGGGACCCTGCGTGGGTGCTTGCGGCTTTGCGGGTGCCGGGCCAGCGGCATTCATGGCGATTTCTTTGACGCGCACTTCCTGGCCTTCTTCGAGCGAGTCCTCCGGATTGAGGACAATCCATTCCTTGGAGTCGAGGCCCTGCAAAACCTCGAGGCTCGTGCCATAGTCGCGCCCGACGGTAATCTGCCTCAGATGGATTTTGTGATTGGCGTCCACGACGACCGCGCGAAGCCCCTCGGAACGGAACAGCAAGGCGTTTACGGGCACTTGCAACCGCGAAGCGGTTACTTTGACCTCCAGATGCACCTGTGCGTAACCGCCGGGCAGCAGCGCGCCGTCGCGGTTGGGAACATCCACTTCCGTGTTCAGGGTGCGCGTGGCCAGGTCGATAGCCTCCGCGGTGCGCGCCACCTTTCCTTCGATTTTTTGCCCCGGATGCTGGGTGACTTCGAGATACGCTCCTAGGCCCGCATGAATGGTGTTCGCGTAGATCTCCGGCACGCGCACATAAACCCGCAAAGGACTGGTCTGAGCCAGGAAAAACAACTGCTCGGCCGACCCGGTGTTTCCGGCGTTGATCAACGTCCCGATGTCCACGTTGCGGCGGGTGATGACCCCGGAAAACGGAGCGTAAATGTGCTGAAAGGACTTCATTTCCTCCAGGCGGTGCACGTTGGCGTCCGCCGATTGCACGATGGCGCGCTTGGCCGCAAGATCGCCGGCGGCGTTGTCGACTTCCTGCTTCGACACACCGTCCGTTTTCAACAGTTCGGTATAACGGGAAGCGGTAATTTCCGAAAGGTGGGAGTTGGCCTGGGCCGTCGCAAGATCGGCGCGCGCTTGCGAAAGCTGCTGATCCACCTCAGGTGTGTCGATGTCTGCCAGCAGGTCGCCCTTCTGGACCCGGCTGCCGATGTCGTGATACCACTTTTTCAGGTAGCCGTTGGTGCGCGCGTAAATCGGAGATTCCACGAAGGCTTCCATGGTTCCGGGAAGAACCAAATCCTCCTCGCCTGTTTCCGCGGACGGGTGAATGACTCCGACCGTTTGAATTGCCAGCGTTTCGGTTTCTTCCGCGAGCATGCGGTATTCCGAACGGCGCTGGAGCATGGTAAACGCACCCAACACCAAAAGCAGGAGCGCCCCGCCCGTAAGCACCTTAAACAGCTTCCCGCCTTTTGCGGGAGCCTGACTGCCGTCTTGAAGGCTCATCTCAACTCCGTACCGCATTCCAAACTGCGTCTCTTCCTTCGAATGCCAGCTCGCTCCGCACAGCCATCAGGGTAGTACGGGAACGGTGGCTGTTTCCAGACCCCTTCGGCGTTCCCGCCGCCCGTGAATGATCGAAAACACCGTGGGAACAAAGAACAGCGTCGCGAAAGTCGCAAAAATCAAGCCGCCAATCACGGCGCGGCCGAGAGGGGCATTCTGCTCGCCGCCTTCGCCGAGGCCGATGGCCAGGGGAACCATGCCGATGACCATCGCGAGCGCGGTCATAATTACCGGGCGAATGCGGACAAATCCCGCCTCGAGGGCGGCTTGCTGGGCGGTTTTTCCTTCCTCCAGTTGCTCGCGCGCAAAAGAAACCACCAGAATGCTGTTGGCCGTGGCCACGCCCATGCACATGATCGCGCCAATCATCGAAGGCACATTGAGCGTCGTGTGCGTTAAGAACAGGATCCAGCAAATGCCCGCAAGAGCCCCCGGCAGGGCGGTGATGATGATGAAGGGGTCGAGCCACGATTGGAAATTCACGACAATCAAGAAATAGGCCAAAACGATGGCGCCCAGGAGCCCGAGCGCGAGACCCTGGAAGGAGTATTTCATCGTTTGTACCTGGCCGCGAATGGTGATGTGGCTGCCTCGTGGCAATTCCTTCTCGATCTCGTGGACGCGCTTCGCGATTTCATCGGAAACCGCGCCGAGGTCCCGCCCGTCGACAGATGCGTACACGTTGATCAGCGGCTCGATGTCGTAGTGGGACACCACGGCAGGCCGCATTGCCGAAGAAATGTTTACCAGGTTGCCGAGAATCTGAGACGGCTGGTCCGGGCCAGACGGGCTGGCGCCCGTCACCGGCGTGTTCTCGAGCGCCTGCATCGAGTCAACCCGGTATTGCGGAGTTTGCACCGCCACTTGGTAAGTGGCGCCGTTCTTTGGATCCATCCATAGGACGGGAGCGGTTTGGAAGCTCGAACTCAGCGAGACCAGCAGGTTCTGCGCGATGTCCCGGGCCTGCAATCCGACCGACTGGGCACGCGAGCGGTCAATCTCCATGTGCAGGGTGGGATCGTTGAAAGCCTGTTGCACGTGCACGTCGACGGCTCCCGGGACGTGCTGGATCTGGGACACCAGCTTTTCCGCAATTTGATAGTTGCCAACCTGATTTTGTCCCATGACCTCGATATCAATGGGCGCCGGCATGCCGAAATTCAGGATCTGGGAGACGATGTCGGGCGGCTGGAAGAAAAACTGTGTCGAGGGAAACCGCTGCGGGAGCATTTCGCGAAGTTCCCGGATGTAGCTCTCGGTCGAGCTTCCGCGGTCCTTTTTCAACTGCAGGAGAATCTCGGCGTCGGATGTGCCGATCGTGCCCGCATTGCTGTAGGTCATGTTGATGCTGCTGTACGGCAACCCGATATTGTCGAGGATAGTGAGCAGATCCCTCTTGGGAATGATCTCCTTGATGGTGCCTTCCACCTGGTCCGCCAGCCGCGCGGTCTCCTCGATGCGCAGCCCGGAGCGGGCGCGCATGTGCAAGCGGATCTGGCCGGCGTCCACGCTGGGAAAATAATCGCGGCCGATCACAAAAACCAGCGCGCCGGACAGAACGCAAAAGCCGAGAAAGCACGCGGTGAATAGCCAGGGGTGATGGAGGGCGGTCCCGAGCGCGCGCCGGTAGCCTTCCCGGAAAGCCTCAAAACGCCGCTCGAACCCCTGTTGGTAGCGGCGGAAAAATCCCGTTTTTTCGCCGACATGCTCGTCGGCGCGATATTCGTCTTCCGCAGAAAGAAGATACATCGCCAGCGTAGGAACAATGGTTCGCGACCAGAAATACGAAGCGAGCATGGCGAAAATCACCGCTTCGGCGAGCGGCACAAAAAGGAATTTCGCGACGCCGGACAGGAAAAACATCGGAATGAATACGATGCAAATACAGATCGTCGAAACAAACGCAGGCACGGCAATTTGTGCGGCGCCGTCCAGGATGGCCTGCATGGTGTCTTTGCCCATGGCCAGGTTGCGGTTGATGTTTTCAATTTCCACGGTGGCGTCGTC
>DATAIH010000267.1:0-10888 GCA_036262755.1 Candidatus Acidiferrum sp.
CCTTCCGTAGACGACAAACAGCGCGATCACCAGTACCGCGCCGATAAAGCCGAGTTCCTCGCAAATCACCGCGTAGATGAAGTCCGTGTGCGCCTCGGGAAGATAGAAAAGCTTCTGCTTGCTTTCCATCAGACCGACGCCCGTCAATCCACCGGAGCCTACGGCAATCAGCGATTGTCTCAGTTGGAAGCCTGTGCCTTGCGGGTCGGAGCCGGGGTCCCAAAATGAAAGAAAGCGTGCCATGCGATAAGGAGCGAGGGTGATGAGGAGATAAAGCCCCGGAAGCGCCACCGCGACACCCGTGGCAATCCACTTCCAGGAGAGTCCCGCAACAAAAAGAACGGTGGTTGCAAACAGCAGAATGTCCACGGAGGTTCCGAGGTCGGGCTGCGCGAGAATCAGTCCAGCACAGACCAATACCGGCGCGAGGGCCGGCAGAACGGTGTGAAGGAAATCTCTCTTGCAAAACTCCATGGCATCTTTCCCGCGTCGGTGCTGATCCAAAAACCATGCCAAGTAAAGAATGACCGCGAGTTTTGCGAGCTCGGAGGGCTGGATTCCCACGGGGCCAAACCGGATCCAGCGATGCGTGGCATGAGAGCGATCGAGAAAAAAGGCGCTGACGAGCAGCACCAAAACGATCGAGAGCACCGGGTAAATCACGGCAGGCTGACGCAGTTTGTGATAATCCGTACGCATCAAAACGAACATTCCCATAAGGCCCAGGAGAAGCCAGGCCGCCTGTCGTACCAGGAAAATGTAGGAGTGCCCGTACAACTGCTCGGCGGTTACGGCTGATGCGCTGAGGATCATCACCGCACCAAACAGACACAGCGCAAGCGTCACACCAAAAAGCCAGCGGTCACTGTCCGGACGCCTGGGCATATCGGTTCACCGCTCCCTTGAAGTTGTGCTCGCGGCCTGCCGCTCGAGCTGATGCACAAGCTCCTTGAACACGCGGCCGCGGTGCTCATAGTTTTGAAATTGGTCGAAACTGGCGCAGGCGGGCGCGAGCAAGACAACATCTCCCGGACGAGCGGCGTGCGCCGCTGTTTCGACCGCGCGCTCGATGGTCCCGGCTTGCTCGATCGCCACGCTTCCCGTAATTTGCTTTTCGATTTTGCTCGCCGCGGCGCCAATCAAAAGCGCGAGGATGGCTTTTTCACGCAGGGGCGTCTCGAGCACCGTGTAGTCGCTGCCCTTGTCCTTGCCGCCCAAAATAATCAGGATGCGCCCGGGAAAAGCGCCGAGCGCTTTCAGGGTGGCGTCGACGTTGGTTGCCTTCGAATCGTTGTAGAAACGCACGCCGCCAATTTCCGCGACGAATTCCAAGCGATGCTCGACTCCCGCGAACGAGCGCACACCTTTTGCGATGGCGGGAGGCTCCGCGCCGGCAAGGCGCGTGGCGGCCACCGCGGCTAGCGCGTTTTCCACGTTGTGCGCCCCGGGCAGGGGAATATCCGCAAGCTTGAGGACCTTTTCTTCTATGCCCTCGCGGCGAAACAGGATTCCGTTTTCGTTCACGAAAGCGCCCTCGGCGACGCGCTGCTTCCGGCTGAACCAAAATATCTGCGGTTTGGCCGGAGCATACCGCGTCGTGCCGGGATCATCTGCATTCAGCACCGCGCTGTCCGCATCCGTCTGGTTCTCGAAGATTCGGGCTTTGGCGGCGCCATAGCTCTCGAGCGTGTGATGACGGTCGAGATGATCGGGCGTCAGGTTCAGGAAAACGCTGAGGTTTGGCCGAAATTTCTCGATCAGTTCGAGTTGAAAACTGCTCAGCTCCACAACGGTGATGGTCTTTTCGTTGGTCTTTTCCACGCACGAAATCAAGGGCGTGCCAATGTTGCCCGCCAGAATCGTGGGGAACCCAGCGGTCCTCAGAATGTGTTCAATCAGCGAAGTGGTCGTCGTTTTCCCGTTCGATCCGGTAATCCCGATGAGCCGGCCTTTCAGAAACCGGCTCGCCAGCTCGATCTCGCTCCAGATGGTGACGCCTTTTGAGCGTGCAAATTGCAACAGCGTCGCGTCGGCGGGCACGCCTGGGCTGGGAATGATCAAGTCCGCGCCCTGAACCAGTTCCTGGCGATGGCCGCCAAGCTCCAGAGCAACTCCCGCTTTTCGCAGCTCCGCGACCGCAGCGCCGGTCTCGCTCTCGGTGCGGGTGTCGGTCGCCGTTACGTGCGCGCCTCGCGCGGCGCAAAACAACGCCGTGGCCAGTCCGGTCTTAGCCAGGCCCACGACGAGCACGCGCTTGTTGCGAAGTTCGATAGACGCGGACATTTCGAATCTCGAAGTTCCTACCTCAATTTCAAAGTCGTCAGCGCAAACAGTGCAAACACCAGCGCGGCAATCCAGAAGCGCACGATCACCTTCGACTCGCTCCAGCCCAGCAATTCGAAATGGTGATGAATGGGCGCCATGCGGAAAATACGCTTGCCGCGCAGCTTGAACGAACCCACCTGCAAAATGACTGAGAGCGCTTCCACGACAAATACTCCGCCCACGAAAAAAAGCAATATCTCTTGCTTGATGATGACGGCGATGGTCCCAAGGGTCCCTCCCAGCGACAGCGAGCCGACGTCTCCCATGAAAACTTCCGCCGGATGCGCGTTGTACCAGAGGAATCCCAACGACGCGCCTACCAGCGCCCCGCAAAAAACCGTGAGCTCGCCGACTCGGGGGATGTATTGGATATCGAGGTACGTGGCCCAGCGAAAATTGCTGCTGACATACGTAAGAATGGTGAGAGCCCCGGCGGCGATGACCGTACAGCCAATCGCGAGCCCGTCCAGGCCATCGGTCAGATTCACCGCATTCGTAGATCCAACAATCACGACACAGACAAAAATGAGGAATGGAAGGAAGGCCAGCGGCCACCAATGCGGACTGCGGAGCAAGGAATGAATGACGAGGTCCGGCTGAATCCGCTTTGCAAAGGGAATCACCAGTTGCGTGGAATAGAAGCCGCGCGTCAGCAAAACGAGCAGCGAGCCACCTACCACCAGGCTGACCAAGATCTGGAAATAGATCTTTTTCCTCGCCGTGAGGCCCAGGTTCTGCCGCTTTGAAACCTTGGCATAGTCATCGATGAAGCCGATGATCGCGAATCCGCCCAGTGCAAAGAGCGCGATCAAGATGAAAGGATTCGTCAGGTCCGCCCAGAGCAACGCCGGAATTGCGGTGGACAACACGATCAGCACGCCGCCCATCGTCGGCGTACCCGCCTTCTTCTGATGCTGCTGCGGCCCCTCTTCGCGGATGTACTGCCCGATCTGGAGCTCGCGCAAGCGGCGGATCAGCCACGGCCCGAAAACGAGCGCGAGAAACATCGCCGTCAAGCTCGCATAGACCGTTCGAACGGTGATGTAGCGAAACACGTTGAGGGGGCTGAAGTAGCGCCGTAAAAGCTCGACGAGGAGGTAGTAAAGCATCTTAGTGTCGCACCTCCTGACGCGAGACCGCGTGTCGGGCGATCAGCGCATCGACGATCTGTTCCATCTTCACCCCGCGCGAACCCTTTACAAGCAGCAAGTCGCTGGGAGCAAGCAAAGTTTCCAGGAATTGGGCAGCTTCCGACGGCGTCGCAAAAAACCTCGTTCGCGCTGGCGACAGACCCGCCGTCACCGCTCCCTCCACGATTTGTGAAGCGTCGCCGGCCACACCGATGACCCAGTCCACTTTTCCGGTTTTTGCGGCAAACTGACCCGCTTCGCGGTGCAACTCCGGCGACGCGCTTCCCAGCTCGCGCATCTCTCCGGCCACCAGGATGCGCCGCTGGAAATTGGGCGTTGCCGCGAGCAATTCCGTCATGGCCTCGAGCGCGGCCGGGCTCGAGTTGTAGCTGTCATTAATCAGTGCCGCGCCATTCGAAAACTGCAGAAGCTCTCCGCGCATCGCCGGAGCGCGCAGCGTTTTGAACACGCTCTGCGCCTCGGCAGCGCCGATCCCCCAAACGCTCGCAGCCGCCAACGCCGCCAACGCGTTTCGAACCGCATGCCGCCCCGGAACGGCCAGCTCCAGGCGCACACGGCCTTCGGGGCTTACATAATCGAACGCCGATCCCAGGGCGCCGCGGTCGGCAATCTCCTCCGCCATGAAAAGCGCCTGCTTTTCAATCCCGTACGTCAGCACCCGGCCCGGCGCGTAAGGCCCAAACGCCGCAACGCGCGGGTCGTCAGCATTCAGCACGGCGGTGGAACCCCGGCCGTTCAGCCCCTCAATCAACTCGCGCTTGGCCAGAGCAATCTCTTCGACCGAAGAGAAAAATTCCAAATGCGCCGCGGAAACGCGCGTGACCACGCCAACGTCCGGAAGCGCGATCGCCGCCAGCCGGGCTAGCTCTCCGCGGCGCGACATACCCATTTCCAGAACCGCCGCTTGATGCGTTTCTTCCAGACGAAACAGCGTCAGCGGCAGCCCGTATTCGTTATTCAAGTTCCCTTCGGATTTCAAGACCCGCAGCTTCGCGCCCAGCAAGGCCGCCAGAATTTCCTTCGTGGTGGTCTTGCCGACGGAGCCGGTGACGCCGGCAATTTTCCCGCCCCATGCTTCCCGCACTGCCCGGGCCAATTGCTTGAGCGCCTCGAAGGTGTCGGGCACGGCCATGCAGCGGTCGCCCACCGAGCCTCGAAACCCTGGGAGATGCGCTTCCGCCACGACCGCCGCCAGGGCTCCCAATTCCAGGGCGCTGGCCACATGATCGTGTCCGTCGTGACGCGTTCCGTGGATGGCCACGAACAGTTCTCCGGCACGAATCGTGCGAGAATCAATCGACACGCCGGCCAGCCGGGCCATGGGGTCGAGCCCTGCTCCCGGCCGAGTACGCAAAGCGCCAGCCACCTGTGCAATCGTCCACCGCATAAACTCCTCAAAGGGTTGGTCTTAGTCCAGTACGCCACGGCACGTTCGGTTTTCAACGTTTTGAGCGCTCCTCCTCTTGCTTTTGGCCGCCCCGTCCTGGCTGGGGCCCGAGCGCCCACGCTTCTTGCCCATCATCAAGCGCGCTAGGTGCCAAACCCTGAGCCGTTTCTCGGCCCCTCAAAACCCCGTTCGCGAAGCGCGCGCCGCGCCACTTCGCGATCGTCAAACTCCAGGGTGCGCTCCGCGAGAATCTGGTAATTCTCGTGACCCTTTCCCGCCAGCAGCACGAGGTCGCCCGCTCGCGCTTCATCCATAGCCATGCCGATGGCTTTTTCCCGATCGGGCTCGATCAAATATTTTCCAGCCGTCTTCTGCAAACCGACGACGATGTCGCTGATGATTTTCAGCGGATCTTCCGTGCGCGGATTGTCGTTTGAAAGAATCGTCAGGTCGCTCAGCCTTCCGGTCACTTCTCCCATCACTGGCCGTTTCGTGCGGTCTTTCCATCCGCCACATCCGAAAAGCGTGATGATGCGGCCTTCGGGATTGAGTTCGCGCGCCGTTCGAATGAGGTTTTCCAGGGCATCATCGGTATGCGCGTAATCCACGATCACCAGAAACGGCTGGCCCATAGCAACGCGCTCGAAGCGCCCGCTGACGCTCTCCAGATTCGCAATGCCCTTCTGGATGATTTCATTCAAAAAGCCAAGACCCTGCGCGGCACCGATTGCGGCCAGCAAGTTGTACACGTTGATCCGCCCGACGAGCCGCGACTTCACCTCGAATTCTCCGTTGGGCGTTTGCGCGGTGAAACTCAACCCCTCGAAGCTGAGCTGGAATTTCTTGGTGGTGATGTCCGCTTCCGATTCCAACCCATAGCTCACCGTGCTCTTCGCCAAACCGACCAACTGCTTGCCGTAGCTGTCGTCTGTATTCAGCACCGCGACTTCCGGCGCGCCCGCGCCGGTACCTTCGAATAGCCGCCTTTTCGCCGCGAAATAGTCCTCAAAGGTTTTGTGATAGTCCAGGTGCTCGCGCGTGAGATTGGTGAACACGGCGGCTCGGAAATGGCACCCCCACAACCGGTCCATCGAGAGCGAGTGCGAACTCGCCTCCAGCACTGCGTACCGTCCACCGGCGTCGCGAATCTCGGCAAAAAACCCGTGTAGATCCACGGATTCAGGAGTGGTATTCGGAGCGGGATAGTCGCCCCGCGGCGTGTGATAGGCGTTGGTGCCAAACAAACCGGTCGCGGCCCCGGAGGCCTTTATGATGGCGTCCACCAGCGAGGTAGTGGTGGTTTTTCCGTTCGTTCCGGTCACGGCCACCAATTCGAGAGCATCTGCGGGATGGTCAAAGAAATTCGCAGCCGTACTCGCCAGCGCTTTCCGCCCTTCTCGGACTTGAATCCACGCGACATCGCGGGGAAATTTCTGGGTCGCGGGTTTTTCGCTCGCGACGGCCACAGCGCCTCGTTTCAGTGCGTCTTCAATAAAGGCGTTGCCGTCCGCTTTCGCGCCAGGCAGCGCGAAAAATAGCGCGCCCTTCTCCACTTTGCGCGAATCACAACTCACCTGCTGAATCTCGACGTCATCCGCGGCGGTCGGCAGAACGGCCTCTACGCCTCGAAGCAGTTCGCTCAGTTTTTTCCGCGTTCTGGATCCGGCGACTTGGACAGACGGTTTCAGGGGTGTGTCCTGCTCGGTCCTGGTCGACTGTTTCACCTGATGTTCGTGGCCTTGCGCCATCTTCATCCTAATGCCTGCGCTTCCGTTTCGGCTTCGAGATCTTTTTCCCCGGTGCCCCGAATTGCACCGTCAGTTTCGCTCCGGGCCGCACCTTCCTCCCCGCCGCTGGCATTTGACTTACTGCAAGACCGCTGCCAACCAAGAACGGGTCCACGCCCAGCTTCAAACACGTCTGTGTCACTTCCCGCATCGTCTTTCCGGAGAAGTCCGGCACAGGGATGTCGCCGCCTTCATCCACCGCCAAGGTCACCGCAGGTGCCTTATCTATCACTCGCCCCGCATTGGCCCCGGAGGACTCGGCTGGGGGTAGGTCCGGTAGAGCGGCAAAATCAGTTGGAGTGAAATCCGAGAGCGCTGCTAAGTTTGATGCATTTCTGTCCTTGTACGCAACTTGAATCAACTGCGGCCCGACCGGCACATCGCGCGGCACACCCAGATAAGCGAGCACCTGCTCGGCGATGCGCTTGAAAACAGGCGCCGCCACCTGTCCGCCTTCGTGTTGTCCCACCGGCGAATCCAGCGACACAAGAATGGTCACTACCGGATTGTTGATGGGAGCAAACCCGGTGAAGGAAGCGATCAGTTGCGTGTGGGAATAGCGGCCGGTCGCAGGATCAATTTTTTGCGCGGAGCCGGTCTTCCCTGCAGCGGTCCATCCCTCGAGATGTGCCAGTGGCCCCGTGCCGTTCAATATCACTCCTTCCATCAAGCGACGCAGAGTCGCCGCCGTTTCAGGCTGGATCACGCGCCGGGGCTCCAGGGGAGCCGGCAGGCCCTCAGCCGGTAACGCTTTATTGTCACGGCGCAGTTCCGCGACAACCTTTGGCCGGTAGAGAAGGCCCCCGTTGGCGATAGCGGAAACCGCGCTAATCAGCTGGATGGGTGTGACCCCCACTTCCTGGCCCATCGAAATCGATCCAATGGAGATTGCCGACCAGTTCTCCAGCCGCCGCAGCAACCCCTTGCTCTCGCCGGGCAGATCCACGCCGGTCAACTGGCCGAATCCGAAGGCGCGAATGTAATCGTAAAATTTCGGCGCTCCTAGCCGCAGCGCAATCTTGATCGCTCCCACGTCGCTTGACCGCGCCAGGATCTCCGAAACCGTTAGCAAGCCGAATGGCTTGTGGTCCCGAATACGGTGGCCCGCCAGGTACACGGCGCCGTTCTGGCAATCGAAGACCTCCTCTGGCCTGACGATCCCCTGGTCAAAGGCCGCCGCAAGGGTAATCAACTTGAAAGTCGAGCCCGGTTCGTAAAGCGCACTGACGGCGCGGTTCATCCGCGCTTCCGCGGGCGCCTCATTGGCCGCATTCGGATTAAACGTCGGCCAATTTGCCAGCGCCAGGATCTGCCCGTCATTGGGGTTCATCACCACGACAGTTCCCGCCAGGGCATGCGTCTTCGAAATAGCGGCAAGAAGTTCTCTCTCGGCGATGTATTGAATCTGCTCGTCCAGGGTCAAGACTACATCCGCGCCGCGTTCGCGTTGTGCCTCAACGCCATCGAACCAGCGCTGCCGCGCGTCCGCCATCACCACGATTTTTTCACTCTTGCCGCGAATCTGGCTGTCCAGTTCGTATTCGACTCCGGCAAGGCCTTTTTCGTCGAGGTCCACGAAGCCCAGCACGTGAGCGGCGAGGTCGCGCTTCGGGTAGATGCGCTGGTTCTCCTTCTGGAAATAAATCCCCGTCAGATTCAGGGCCTCGACCGCCTCTTTCTTGTCGGGGGGCACTTTGCGGGCAATCCAAACGAAGCCCTGTGGCGATTGGAGTTTCGCTTCCAGCACTTCGCTCGGGATCCCCAGCACGCGCGACAGCAGTTGGGCGGCGAGCTGAGCATCGCCCAGTTCAATCGGCACAGCGAACACGGAATCGACCGGGATACTCATCGCGAGGGGATCCATGTTGCGGTCGTAGATGGAGCCGCGCTTTGGGGTGATGTCAATAATGCGTTGCTGCTGACGAGCCGCACGCGCGAGGTACTCGCTGTGACGGACGAGTTGCAGGTAACCAAGTCTGCCGACTACGGCGATGGTACAGATCAAGATGAGGCTGGCAACGAGGAGCAGCCGCTCACTCGCGGTGAACTCACGCGTGTCTTTTACCGCTCGGCGGTCAGCCTTCATGACGTGCGCGCGGTTTTCGGACATGATGGGTGCAGTTCGGCCGTGCTCCGCCTCAAGCTTGACTCTGATGACGCAAATCTCGTGGCGCTTCGTCCGCTCAGACTTATTGCGAACGGTTCTGCCGTACGAATCTCGCGGCGGCCACCTGTGCGCCCGGCGGAGCGTCGTACTCGCGAATTTGCGTCGGCAGGGGCTCGGTCAGACCCAATTGACGGCGCGCGATGATGTCGATGCGCATCGGGTTTCGCAGGCTGGCGATTTCTAGTTTCAAGGAAGAGTTCAAGGTCGCCGCTTCTACCTGCTTCGCTTTAACTTCCTCCAATTGGAAGCTCAGATCGATGCAGCGAAAGTGCTGGTAAATGTAGAGCATAAAAAAAGCGGCCACGACGGAGCCCAGCGCCAGCGTGCGGTAGTAATAGCGTAGCTTCACCGGTTCGACGTGGCGCACCAGGCGCGAGTTATCAATCCGCTTGACGGTCTGAAATTCCCGGACCGGCCTTGCTTTTCTCTTGCTCGCCATAACTAAACTCTTTCCGCGCACCGCAGTTTCGCGCTTCGCGAACGCGGGTTTCGAGCCAGCTCTTCCCCGCTGGGCTGGATCACATGTTTGGTCAGCACGCGTAACGTTCCGGCTCGGTCTCCTTCATGAAAGGCGCGCTTCACGAGGCGGTCTTCCCGCGAGTGGTAGCTCAGCACCACCCAGCGGCCGCCCGGATTCATTGCGGCGGGGGTCCGAGAAAGAAACTGCCCGAGTTCCTCCAACTCTCGATTCACCGCTATCCGCAGCGCCAGAAACGTTTTTGTTGCGGGATGCAGTCTCTGCCTTCCCCATTGTCTTCGGACCCCTGCCACAGTCGTTGCCAGGTGTGCGGTGTCGCGTATCGGCCGCGCTCTCACGATCGCCCTGGCGATCCTTCTAGAATCGTGCTCATCCGCTTCGCGGTAGAGCAACTCGGCCAGCTCTCTCTCCGTCCATCGATTCACAATCTCGTCCGCCGTCAATTCGTCTGCGGCGCTCATGCGCATGTCCAGCGGACCGGCTTCGCGAAAGGAAAATCCTCGCGCGGCGTGGTCAAGCTGCATGCTCGAAACCCCCAAGTCGGCCAAGACCCCGTCCGCCGACGGAATCCCCAACTCGCGTGCGACCTCCACAATCCGTGAGAACGGCGCTTCGACCGCGGTCACCTTCGTCCCAAAGATCTTCAGCCGTTCCCGCGCCATGGCGAGCGCCTGTGCGTCCCGGTCCAGACTGATCAGCCTCCCAGAGGTTAATTTCCCGGCGATCGCTTCCGAGTGACCGCCGGCTCCCAACGTGGCGTCGATGTATGTTCCGTCCGGCTTTACGCGCAGCCATTCAAGCACCTCTCGCAACATGACCGGCGTGTGTGGCGGATTGTTGCCTTCTCGCCACGCGCCGCCTGTCACTCGCCACTTCCCCCTTTAAATCCCCAAGTCTTCCAAAGCCTTGTCGTCCTCGTCCGTGTACGGCTCGTTCTTTAACTGATCGAGCATTCGCGTGTGGTTCATCACTTCCAGGTAGTCCAGGTTGCCCAACACGTCCACGTCTCCCATGGTCTGCGCCGATTCCCTCAACACGGTCGGCAGCAGCAGCCTCCCCTGCCCATCCAATTCCACGGTCTGCCCGTAATAGCTCGTTCGCATCAAAAACTTCCTTTTCGCCCGGTTGGCGCTCGCCATCTTGGCCAGCTTGTCTTCGATCTCCGACCAAACCTTCATCGGATAAATCCGTGCCGTCTCACCGGTGGTGCTGGTGATGTAGAAGTGGTTTCCGTACTCCTTCAATTGCTCCAGAAACACGGCGGGTATCTTTAGACGACCCTTCTCGTCCACCTTCGCTGGACAGTTGCCCCGCAGTTTCATGCGCCCCGCTCAGCGCGACGACCCCCGTTCGGCTGGGATCGAACGCGAAAATGTGGTCTAGAATGGCCAAAATGCCCACTTTCACCACAACTTGCGAATCCGTTCTACTTTGCCCTACGACCTTCCAAATAGCGCCCTACTTGCCCACTATCAACCACTTTTCCCCACATCGTACCCAGTTCTGCAGACTTGTCAAGAGAAATCGTGCGTTTTCCTTAAAGAAGTTGTGGATTTAGGCCCACAAGGGCTTGTGGTTCAATCGGCAAAAATC
>DATAIH010000268.1:0-8320 GCA_036262755.1 Candidatus Acidiferrum sp.
CCGCCATCGGCTGGCTGCTCACCGCGACGACGACCGCGGCAGTCGTTTCCGCAAAACCTGTGGCGTTCACCGTAACGGTGTAATTTCCCGGCTGCAGAGACTCGAACCGCGTTTCGCCTTGGGCGTCGGCCTTGCCTGCGCGCGATATCCCAAATTTCTCCTGGGTCAGCGCGACACTCGCTCCGGCCACGCGAGCCCCGCTCGAATCCTGCACCGTGACAAGGAGCGCACCAGTTGGGTTCTGGGCATGTAGCGCAGGGGGAAGGAGCGCCAAGACAACTGCGCCGAAAAATGAAACGGCAAGGGCGATGTGCTTTCGAGCTACATTACGCATGGATCCGGACTTGGCCTCACTTGACTCGGTGCGTCGCAAGGATCACAACGACCAGCGGTTGCCTTAGTAAGGGCTCAAAACCCTTCGGCAACAGAGTAAGAATTGCCGCCGGATTGGTCAACAGTGGGGCTGAAAAGTACGGTGGCCAGGCCGACGGTGGAGCAGGAGATAGAGTCACTCCACGTCGAGGCCTGGCCACGTCCATAAACAAGCCAACACACGCGCTTGCTCATGAGACGTGCCGTGCGACTGCCGCGTTTCAAGGAGGAACTGGCCATAGCCGCCTCGCCACGCGGCACCTCACATACCCGCACTCCAACACAAAAAAGGCGAGCCGAAGCTCGCCTTTCTCGAACGGAATGGCCGAAATTAGGGCTTCAGGTTTTTGCGGTCCAGATGGACTTGATTAGGCCGGCATCGAATGCCGGCGGCACTTGCTGAAAGCACGCGTAGCGATAAAGGGCGGCATTGAAGATGCCCTGCACCGCGGACATCATCACCGAGAGCAACACGACGTAGAGAATCAGTAAGGCGAACCCGGCGAGAAGGCCTTTGGTTCCACCCAGGACGATGGCTACGAACCAAAGACCGAAACCCGGCAGCATCAATACCAGAGAAACCAGGCTGAAGCTGAGCCCGCCGATGACTTTTTCGCCCCAGGTATCGCGGAAGAGCTTCGAAGAGCGCTTGATGGCCGCAATGGGAGTCAGGTCTTCAAACGCCAGCACTGGCACAACGAAGTAGCAGGCCAGCGCCCAAGCGATGCCAATCATGCGCATCACCAGTCGGCCGATCAAGCCCAAGCGCTCCTCGAGGGTGCGCAGAATCATGCCTACGGTGGCGGCCACCAAAGCCCACTGCAAAATGGTGCCTTTGCGCGCCCAGGCCAGCTCCATACCGTCGCGGAAGGTCCAGTTCCCTCCCATCAGGCGGCTGTTGGCGACACCCACCAGCGCGACGTTGAAAAACACGATCACGAAGTAGTTCGCCACGTACATCGTGAACATGCCAAGCAGAAACAGCGGCGACTGGTTGGGGTGAAATGCCTCCCCATTCGCTGTTGCCGAGGCCATTGCCGGCATGATCAGCAGCGAGCCGCCAGTGGCGATAACAGCCGTAACCAACAGGCAACTGACCGCGGAAAGAACCGGAAACAACATCAACTGCTTGTCGGAACGGAGGATAATAAAACTCTGCTTGACCAGTTCCCAAGTACGAGAAAACTTGCCCATCGCACCCTCCTACGACGTCTCAGTTATCTGGAAAAAAACGGAATTTGCCCTCGACTCAGTCTGGAAGAAGGATTGGGAAGCACCAATAGTACATTGGTTGCACGTCCTTTGGGCAGTTAATCCATGGGATAACAGCTAATTTTGAATAATAGAGTTAACCACGGACAATGCCTACGTTACGTGCGGATCTTGAGGGGACACGCGGTCGAGAACCAGCATTACAAGGGCAAAGAAAAACGCGCAGCGGCGCGGTCAACGCTGTCGGTCGGGAGCGTCGATGGCGGAGCGGTGCAGGCCACTCCAGTCCTGCTTCCCGCGCAAACGCTCTTTCACAGTCTCCGCGTCAATCCCGGCGTCCGCGGAAGCCCAACGGAACAGTCCGTAGAGCAAAATCGCGGTGGCCACCGCAATTAGAACTAGAATCAACCAGTGCACTGCCGGACCCACCCCACCGGGCCGTGATTGCTGGCCCGGCTTTCCGTTTCGTTCCCACTCTCAAAATTTGAACGCGGGTTCCTCAAAAAATCCGTTTGGGCGGGCAAACGGTCGACGGGGTTCGAAACCGAAACAGCATCGCTCAATTCACTTTGGAAAGCAATTAGCTAGAGCGACAATAGGTTATTGAGTCTTAATCCCACGGATGATGGCAATCCGACCCTTCCGCGCAGGTGAGTTAAGTTCTTCCGGTCCCCAAAACGCGCTGGGCTGATTTTCAGGAAATCAGCCCAGGTTAACTGTTACGGAATGCAGAACGACTAGAAGCGCAAGGAAGCAGGCGCCGCCTTCGATTGCGGAAGCATGGAATGCGCTCGATACGATTAGAATCTATATTCCACGCCGAATTCGCCACGGAAAGACTTCGGAACGATTACGCTGTTCGCAGCGATGAACCCTATCGGCTGCCCGAAGTTTGCCGCGCGGGGGTTGGTCCCAAAACTGTTTCCAAAGTTTGCCCGGTTCGTGATATCGAAACCCTGGAAAAGCAAATTCAAAGTGCCGCGCTCACCTAGGCGAATGCTCTTCGAAAGACGAGCATCCATTTGGAAAAAGGCCTGCCCCCGAAGCGCGTCAAAGGGAACCTGCTCGCACTGCCCCGCAGCCAGGCAGGCTTGCATAGCCGCCTTCGCCGCCGACGAAGTCGGGTACGCCGTTGCATTGAACATCGTGTAGTCGGTTGGGTTGCTGATCGGCACGATGTCATGCGCCGCCGAGGTTCCCGAGCCATATCCGAAGAAATTGCTAATACCATTCGACGCGTTGTACGGCCGCGCTGACGCAAATTGCACGAAGGGTGCCGCCTGGAAACCCCAGGGGAGGTCAAACACGCCACCGAAGGTCCAGCGATGCCGTTCGTCATTGGGCACCGGGCCGTAGTCCACGTTCGGATCGAACGGATTGAATGGATTCACGGCGATATTGCCGAAACTTGCGGCGCTTCCGTCGTAGCCAACAGCTTTCGAAAGCACGTAGCTGGTAATCGCGGAAATGCGCCTGCTCATGCGGCGGCGGTAGGTCACGTTGAGCCCGTCGTATCGCGATCGTCCTGCCGAGGAGGCTTCGGAGATCGACCCGAGCACGGGCTGACCTGCCGCCTTGAACGCAGCACTGAGGATACGACTGGTTCCGAGAGCGGGGTTGACAGGATTGACCTGGAACCCATTGGCCTCATGCAAAGCCAGGGAGTGGATGTAGTCCACCTCAATCACCGACGAGGCGTTGAGTTCCCAGGTGTAGCCGATATTCGCTTGCTGAGTATAGGGATCCTCGTAGTCTGGGTTGATCAAGCGCCCCGTAGACCCAGCCGGCAGGGACGTGATGTTGCCTGCAGGAGTAACGGGCATGGGATCGACTCCGTACCGCCATTGCGTCAGCGGAATTGTGGTTCCAGGAACGTAGCAAGCAGGCGTAGCCGAAGTGCACGTTGGGTCGGTCGGTCCGGTGATGGTGAAGCTGAAAACGGTCGCGAATAGTGTCGGATTAGCCTGCTGGATCATGAATAGGTTTATGTTGTCGAACAACTGCCCGAAGTAGAGGCCGTAGCCGCCCCGAAGAACGTGCTTCCCGTGCCCGGTCAAGTCGTAGGCGAATCCGACGCGCGGGCTGAAATCCCGGCTCGGGTCGGAAGGCAGGGTGGCTGCCAATGGGCTGCCGATCGCCGTCAATTCTTGATAGGTCCGGCTAAGAGGAATGAAGCTCGTGCCGAGCAGCCCGATATCCTTGTCCCATCGCGCACCAAGGTTTAGCGTCAGCCGCGGCCCAACCTTCCAATCATCCTGAAAGTAAACACCCACCTGCTTGATTCCCTGTTGCAGGAAGCGCGGATTGCCGGCAGCCAGGGACATGCTTCGCACCGCGCCGGGAGTCGCCAGGCCTTGCGGATACTCGCCGTTGGTGTTGTTGATAATCACATCCGGCAAGTCGTTGAAGGTCAAGGACGGTACCGGGTTGAACTCGAAAAACCCTCCCAGCACCGGCTCGTAGATCATGTCAAATCCCGCTTTCCACGTCTGGGTTCCGTGCATGATCGAAAGATCATCCTTGAATTGCCATTTCTTCTGGAACGTTTCCTGCGGCACGTTCACGTTGGTTCCAAAATAAATGCTATTCGGAAAGTTAACTGTGGCAGGGGAGAACTTGTTTGTGTCAATGACGTTGTTCCAGTATTGGTAACCTGCCAGTACGGTGTTGACCACACGCGGACCGAACGTGGAGTTGAGCGTAACATTGGAAACGATCTGATGGTTGGTGGTGAAATTGCCCGCGGTCAGATCGTTGGTTTGCCCGGACTGATCATTCAGGCCGGTGTTGGATTGTCCAGTGTAGCTCACCGACAACTGATGATTCGCAGTAAACCGGTGGTCCAGGCGGCCGTTGTATCTCCACTCGAAAAAAGGCGTTGGAATGACTTGCGCCGGCTGGGCGCCGATGGAAGTGAGCAAACTCAATTCGCTAAATGCTTGTGCTGTCACGGGAATCGAGGTGTGTTCGCGATCCCGTTCGAGAGCACCAAAGAAAAAATCCTTGTCTTTTCGAAGCGGTCCGCCCACGTCGCCGCCAAATTGTTGGCGCTCGAATTGCGGCGTCGGCTGGTTGCTATTCTCGGAAAAATAGTTGTTCGCGTTCAGCGCGGTTTGCGTGTCGTAGAAATATCCGCCACCATGGAATCTGTTGGATCCCGACTTTGTGATGACGTTGACGGCCGCTCCTTCACTCCTGCCGTTCACTGCAGAAAACCGCTGCGTGGAGATGGTGAATTCCTCGACGGCCGTCAACGGCAGTTGCATCACCGGCCCTCCCACCGAGTTGTCTTTGTTGTCGACGCCATTGACCGTCACGTTGACATTCCGCCCGTTCGACCCGTCGATGGAAAATACTGCCACGCGATTCTTGGTCGGATCATAGGAGTTCACCGGGCGGGCTCCAGGTGCCAGGAATGCCAGGTTCCCGAAGTCGCGGCCATTCAGCGGCAAGTCTTCGACGTCGCTGGGAGTGAAGGTACTGCCCACGCTGGTGCTTGTGGCGTCCATTATCGGAACCTGTTCTATTACCTCAACCGTCTCGCTCACCGAGCCTGGATCAAGCGTAAAGTTGAGCGTGCTCGTTTTGCCCACCAGCAATTCGACGGAATTCACAATCGCAGTCTTGAACCCATGCACCGACACTTTGATCTGGTAACTCCCGGGAGGCAGCAGGTCAAACCGGTAAAGTCCCGTACTTCCAGATAACATGGCCCGCTGTGCCCCCGTGTCCTTGTTCGTCAAAGTGACTTGTGCGCCCTCAATCGCCGCTTGGCTGACGTCCAGGACCGTCCCTTCCAGTACCGCGCTCGCAGTGGCCTGGCCAAACGCGCTGCCAGTTGCCAAGCTCATGAGTAGGGCCCCCATGAAAAACAAGTACGTAGCTTTTCTCATTTTCCCCCTCCAGTGATGCAGTTAGGCCTGGATCCTTCGCTTTTTCCTTGCAACTACTGTCGATGATTGAAATCGGCAGGCTGGTGGCAGCGAGTTCGCTTTAGAATGGGCCGTTAGACACGCGACCCCCTCAGCAAAACACCTACTCCGCATTGGCTTGGCTGATATCGAAGCAACCTCAGACTGACCACTCATGGCTGGGACTCAATTCCCTGTAAATTGAGATCGGACAACAGGGCATTTCTCGTAGGCGCCGCAATTTATATACCATCCGGCCAGTGATGTAAAGAATTGTCAGATAAGGCCTTAATTAGTACCGTTGACTACAAATTAGGAAGAATACAGAAGTAGGTACCTGTCATATACAGGATTCCATATCTTCACCTGTTTCTTTGGTTTAAAAAAGGAAGGGCGTCGAGGACGTTGGGCGGGACATCTCTCGAGCCGGTCGGGAGTCGCTAACCCAGTCAACTAAAGCAGAAGCGGCCCGGGCCGGGCTGCTTCCATTTCGCTGCTCGTAGCAATCTCTCTCGGCGGTGTCAAACCTCGGAACTGCTGCTATGCTCCTTCGGGAAGAAAACGGTCTTCCCCAAATAGGCGGCCTTAGTGCAACGCACTTGGAGCGCGCTAGAGAAGACGTATTCGCGGCTGGACCGGGAAAAAGGGACTCGCTACGTGAAGGTGCTCGTGACAGGAAGCAGCGGGCTGATCGGCTCGGAAGCCGTGGAACACTTTGACCGGCGCGGCCACGAAGTGACCGGCGTAGATAACAACATGCGCCGCGTATTGTTCGGGCCCGCGGGAGACACGTTATGGAACCTCGAGAGACTTAAGCGCACGACGAAGCGCTTCACCCACGCCGCTGTGGATATCCGCGACCGCGCCGTCGTCGAAGAACTGTTTCGAACACAGCGCTTCGACCTGATCGTGCATTGTGCGGCACAACCTTCGCATGACAAGGCCAGAGATATTCCTCTGCTCGATTTTGAGATAAACGCTTTGGGAACAGTGAATTTACTCGAGGCCACGCGGCAGTATTCGCCGGAGGCAGTCTTCTTGTTTCTGAGTACCAACAAAGTCTACGGCGACGCGCCGAACGAGGTTCCTCTCCAGGAGCTCGAGAAGCGCTATGACTATGCCCGAGCCGAGGACTATGACGGCATTGACGAGACCTGTCGCATCGACCGCACGTTGCATTCCTTGTTTGGAGCGTCGAAGGCGGCCGCGGACCTCGTCGCACAGGAATACGGGCGGTATTTCAAAATGAACGTGGGAATTTTCCGTGGCGGATGTCTCACAGGTCCATTGCATTCGGGTGTCGAACTTCATGGATTTTTGTCGTACCTGGTGAAAGTCACGCTTGGCGGCGGCACGTACTCTGTTTTTGGCTACAAAGGCAAGCAGGTGCGCGACAACATCCACAGCCACGACGTGGTGCGCGCGATCGAAGAATTTGCGGCGAACCCCCGCCCCGGCGAAGTTTACAACCTCGGCGGCGGGCGCGAGAACAGCATCTCGATGCTCGAAGCGATTGAGCGCATCGAGCAAATGAGCGGCAAGCACTTGACGTGGCGGTATGTCGAGCAAGCTCGCAAGGGCGATCACATCTGCTACATCTCGAACCTAGGGAAATTCAAGAAAGATTATCCCAACTGGAACATCACGCGCGGGCTAGACACAATCCTTGAAGAGATCATCGCCTCCCAGCGGCAGCAGTTGAAATAAGAAACCATACACGCTCGGCGGATCTGCGCGCTTACAGGACGCAACGGGAGAAGGCGCACGAGCAACACGGATTCACGCTTGCAGGCCGCCAAAAAACGCTTCCGGCACCTGCTCGGATACCCCCTGGACCTACGGCTAGCTCATGAGCACTCGGCACCGGGTTTACCACCACGGGAATACTTGCGTGAGGCTGGTCTTGGACTATCATCCCTTACATCTGTTTGACTCCAAAACCCGTAGGGGCAGGGAAAGCCAGGGCGGAGGCAGTCGCCAAATCGAGCCTGCGACCTGAGGAGACCATCTGTGAGCGAACTGATCGACTCCTACGACCACGAGCCCTTCATCGAACAGGCCACCGCGAGCGTGCTCGAGCAGGATTCTCAAGTGCGCTCCGAAAAGCGAGCCGTGATTCCCGCGGTAACTCAGATGGACGGCAGGGTCCGCCCGCAAACCGTGGAGATAAGAATCCATCCGCCCTACTGGCGGCTGATCGATGACTTCGAAAAGCACACTGGCGTGCCGGTCCTCCTGAACACTGCCAGCTCCGGCATGGACGCGTTGGTCTTAGGGAGCTTCCTCATAGAGAAATGAGCCCGCAAACGATCCGGCTTTCCGCCATTGCGCTTCTGGGGCGAGCCGACACGCCAACCGATGCCGTCGAAGAGTATTGCCGCCGTCTTGGCGAAGCGCTTCGCGCCCAAGGAGTCCATCTGGCCATCGAGAGAGTGCACTGGGAGGAACGAGGATGGCGCCGCGCCTTGCGGTCCCTCCGGCGCCGGGCGGAAACGTGGAGACCCCTATGGGTCATCGTGCAATACACGGCCTTGGCTTGGTCCACGCGAGGATTCCCGCTGCGCTTTTCCCGTGTTCTGGAAATTCTAAGGAGAGCTGGCGTGCGCGTGGCCGTCGTCTACCATGATGTCGAGCCGTTCACCGGAACGCGCATCATTGACCTGCTGCGGCACCGCGCGCAATTGCGCACGATGCGGCACGCGATGGACCTTTGCGAGATGGCGGTCCTCACGGTTCCTATGGAGAAGCTCTCCTGGATCGAGCCGCCGTACACGCACGCGGTTTTCATTCCGGTTGGCGCAAATCTCCGAGCGGCGGGAGGCGCG
>DATAIH010000269.1:0-2236 GCA_036262755.1 Candidatus Acidiferrum sp.
CGCAAGCTGCTTGGCGAGGTGCAGGGCGACGAGCTCTCGCGGTCGCCCAAAGGCTTCCCCGCCGGTCATCCCGCCGACGAATTGCTGCGCCGGAAGCAGTTCCTCCTCTACGTGGAACTGCCGCCGGCGGTGGCCACCACCCCCCGCCTGTTCTCGGAGATCGAATCCCGCTTCCGCGCCATGGCGCCGTTTCTTGAATTCCTCAACGCCCCGCTCTCTCCGACGCGGAAGAAGATCGACCCGGGCGACCTGTTGATCTGAGGCCCCTGATCCGGCGCGCGATCACCGGTTCCCTGCCGGGATCGGTCCCGCGGCTCAAGACCGCCGGGGCGCACATCAGATTTGGGGGGAATCAGGCAGCCAACCTGTCCCGACGACGCTCCCAGAAGTCCTCGAAACGTCCGCTGAGCTTGCAACAGCGCAGAGCGATGATCGCGTTTGCGCCGTCCACGGTCCAATGCATGCCCGCCCGCTTGAGCCTCGTGCCAATTGCCACTTTGCAGCCGGCCTCGAGCACGCCGGTGGAGGTACAGAATCCTTGGGCCCGAAATTTCGGATAGCGCATGCGAGCGCGGTTGTGGAAGATGTACAGCGCGCATTTGGTCGCCTCGGCGTAGGCAGCCATATGGGATCGGAGCGCATGCACGACGGCGTGCAGTTTGCCCTCATCCAGTTCCGCGCAGCGTGCCGTAGCCCATGGTTTGCTCTCGCTGGTGGCACCGAAGATCAATTGCGCGGCCCGGTGCAATGCTTCTTTGGCGTGATACCGATCGAGAATCTGCGTGGCTTGAGGGAACAGTTCGCGGGAGACGTTCCAGATCCAAGGAGCGCCATCGCCTAGCACGGCGCAGCGGGGAGCTTGTATGAAGCCTCGCCGCGTGGCTTCGCGCAACACGCGTTCGGCGAAGTCGGATCGGTCGGGGTTGGTATCGGCAGTCGCGGCGCTCTCAATCGCGGCCGAGTAGGTGATGGATCCCGGATCTCGCATGGGCGTGCCCTCCGCATCACGGGATTCGGCGGTCCACACGGTGACCACCTTGGCCTCACGCGTCTTGGCGGAACCATCCGCCTGCTTGCCCATGCGCCCGGCGACTTCCTCCGCACGCATCGGCACTCCGGTACCGTCCATTCCCAGATACATGGTAGGAGCCACTTCGCCCATCGGTTCCACGCAACTGCGCTCATCGTTGGCAATCTCGGCGCCCAGCGCTTCGGCGGCGCGTTCCACCTGTTTAGCACTGATCTCCACCCCCGCCAACTCGTGGAGCAGGGCACGGCTCTCCTCAAAGCTCACCAGCGCCGCGGTGCTGGCTGTCATCCGTAGGACCCCCGGGGTGAGCGAAAACAACTCCATCCGCAGGGCGCGGTCCCGCGGACAGAACCCGCTCTGGCATTGGGCACAGTGATAGTAGGCCCGCTCCAAATGCAGAGGGCCCAGCACGCTTTCGAAGGTCTTCTGGTGACGCCCGTGATACTCGGCCACGCCGCCACAGCGACAGGGTAGTTGCGGCCCCGCATAATCGCTGAGGTCGGCGTTCAAGCGCTGCTCCAACGCCCGCGCGGCCAGACGCAAGGCCTGCCGCCGGGCCGCCATCTCCACCGCCTCGAAATCCAAATCGTCGATGGCCTGAGGGCCTAAGAGCCTTTCGATTTCCTGGGAGATCTCCTCCTGGAGCTCGGTTTGGAGCCCCCTTTTTGAGCCTCCCCGGGGGAGGCGGGCACATCAGCCAGTTGCTGATCGGCCCACTCCTCGCAGGTTTCCCAATATGCATCTACCCGCTTGCGGAACGCATGCCCGCTCTCGATCTGCTGGCGGGCTAATTCGGCCTGCTCCGCCGTGAGGAACCGGGAGCGGGTTTTACCTTCCACAGCACGGGTGAGGCTGAAGTACGGACCATGGCGTGCCTTGGGGTCCTGCGCACAGGCGCAGCCTGGTTTGCTGCACTTGATCGTGCGCTCCGACAGCGAACCTCGGCGCATGGGTTTGGCGGCGGCCAGATCGGCAGCGAGTTGGCGCACGCGAAGGGGGACATCGGGAGGGTTGGAAGTGGCCATGCTTTATCTTACGGCCATATATGCCGTAAGACAAGCCAAAAAATAACTGCGTCCAGCGACTGCCCCTTTTCTTGACGTGCGCCCCTTGTTGTCCCTGGTCTTGACAAACACGTGGTACGTGACGGCATCCCGGGCGTTGTGAATGCCGATGAAGAGCAGCAGCAGCACTGCCGCTGCGACG
>DATAIH010000270.1:0-1674 GCA_036262755.1 Candidatus Acidiferrum sp.
CGGCCGAGATCCTCAATGACCGGGTGGTGCCGCTTTATGACGAGCACGGCATCCGGCTATCGCGCGTGCTGACCGATCGCGGCACCGAGTTTTGCGGCACCCAAAGCCATGAATACGAGCTCTATCTGGCGGTTGAGGACATCGATCACAGCCGCACAAAGACCAAGAGCCCACAAACAAATGGAATCTGCGAGCGCTTCCATCGCACCGTCTTGGACGAGTTTTACCGGATCGCATTCCGCAAGAAGATCTATCATGCGATCGACGAGCTGCAGGCCGATCTCGATGCTTGGTTGGTCGAATACAACTATCGTCGACCGCATCAGGGCCGTTGGTGCTTCGGCAAGACCCCGATGCAGACCTTCCTTGACGCAATCCCATTGGCGAAGGAGAAACTCATGGCCGCTTGACCACGATCGACAAATCCATCGGTTCCGACAGCCAACCGACCGATCGCGGTAGGAACGCCCGTTACCGAGCGCCCCCCGCACAGATCCGTACGTGCGGAACTCCCGCATACGGCTCCCACCTCGGGTATTTGACGGCGAACCGCTGGTGCGGCCAAGGGTGAAGGATTTTCGGTTTCGGCAGCCAGTCGTCAGCCAGCTTCCCCACCCGTTGCCATGTGGAGGCGTCCTTCTGGCTACGCCGCCGCAGGCTGCGTCGCCACAGGCACGTCACATGATAACGGAAGGCGCTCAGCGCCGCGCCGTTGGCCGGCACCGCGTGGTAAGCGAAGAACCCAGTGACGACTTGCTTCAGCCAGCGCCCCTGTTCGGGGATCGGCTGATGCATCCGCCATCGCAGCTCTTCCTTAAGTTCCTGGAGCTTGGCGCGCATGCGGTCTGGCCGGGTCTTCCGCTTGAGCTGGAAATGGCCCTGCCGGGACTTGCCGCAGATGAACGTGAAGCCCAGAAAACTGAAGGTTTCCGGTTTGCCGAGCCCGCGCTGCCGGCGTGTGACCGCGGCAAAGCGGCCAAACTCGATCAGGCGGGTCTTCTCCGGATGCAGCGACAGCGAGAACTCCCTCAGCCGTGCCCGCATCGCGTCCCAGAAGCGTCGGGCCTCGGCTTCCTTCTCAAAGCCGACGACAAGGTGAGTCGCGCAGGGGAGTCGCACCCCCGCGCGCTCGCAGAACCGGACATGAGACTCTCGCCTCATCCGGCTCCCATTGTTCAGCCGCGTCCCTGCAAAAGCGCCCAGTGAGCGAACAGCGATGGTTGTCGCCGCGCGACGCGAGCGATCCAGTGCGCTGTTTGCCGCCGATGACGTCGCAAGGACTTGAATTTCCGATGCGCCCATCGCGCCAGAATACGGTCGATGTGTCGCAGGGTCGGGTAGAGAGCCGACTTGTAGTACCGGCCGTAGTAATTGATCCAACCCCGGATGTGGCTGTTGAACATTCGGGCGAGGTCATCCAGCGATTTGTCGCTGCGCTCGTGAAGCGTCCAGCTTCGGACCGTCTGTCGGATCGTCTTGAGAGCTTTGTCGCTGGCCGCCGGGCTGAACACGACGCCGAAGGTACCCCGCCAGCGTCGCGACAACCTCGGCCGGAATGTATAGCCGAGGAAGTCGAACTTTTGGTTGGGGTAATCTCTGCGCCGGTCATCATCCTTGCAGTAGACGATTTTCGTCTTCTCGGGATGCAGCGTCAGTCCGCATTCGGCGAACCGC
>DATAIH010000271.1:0-30802 GCA_036262755.1 Candidatus Acidiferrum sp.
CACCACCGGCTTGGCGGGCTCCTGCTGCGCCATCGCAACAGGCCCAAAAAGCATCGTCGCGCACCAAAGGCCCGCGACGCACAAGACGAAAACCGAGCAGAAGAGCCGGGCAAGGGTCGACAGGCCTCGAGTAGAGGAGCGGCCCGGAAGACGGAGAGATGCGTGGGTTGCCTTCACGATTGCCCCGCAGCATAGACCAGGAGTGCGAGCGATGGCAACGCCAAGCCCACATGCGGACAGGCCCCCGGCCTTTGCTCGAAACCGCCCCGCTCAGCGGCGTACGCGGGCCTGTCAGCGGGAGAGGCGAGCGACTTGGAGTTGCGCGCGCGTGCGCGGACGAACAACCATGTGCGGGGCGTCGAAGTGGCGGCCGCGGGCACCGTTGAGCATGGCGCTCGAGCCCGGAACCGGAGCGTCGGTTTCTGCTGAAATCTTGCCGGGATTCCTCGCTTTGCCCGGAACGACGGTTCTCGAGAGTGGTTGTCAATCGGTTACGAGTCTCCGGGGGAAGGTTTCGAGCCTTTGGCCAGTTGCATCATCGCATCGGCGGCGTTCACAGGTTTGGCGTCCGTTTTGCCATCCGCTTCCGGCGGGCGTATGCGCTGAATTTTCACCCGAGCGACGCGCTTGCCATCCATTTCGACGACGGCAAAGCGGTAATTGCCAAAATCAAAACTCTCGCCGCCCTTGGGGATGAAACCGAGTTGATCCAGGACGAAGCCCCCGACCGTGGCGTAGGCGGGATCTTCGGGCAAGGTGATGTTGTATTGCGCCTCGAGGTCGCGAACGTTCAGGGCGGCGTCAAAAATCATCGCGCCGTCGGCAAGCGGGAGCGGCCTCTCCACAACGTCGAACTCGTCGTGAATCTCGCCGACCATTTGCTCGAGGATATCTTCGATGGTCACCAGGCCGAGAATGCTGCCGAACTCGTCGACCACCATGGCCATGCCGACGCGGCGGGTGCGCAGCTCGAGGAGCAATTCGCTGGCAGGCTTGGTTTCAGGAACGATGAGCACTTCGCGCAACACACGCCGCAAATCAAAAGAGGGTGCGGGAACATCTTCTTCGAGGCGTCGCTCGCGATCAAGCAGCACCCACATCATGTCCTTGATGTGCACGAAGCCGAGAATGTGGTCAATAGAACCGCGGTAAACCGGAATGCGCGAGCGCTGCGTGGTGGCGAACGCGCGCATCACGTCATCGAGACTGGATTCGATGGGCAAGGTATGCATGTCGGGACGTGGCACCATGATTTCGCGGACCTGGATTTGTGAGAGCTCTATCGCGCTGAGAATAAATTTTTCCTCGCCAGCGGCGAGCAACCCGCGCTCGCGCGCCTGCTGAATCTGGATTTGCAGCTCCTCGGTCGAATGCGCGACGCCGTGCACCGGCGGAACGGAGACACCCAAGGCTTTTACGATGGCGCCGGAGACGCCGTCGAGGAGACTGATGACCCAGCGGAAGGTATTGAGAAACCAGCGAAACGGAACGGCCACGAGCAAGGCCACGCGTTCGGCGCGCGCGAGGCTCACAGTTTTAGGAACGAGCTCGCCCATCACCACATGAAGCCCGCTGAGAAGCGCGAAGGCACAGGCCAAGGCAATGCCGTGGGCTAGCAGAACGGAGTGTACGCCTGGCTTTCCGGGCCACAGCACCCGGAGTTCCTTTGCGATTGTGACTTCGCCAAGGGCGCCGATGGCCAGGCTGGTCAGCGTGATGCCGAGCTGAACACCGGAAACCACCCGATGCAGATCGCCCAGTAAACCCTCGACAACGCGGGCGCGCACGCTGCCTCTTGCCACCAGCTGGCGGATGCGTGACAAACGCACCGCAACGAGTGAAAATTCCGCCGCCGCGAAGAAACCGTTAAGCCCAACCAATGCCAGCACGCCGATCAAGCGGACTACCAACATAGCAGCGAAAATTCTCCTATTAGCTCATCCTGTGATTGTAGCAGGAGAAATGCGGGATGCTCGCGGGCGTGTTTCCTGAGGAAGGGAAAACGAAAAGCGGCGGAAACCATGACCGGGAGAGTTCCGAATGCTCTACGGCGAGCACGGGCTTGCGAACCTCGTTGGGTTGCTTCCTTCTCTGGCATCGCGGCAGCCTGCGTCTTCCTGAAAGCCGTGTGCGGAAAACCCGCACGCACGGTCTACGAATATTGCTCTCGGGCAACTAGGTTTCCCTGCCCGCGCTTGACCTCTGCGGATGTAATTCCACGCCGGGGCGTCGGGGGAGAGATCCGGGTGCTCTACGGCAAGCACGTGCTTGCGAACCTCGTTGGGTTGCTTCCTGCTCTGGCATCGCGGCAGCCTGCGTCTTTCTGAAAGCCGTGTGCGGGAAACCCGCACGCGCGGTCTACGAATATTGCTCTCGGGCAACTAGGTTTCCCTGCCCGCGCTTGATTTCTGCCGATGTAATTCCACGCCGAGACCTTGTTACCCAGGCAGCTTTTTTTGAAGAAATGCAATCAGAGTTGAAAAGGGAGGGTTGACACGTGGGTTCGGAAGTTCTTACGATATTATTTCACTGCTACGCATTGAGTGAAGCATTCGGCAGTTCTCGGCCGTTTCGCGTTGGGAAATTTTCTCCAAATTGAAAAAATCATGATCAAAGTAAGCGAGCTTACAAAAAGGTACGCACGCACTACGGCTGTCGATCACATCTCGTTCGAAGTCGAGAAAGGTCAGATCGTAGGCTTTCTTGGGCCGAACGGAGCCGGCAAGACCACGACGATGCGCATGCTGACGTGCTTTCTGCCTCCTACCTCAGGCACAGCGAGCGTTGCCGGGTTTGACGTTCTCGAGCAGCCGATCGAAGTGAAAAAGCGCATCGGGTATCTCCCGGAGATGCCGCCGTTGTACCACGAGATGCGCGCGACGGAATATCTGATGTTCGTAGGGAAGCTGAAAGGACTGTCGGGCGCGGACCTGCGGCAACGCGTGGACACGGCCTGCGAGCGTTGCGCGATCACCGACATGAAAGAAAAGCTGCTCGGCAAGCTCTCGAAGGGGTATCGCCAGCGCGTTGGTTTGGCCCAGGCGATTCTCCACAATCCCGACGTGCTCATTCTGGACGAACCCACGGCGGGACTGGATCCGAAGCAAATCAACGAGACGCGCGATCTGATCAAAAGCCTCGCCGGCGACCATACCATCATCTTGAGCACGCACATCCTCCCGGAGGTCGAGCAGACCTGCCAGCAGGTGATCATTATCAACAAAGGAAGACTGGTGGCGACAGACTCGGTGAGCAACCTGCAAAGCCGGGCGCGCGGAGCGGAGACCATGCTTGTGGAAGTGGCGTCGCGAGACGGCGCACTCGACGCTCCCGTGGTCCGCGAACGGCTGGAGAAGATTGCCGGGGTTAGCCGCGTGACGTTCAAGGAAAAACGCCGCCACGGAAGTACTTTTGAAGTGGAAAACCGCAAGGGTAGTTTCGTGCGCGGGGACCTGGCGCGCGCAGTGGTTGAAGCCGGCTGGGACTTGAATGAGATGCGACCGTCGTCGGTAAGCCTGGAGGAAATCTTCCTGCAACTGACGCGCGAGCAATCGGAAACGCCGGCGGAAAAACCGAAGGCAAAGGAAGCGGCACAATGAAAAACGTCTGGGTCATCTGCCAAAAGGAGCTGCGCAGCTATTTTGTTTCACCCATCGCCTATATCCTTTTCATCATATACGCAGGAATTTTTGGATTCTTCTTCTGGAACATGGTGGGAGCGTTCATTTATTACAGCATGGAGGCGCAGATGCGCGGGGAGATGTTTCCCATGAACGTCAACGACCAGATCGTGCGGCAACTTTTCGGGAATATAAACGTCATTAATTTGCTGGTGATCCCGCTCATGTCGATGCGGCTGTTCGCCGAGGAAAAGCGCAATGGGACGATCGAGCTGCTCGCGACGTCTCCCGTCCGTGATGGCGAGGTCATTCTTGGAAAGTGGTCGGCCTCCGTACTTCTTTATGCGGCGATGCTGTGCATCGCCTCGCTGAACTTTCTCTTTCTCTTCAAATACGGGAACCCGGACTGGAAGCCCATGGCCATCAGTCTTTTGGGCGTGCTGCTGCAGGCGGCAGCGCTGCTGGCGATTGGCATTTTTATCTCCACTCTGACTAAGAACCAAATCATCGCGGGCGCGATCACGTTTGCCGTGTGCCTAATCATTTTCGTGCTTGGATGGGTGGGCAGCTATCAATATTCCACGTGGGCTCAGGTGATGACGTACATTTCAACGACCACGCACATGGAATCGTTCCTTAAGGGTGTGATTGATTCCAAGGATGCCGTTTATTACCTGAGCGTGATCTTCCTGGGGCTGTTTCTGACAGCGCGCTCGCTCGAATCCCTGCGGTGGAGGGCGTAGATGAACCTCCAACTGCTCAAGGCCAGACAAACCAGATATGTGGCTTATGTGACGCTCTATATTGCCGTGGTGGTGGCCATCATCACGGTGGCGAATGTCCTGGCCGACCGCTACAACAAAACGTATGATTCGACCGCCAACAAGCGCTACAGCCTGTCGGAGCAAACCGCGAAGATTGTGAAGGACCTCAAGGAGCCGGCGACGATTTATTACTACGACCGGCCGACCGGATTCAGCCATGCCCGGGACACGCTGGAGCAGTACGCGAATCTTTCCCCCAAGGTCCAAGTGAAATATGTGGACCTGGAAAAAACCCCGCTGGCGGCGCGGGAGGCAGGGATTAAGAGCCTGGGCACAGCGATCGTTGAGATTGGCACGCGAAAAGAAGAAGCCAACGGCCTTACCGAGGAAGGCATCACCGGTGCCTTTATTCGGGATCTCAAGTCGAACACGCGCACAATCTGCTTCGTCAGCGGCAGCGGCGAACATCAGATCGACGAAACCGGGGGCGACGGATATTCGCGGTTGAAGGACTTGCTTGGGAAAGAGGCGTACCAAACGAAGTCCATCAGTCTGCTGACAACGGCGGAAGTCCCCTCTGACTGCACGGTGATGGTGGTCGCGGGGCCGAAGTCGGATTATCAGCAACCAGAAGTGGACGCCATCAAGAAGTATGTCGAGGGCGGCGGGCGTGCGATGTTCCTGCTCAATCCACCGCTGAAAATGGGGCGAACAGAAATAGCCGACAACGAAGCGCTTTCGCAGGTTCTCGAAAGCTGGGGAGTCACGCCGGGGAAAGACCTGGTTCTGGACCTCAATCCCATAGGCCAGCTCGCGGGTCTTGGCTACGAAGATGCGTTGGTGACGCGCTACGACTCGCACGAAATCGTGAACACGATGAAAGGCAACGCGACGGCGTTCCCGTATTCGCGCTCACTCGAAATCAAGAGCGGCGACAAGACCACCGTTGACAAGCTGTTTGAATCCTCCGAGACCAGCCTGGCAACGGAAAAGCTAGATACGCCGCGCATCAACGCGAGCGACCCGAAGAACAAAAAAGGACCCCTAACCCTAGCCGCGGCCGGCTCCTACCGGACGGGCCGGGAGAATTCACAAGGGCGCTTTGTGGTCGTCGGCAGTTCGGATTGGGTCTCGAACGCGTTTCTTCCGTTTAACGGAAACCGGGACCTGGCGATGAACGCCATCAACTGGCTGGCGTCGGATGAAGAGCTGATTTCCATCCGGCCGAAAGACCGGGACATTCGGACGCTCACCATGACGCAGTCGCAGCTCAATTGGGTGGGCATCACCAGCCTGGGAATCCTGCCGATCGGCGTCGCCATTGCGGGAGTCTGGGTTTGGTGGCGGAGAAGGTAGCAGGCGTGGGGAAGCAGACGAGAAGATGTTCGGGAACCATTTATGAAAGGTAGAGGGCTGCTGGTCGCCGCCATCGTGCTAGCAGCGCTGGCGGGCGCGCTATACTGGTCGAACCATCGAAAACCGGCTGCGAGCAGCTTGACCTCTGCGGCGGAGTCTTCGCCGAAGATTCTGGACGTGACGCCGGCGGACGTCTCGGGCATCACGATTTCAAAGACAGGTACGCCGGTCTTGACGCTGTCCAAGAACGGGGCGGGCAAGTGGCAAATCACGGCGCCAAAACCATTGCCTGCCGACCAGGACTCGGTCTCGACGCTGCTTTCCAATCTTTCGCCATTGAATTCCGACCGCCTGCTAGAAGAGAAAGCTGCCGACCTGAATGCCTACGGGCTGGCCAAGCCTGCGATGGAAATCAGCCTCACGGAGAAAAACAGGAAATCCGAGGACTTGTTGCTCGGCGATGACACCCCGACGGGCAGCGGAGCCTACGCCGCGCTGAAGGGCGATCCACGCGTGTTCATTGTCGCGAGCTACCATAAAACCGGCCTGGACAAGACGGAGAACGATCTGAGGGACAAGCGCCTGCTGACATTTGATTCGGAGAAGCTGAGCCGAGTCGAGCTGACCGGAAAGAAGCAAACCATCGAGTTGGCGCGCAGCAAAGACCAGTGGCTGATCCTCAAGCCCAAGCCGCTACGAGCGGACCAAAGCGCGGTGGAGGACCTGGTGCGGTCGCTCGGCGACGCGAAGATGGAGCTAAGCGCAACGGAAGATCAGAAAAAGGACGTGAGCGCGTTTAACGCCGGCACCCCGGTGGCCACCGCAAAACTCACCGACGTGGCCGGGACCGCGGAACTCGAAGTGCGCAAGAACAAAGACGACTACTACGCGAAATCCAGCGGGGTCGCGGGAGCCTACAAAGTTTTGTCCCCCGTCGGCAAATCGATGGACAAGAACCTGGACGACTTTCGAAACAAGAAGCTGTTCGATTTCGGCTGGGCCGATCCGGAAAAAATCGAAATTCGCGATGGCGCGAAGAGCACTTTTCTCACCCGCAGCGGCTCCGACTGGTGGTCCAGCGGAGTGAAGATGGATGAAGGAAACGTCGGCACGCTCGTGGCGGACGTCCGCGATCTGACGGCGACAAAATTCCCGGACAGTGGCTTCACCACCCCTTCGATCGAGATCACCGTGACTTCCGACAGCGGCAAGCGGGTAGAAAAAGTGCAAATCGCAAAAAACGCCGACCGCTACGTGGCAAAACGCGAGAATGAGCCTGCGCTGTATGAATTGGGCGCAACAGCGGTTAAGGATTTGCAAGATGCGGCGGCCGGCTTGAAGCCCGCCGCGCCACCCAAGCCAGAACCGAAGAAAAAATAGGCAGTCTTCTCGGGACGGGCAAAATCCCGATCGACCCGAAACGGCAATTTGTGGTTCGGCTTCAGTTCTGTCCCCGGCAAAAGCCGCGGTTCCAGGATGGCCTGTTCATCGTTTTTTGTGGGAGCCGGCCACGCAACGCGCACTAGGCCTTGTTCGGCGGTTGCACGCGGCAAACGGCTCCTCTAAACTGATTTCTTCTCACTTTACCCAGGAGTGCCATTGAGAACTTTCGCCCGCGTCTTTTCCTGGATTCTTGGGTTCCTTGTCATTTTTGCTGGTGCGGCTGCGTGGTGGTTCGTCTACCGGCCATTGCCGCGGCTCGATGGAGGCATTTCCATTGCCGATCTCGAGCACCCGGTTACCGTGGACCGCGACGGCTGGGGTGTGCCACACATCCGCGCCGCATCGGTCGAAGACCTCGCCGAAGCCCAGGGCTACGTCATGGCGCAGGACCGGCTCTGGCAGATGGATTTGCTGCGTCGCGTGGCGCGCGGGGAACTGTCGGAGATTCTCGGGTCCCGCACGCTTGCCATCGACAAAGATTTCCGCACCCTAGGATTGGGCCCCGCCGCGGACCGCGAAGCGGCGACGCTCGACCCGGAGCCGCGCAAAATTCTCGACGCGTATGCCCGCGGCGTGAACCAATTTATCAAGCAGCACGTGAGCGACCTGCCGTTGGAGTTCTCGCTGCTTCGCTACAGGCCGCAACCCTGGAAACCGGCGGACACGCTGGCGATTTCCGGCTACATGTATCGGACGTTGACGGATACGCGCGAGCGCAAATTGAACCGCGCCAAAGTCACCAAACGCGCCGGGCCGGACCGCGCCAAGGACCTGTTTTCCCGGCAATCCGCGATGGATCATTTTGTGATCGGCGATCCGCAGGTGCCGAATGATGGGTCCGAGCGCTCGGCGACCGATCCCGACGAGGATGATGACGACGATATGCAGCCGGATACCGTTTTTAAGGCGGAGCTCGGCACGGCAACCGGCGGCGAGTCGGGGCGAAGCGCCCCCGATCTCACTTCCGCGTTAGCGCAATCGGTGGAAAGCGTTCTCGTGGAGTCCTGGAGCGAAATTCGGCAAGGATTGGGCAGCAACAATTGGGTTGTGAGCGGAGCGCACACGGCCACGGGGAAGCCGCTGCTCGCCAACGACACGCACCTCGAGCTCATGATGCCTTCCATCTGGTACGCCGTGCATCTCACGGCGCCAGCGTGGAACGTGGAAGGGTTCACATTGCCTGGCGCACCCATGGTTATCATCGGCCACAACGAGCATATCGCTTGGGGCTTCACCAACAGCGGCGCCGAGGTGCAGGACCTTTACATCGAGACGTTTAATCCGGCTTCGCCCGACGAGTATCGCGTGAAGGGCTCGTGGGTAAAGGCGCAAACCATCGATGAAACGATTCGGGTAAAGGGCCAGCCTGAGGAACATCTCGCGGTGACCGTGACGCGCCACGGGCCCATTGTGCGCCGGGAAGGCGACCAGGGTTACGCGATGCGCTGGACAGCTACGGAGCCCGGCGGGTTGGCCAACAGCTACAACTGGCTCGGCAAGGCACGCAGCTGGAAAGAATTTCGTGACACGATGAAAGCCGTCTGGGGGCCCGCGCAAAACGCGGTCTATGCCGACGTGCAGGGAAATATCGGCTACGTTATGGCGGCGCGTGTGCCCATTCGGAAGAAGGGGCATGGCGAGGTGCCTGAACCGGGAGACACCGACGATTACGCGTGGACCGGATACCTCCCGTTTGATCAGCTTCCGCAAGCGCTTGATCCCGAGAGCGGATTGATTGTCACCGCGAACGCGCGCGTGGTGGGGCCAAATTACAAACCGTACTTGACCGACCGCTGGGAAGAGCCGTACCGCACGGCGCGCATCTATGATTTGCTGCACGACCGCCGCGATTTGCGGATAGAGGACATGTTGAAGGTCGAGACCGATACTTACAGCTACCCGCATGTGTTTCTCGCCGAACAATTGCTCGCCGCCGCGAAAACGGTGAAGCCCAAAGACCCGCGCGCGCAGAAGCTGATTGACGGGTTAAAGGACTGGAACGGAATTGCCGACGCCAATTCGCCGGAGATTTCCTTCCTTCACAATGTGCGCCTCGCGGCGCTCAAGCTCATCCTCGCACCGGTTCTCGGGGAGGAGGCCAGCCTTTATCAGTGGCGGAGCATGACGTTTCTTCAGACGACGCTGACGGATCGTCCTTCCAAGTGGCTGCCGAGCCCGTGCAAAAATTATGACGAACTGCTCGTGGCCGCTGCGGACGAAGCGGTGAAAAGGCTGGCGGAAGACAGCAGGAGCGAACGGGTGGAAGACTGGGCGTGGAAGAATTTTGATTCGCTGGACATGTTCCACCCCCTGGGACGCCAGGGGCTTTTGAAGGCGTTTCTGAGTATTGCCGGCAAACCGCAGTCGGGGACGGTTTACAGCGTGCGCGCTGCGACAAAGACGCATGGGCCGGCGATGCGGTTTGTGGCCAATCCTGCAAACTGGGACGAGTCCATCCTGCTGATTACTTCCGGCGAATCCGGGCAGCCGGGCAGCATCCATTATTCCGACGAGTTTCCGTATTGGTACCAAGGCAAGCCGATTCTTGCGCCATTCAGCGTCGCGGCTGAAGCCAAGGCCAAGAAGCATACGCTCACGCTGAAACCCGGTTCTTGATCACCCGGCACGCGGATGCCCGAATTGCCTGAAGTCGAAGCGGTGGTCCGTACGCTGCGCCCCCTCGTGCAGGGGCAGCGCATTCGGTCGGTGCACGTCTTTCATCCCATCGCCGTGAAGCCGCAAAAAGCATCTCGCTTGGTCGAACTTGCAACAAATCGCTCGATCCGGCGGGTAGACCGCAAAGGCAAATATGCGCTTCTGGTACTCGATCGCGGACTGCTTACATTGCATTTCCGGCTCGATGGCCAGCTGGTCTGGTTCTCGAATGGAGCTGAGTTGCTGGAGCGCGCGAACAATAAGGAGAAAGGAGTTCATGTGGATGTTGCCTTGGAATTCGGCAAGGGCGTACTTGGCTTCGCGGACCGTCGCCATTTTGGGCGCGTTTATGCCTGGGACTCGTGCGAAGGCAGCCCGGGGCTGAGCTCTCTCGGAATCGATGCGCTTTCTGCGGATTTTTCCGTCGGGCGATTCCGCCAGCTGCTAGCCGCATCCGCGCGACCGTTAAAGGACTTTTTGTTGGACCAAACCCGAGTCGCGGGGCTCGGAAATATCTATTCTTGCGAATCGCTGTGGCATGCGCGCCTCGATCCGCGGCGCCGGGCCAAATCATTGAAGCCGGAAGAGGCCCGTCGCCTGCACAAAGCAATTGTGTCGGTTCTCGCGCGTGCCTTAGAATGCTGCCTGCACCCGGCGCCGGACCTTCACGACTCGCAGTGGTGGTTTCAGGGACTCGAGAAGATTTTGCGCGCCTACGGCCGGGAAGGAGAGCCGTGCCGCCGATGCGGAGCGGTAATTCAGCGCATCGAGCAGAGCGGCCGCTCGACATACTGCTGCCGGAAGTGTCAGAAATGAACGTGGGCACCTCACGAAGGCGTATTTTGTGAATACACCCGCACCCAAAAAGCCCGAACCGCCAAAGAAGCCGGACTTCGAGCGCTCGCTCGCACGCCTCGAAGAAGTCGTGCGCCGATTAGAAAGCCCGCAGCTCTCGCTGGACGATGCGATGAAGCTTTTTGAAGAGGGCGTGGCCCTGTCGCGAGAATGCCAGAAGCAACTGGAAGAAGCCGAGGGCCGCGTGGAGATCCTGCTCAAGAAAGCGGATGGCAGGTTGACCGCAGAACCTTTTGATCCGGAACGGGAGACCGAATCGTGACGCCTTGCTCTGCTGTCGCTCGGGCGGGTTCCATTCCACGATGAAACTTTCCCCCTTTTTTGAGGAAGATCGTGTGGCGGTCGACGCCGCCCTTGACCGGCTGCTGCCCGCCGAGACCGCGCAGCCAACGTCCATCCACACCGCCATGCGCTACAGCGTCTTTGCCGGCGGCAAGCGCATGCGGCCGATTCTGTGCCTGGAAACCGCGCGCATTTTTTCAAGCGACGTCACGCCGGCGCTGCATCCGGCTTGCGCACTCGAATTTATTCACACCTATTCCCTGATTCACGACGACCTGCCGGCGCTCGACAACGACGACTTGCGGCGCGGCAAGCCGACCTGCCACAAGAAATTCGGCGAAGCCCTGGCAATTCTTGCCGGTGACGGGCTTTTGACATTGGCATTCGAGGCCATCGGAGCAACGCCGGTGCCCGCGGAACGCCGCGCCGCCGTCTTAAGCGAGGTCGCCGCCGCCGCCGGCACCGTCAATGGCATGGTCGGCGGACAAGTGGCGGATATCGAAGCGGAACGCCAGCCCGTCGATGAAAAGATGCTCGAATATATTCACCGCTCGAAAACCGCTGCGCTGATCCGCGCGTCGGTTACTGCCGGAGCCCTGTCGGCCGGCGCAGCTGCCGATGATGTAGCGCGGCTCCGCTGCTTCGGTGAAACCATCGGGTGGGCTTTCCAGGTCACCGACGACATTCTTGACGTCGAAGAGTCTTCCTCCGCTCTCGGCAAAACCGCCGGCAAGGATTTGGCGCAGCAGAAGGCAACTTACCCTGCAGTGTATGGACTGGAACGCTCGCATCACATTGCCAAGGAGCTCGCTACCAGGGCCATTGCCGAACTTTCTCCCTACGACGAGCGCGCCGCGCGCTTGCGCGAGATCGCCGAGTTTCTTGTCCTGCGCAGAACCTGAAAAGATTCGGGGCCTTCATGAAGGATAAGCCAGCTCGAAAGCGCCTGGACGTACTTCTGGTGGAGCGCAAGCTTGCCGAATCTCACGAAAAAGCGGCGGCCATGATTCTCGCCGGGGAGGTGCTGGTGGACGGCAAGCGTGGTGATAAGGCCGGCATGCCGGTCCCGAGCGATGCGAAGATTGAGGTTGCCGCTCGGCACCAGAAATATGTCAGCCGCGGCGGGTTCAAGCTGGAAGGCGCGCTTAAGGATTTTTCACTTAATCCGATGGGCCTGGTCTGCCTTGATGTTGGTTCCTCGCATGGCGGCTTCACGGACTGCCTGCTACAGCACGGCGCGGCTCGCGTCTACGCCGTGGACGTCAATGTCGAACAACTCGACTGGAAGGTGAGACAGGACACGCGGGTAGTCTCCGTCAAGAAGAATGCACGCGAACTGCAGAAAGAGGATATTCCCGAACCGGCGGACCTGGCCGTAGTCGATGTTTCCTTTATCTCCGTTGAAAAGGTTGTCGAGCCCGCGGCCAGACTTGCAAAGCCCGGCGGTTTATTTTTGATCCTGATCAAGCCGCAGTTCGAATTGCCGCGCAAACAGGTTGGCGCGGGCGGGATTGTTAAGAGCAAAAGGCTGCGGGAAAAAGCGGTTCTCTCGGTGAGCAAACACTTGAAGTCTCTCGGTTTCAAATTTCTCAAAGTCCGCCCCAGCAAAATGACCGGCGCCGAAGGCAATCAGGAGTATTTTCTCTGCGCCCGAAAAAAGCCTATGGGGTAGAATCGCACACGCCCATGCGCCCCGGAAAAGCAGTTCAAACGATAGGCATTCTTTCCCGATCTCGGCGCGAACAACTCTCCGTCGTCGTTCCGCCTTTGCTCGAATGGCTGGAGAACCGCGGAATCAAGCCGGTGCTCGACGAAGACACCGCGGCCGCACTAACCGGCGGATCCCACGGCCAGCCTGCGCCGGCGGTGGCGGATGTTTCTGAGTTATTGCTGGTTCTCGGCGGGGACGGCACGATCCTGGCAGCTGCGCGCTTGGCGGCACCACGCCACATTCCCATTTTACCCATCAATATGGGCCGTCTCGGCTTCCTCACCAGCTTCACCCTCGACGAGCTTTATCCCGCGCTCGAAGAAGCGCTTCGGGGGCACTCCTCCATCAGCCAGCGGGCGATGTTGCAGGCCGAACTCGTGCGCGCGGGCTCGGTCATCGAGACGCAATGCGCCCTCAATGAGGCGGTTGTTCATAAGGGCTCGTTTGCACGACTGATTCAATTGGAGCTGAGCATCGATTCAGATTTTGTTTGCCGCTACCGGGCGGATGGATTGATCGTTTCGAGCCCCACAGGCTCCACAGCCTACTCCCTCTCCGCCGGTGGGCCCATCCTGCATCCAGCTGTGGGCGCGTTCCTTATCACACCCATCTGTCCGCACATGTTGAGCGACCGTCCCCTGGTTGTCCCCGATACGTCGACCGTCGAAGTGCGACTCAACGACGACACCGAATCCGTTTATCTGACGATCGACGGACAGCGCGGTCTGGCCATGCAACCCACGGACATCGCCCGCGTGCGGCGCGCCAATGAACCATTGCAGCTCATTCAGCCGCCGAGAAAGCCGTATTTCGAGATCTTGCGGAGCAAGCTGAAATGGGGCGAAGCTTGACTCCCGAGCCCCGCTTCCCTTTCTTTTCCATTGCAGAATTTGCCTGGAGCCATTCATGAGACTGGTGTTTGCCGTGGCGATGATTTTTCTGTTTACCGCGGCAGGCGCGTACGCGCAACAGCCTTCTTTCGCCGACCTGGTCATTGTTCACGGACACGTCTGGACGGTGGATCCAGAGAACTCGCGCGCGGAGGCCGTGGCCGTCCGCGATAGCCGTATCGTTGCGGTGGGCTCTGACCGAGAAATCGCCAAATGGATTGGACCGGCAACGAAAACGATCGACGCGCAGGGGAAAAGCGTCCTTCCTGGATTCATCGACGCCCATGTGCATTTCAGCAGCGGCGGAGGCGAGATCAGCAGCGTGCACCTGCGCGACGCAAACACGCCGCAGGAATTTGCCCGCCGCATCGGCGAACAAGCCAGGAAGCTCGGGAAGGGCGAGTGGATGCTGGGCGGAACATGGGATCACGAACTGTGGGGCGGCAAGCCGCTCCCTTCGCACGATTGGGTTGACTCGCTGACCCCGGACACCCCGGTTTTCGTGAGCCGTTATGACGGACACATGGCCATGGCCAACGCTCTCGCCTTGCGCCTCGCGGGCATCACGCGAGACACCAAAGATCCTCCTGGGGGCACTATCGTTCGTGATCACGACGGCAATCCCACGGGCCTCCTCAAGGATGCCGCAATGAACCTGATTTATCGCGTCATTCCGCCTCCGTCCGAAGAACAACTCCTGCGCATGATTCATGCCGCAATGGACGAAGCGCGCCGTGTCGGAGTAACCAGCATTCACGACATCAGCTCCACCGAAGATGTTCGCGCTTACCAAACGCTCGAGGCTCGCGGCGAATTGACGCTTCGCATCTACTCGATCACTCCGCTTCCGCAATGGCAAGCTCCGGCCACCGCCGGAATCCGCGCGGGCTTTGGCAATGATTGGATTCATCTCGGGGCGCTCAAAGGATTTGCGGATGGCTCGCTGGGCTCAACCACCGCGCTTTTTGAAAAGCCATACGACGACGCGCCAGAAACTTCTGGCTTGCCCAACGAGATGATGCTGCCCGAGGGCCACATGCTGAAGATGGCTCTCGGCGCCGACAAGGCGGGCTTGCAACTGGCGGTCCACGCTATCGGGGACAAGGCCAACCGCATCATGCTGGACATCTACGCAGAAGTGGCGAAGCAAAACGGCGCGCGCGGAGACCGCCGCTGGCGCATCGAACACGCGCAGCATCTGCGCCCCGAAGATTTCTCGCGCTTTCGGCAACTTGCGGTCATTGCTTCCGTTCAGCCCTACCACGCCATCGACGATGGCCGCTGGGCGGAAAAGCGCATTGGCCACGAGCGCGCCAAAACCACGTACGCATTTCGGACGTTCCTCGAGCACGGCGTGCGGCTCGCTTTCGGAAGCGATTGGACCGTCGCTCCGCTCAATCCGATGCTTGGCCTGTACGCCGCAGTGACGCGAGCCACGCTCGACGGGAAGAATCCCGGTGGCTGGTTTCCAGAGCAGAAGCTAACCCTGGAGGAAGCCATCGAGGCTTACACGATGGGTTCGGCTTTTGCGGAGTTTCGCGAAAAAGAAAAAGGCTCGCTCACACCTGGAAAACTGGCGGACGTGGTAGTCCTCGACAGCGATTTGTTTGCGATGGCTCAGGAGAAAATCAAAGACGCGTTGGTGCGCTACACGATTGTGGGCGGAAAGGTCGTCTACGCGGAGAGAGAGAACTAGCCATTCTTGTCGACCGTTATGCGCTCCTCGAGATTTCTTTCTCGTCCAGGGTATCCGAGCGCTGCAAATCCTCCTGCGTCTCGCGCCGGCGAATCAGCCGAAAGGCGTCGCCTTCCACCAGCACTTCCGCTGGCCGACAGCGGGCGTTGTAATTCGACGCCAGCACCATTCCGTAGGCGCCAGCGCTCCAAATAGCCAGCAGGTCGCCGGTTTGCACTTCGCCGAGAGGCCAGTCGTGCAAGAAACAATCTCCGGTCTCGCACACCGGGCCAACGACGTCCACGCGTTGCCGTTTGGAGATCCGCAGGTTGGTGTCGCGCGTCAGCCTTGTAATTGGGTGAACCGCGCCATAGAGGGAAGGCCGCATCAGATCGTTCATGGCGCCATCCACAATCACAAAACGCTTGCCGCGGTTCGTCTTCGTATAAACAACGCGCGTAAGCAGCACGCCCGATTGCGCGATGATGGAGCGTCCCGGCTCCAACAGAACCGCGACATCGATCCCGCGCAGGAGCTCTCGGATGAGTCTGGCGTACTCCGTTCGTTTCGGCGGCTTTTGATCCGCGTACCGAACGCCTAAGCCGCCCCCGACGTCGAGATACCGGAGGGCAATTCCCTGCGATTTCAGCTCCTTCAAATAACCTACCAGCCGCCTTACCGCGAGGCGAAAAGGCTCGAGCGTGGTGATTTGCGATCCGATGTGCGCGGTGAGGCCCGCCCAGCGAATCCATTTCGAATGACCGTGCGTCAGATACAGCCGCTTCGCTGCCTTCCAGTCGAGGCCAAATTTATGCTCGTGGCGTCCTGTGGCAATGTGCGGGTGGCCGCCCGCAAGCACATCCGGATTCACGCGGATGGCGGCTGCCGGAGGCTTTTCCCCTTTTTCCACGACGCGGGCGGCCTCCTCGGTCAAGATTTCCAGTTCCGCTTCTGATTCCGCGTTAAACAGAAGGATTCCCGGATGGCCCTCTTGCCCGCTGACTCTATAGTTCAGCGCCTCTCGAATTTCCTCGCGACTTTTCCCCACCCCGGAAAACACAATGCGATCCCCGGGCACGCCAAGACGCCGCAAGAGGCGCAGCTCGCCGCCCGAAACGATGTCGAAGCCGCTGCCTAGCTTGGCCAGCCGCTCTAAGAGGGAAAGATTGCCGTTGGACTTCACCGCAAAGCAAATGGTGTGGCGAATTCCGTTTAACCCCTCCTGGAATTCACGGTAAGCGTCGTCAATCGCCGCGCTGCTGTACAGATAAGTCGGCGTAGAAAACTTATCGGCCACGGCCGGCAACGACACTCCCTCGCAGAACACCTGTTCTTGCGACCCTGCTCGGGAAGCCTTCCAGGAGAAATGCGGCGTAAACGCCGCTGGATCGACAAAGTTCAACTTGCGTGGAACCTCAGCCTTCGAATGGCTCATCGGACCTTCATCACCACGAGGGTGCGGTCATCTGACAGGGGCGCACTGCTCGAAAACCAGTCCACCTCGCTCAGAATATTGTCGGCCAGCTCCGTTGCGGTCAGGTGATGGTGTTTCTCAATCAATTCGTGCAGTCGCGCAGTGCCAAAGAATTGGCCTTCGCTGTTGACGGTTTCGGTGATGCCGTCGGAGTGAAATACCAGAATGTTTCCCGGCTCCAGCGTGACTCCCCATTCCTCGTAGGTCACATCTTCATAAAGACCCAGGGGAAAGCCCGTCAATTCGATCCTGCCGCAGCGGTCGTCTTTGTACAACAAAGGTTGCGACTGACCCGCGTTGGCCACGCGCAGTTTTTGGCGGCCTTTTTGCCAAGTGGCAAAGCACGCGGTCATGAAACGTCCTTCGATCCGGCGTTCGCCTACCAGCTGATTCATCTGCCTCAGCATCTCGGCCGGCTGCAGCTTTTGCGGAGCGAGGCTGCGCATGATGCCAATAGCTACCGCGCCGTACAATGCCGCGGCGGTTCCTTTGCCGCTGACGTCCCCAAGCGCGATACCGAGCTGCTGAGGCCCGTACCGCAAGAAATCGTACAAGTCCCCGCACACCTCGCGAGCTGATAAATACCGCGCCGCGAGGTCCACGCCGTAATCCTCCGCGGGCGCCGGCCTCAGCAGCGCGCCTTGGATTCGTTTTGCCGCGTGCAGATCGCGCTCCAGCCGCGCCTCTTCCTTTGCCAGTTGTTCATAAAGGCGGGCATTTTCGAGCGACACCGCCAGATTCGCGGCGAGAATCGAAAGCGTCTGCACGTGGTCTTCGGTGAAATAGTTCGGGATGGGGCTTTCCAGGTCGAGGACGCCAATGACCTTTCGCTGGTGCATCATGGGAATCGCCAGTTCCGAGCGCGTCTCGGGATTGACCATGACGTAGCGCGGGTCGACGGTGACATCGGGAACCAGGACCGGCTCTTTCAACGTCGCTGCGGCACCCACGATGCCTTCGCTGGTCGTTGCCCTCAGACGTCCTTGAACGCTCTGACCGTGCTTTACATCCAGGCGATGCCGGAAAACTTTCTGCTCCTCGTCATACAGCATGATGCTCAAAATCTGATAATCGATCACGCGCTTGGTTTGTTCCGCGGCGCGCCGGAGCAGCTCTTCCACGTCCAGAATCGCGCTGGTCTCGCGACCCACTTCACTCAACAAGAGCAAGGTATCCGCCTGCGCTTTTACTTTTTCAAACAGCCGCGCGTTCTCAATGGCGATCGCCAGGCGACTTCCGAGCAGCGTCAAAATATTTTGCTGATCGCGAGTGAAGTAATCGAGATGGCGGCTCTGAATATCCAGCACGCCCACGCATTTACCGCGCACGATGAGAGGAACGGCCAATTCAGAGCGCACGCTCTCGATGGCGTTGATGTACCGGGGGTCCTTAGAGGTGTCGCTCACGCGAACGGAATGGCCGGTGGCCGCGGCCGTCCCGGTTATTCCCTGTCCCATGGGAATGCGCAGGCTCTCCGCGAGCTCCCGTGGGTAACCGATGGCAAACCGGTGACGGAGATAGCTTCCGTCCCCTTCGATCATCAGTACGCCGAAGATTTCGTAGTCAATGTGACGCTTGATGAGCGCTGCGGCGCGCGCCAATACTTCGTCTAAATCCAGCGAGGCGTTGACCTCCTCGCCGATCTCGGCAAGCGTGGCCAGCACTTCGGTGGAGATTTCCGAGCCACCGCCGAAAGCGGTGGGAACAATGTGTTCTTCGGTGGGGTTCATGGACTAGAACCATTATAGCAGGTGCTAGAAACGGGGATTTGCCGTCCCTGGAATCAGCTTATGACTCCACGAACCTGAGGAACGGAGAATTCCGAAAGCCTTGCCCTACTTACTCTTGCGCCTTCACTCCGCCTCCCAGCTTCAAAATCCCTACGTAAGGCAGGTTGCGGTAGCGTTCCGAGTAGTCGAGCCCGTAACCGACGACAAATTCGTTGGGAATGGTGAAGCCCACATAATCCGCGTGCACCGCGGCAATACGTCGCTCCGGCTTATCCAGCAGCACTGCCACTCTCAGGTGCTTCGGTTTGCGCTGCTGAAAAAGCCGCAATAAATATTGCAGCGTCATTCCGGTATCCAGGATGTCCTCCACGACGATCACCGTTCGGCCCTCGATGCTGGAGTCCAGGTCTCGCGTCAGACGGACTTGACCGGAGGAATGCGTGTTCTGCCCGTAGCTTGCGACGGCAATGAAATCGAAGGAAACCTCCCCAGGGATGCTTCGAGCAAGGTCCGTGAGAAAAAATACTCCGCCCTTTAGAACGCTCACCAGGTGCAGCCGTTCTTCGGGAAAATCACGGCGAATCTCTTTGGCCAGCAAGCGAATCCTTTTCTGAATCCGGTCCGCCGGGATCAGCGGGCGAACGCTTTCTTTGTGCCCCCGCCTGATCGTTCCCTTTGCTGTCCTTGCCCCTGGCATGCACCTTCTCCGCTTTCGGAAGCGCGACTCTATCCCACGCGAGACCGCAAGGCAAATCTGCAAGCTGGTCATCGAGGAGTCGCGAATTGTTCATCGACCAGTAAACTTCGCCGACTAAGCTACTCCGCTCAGCGCAAAGGGGATAGCTTCTTAGGTAGGGGTGCATAACCGTCAGGACGTTCCGACAAGCTTTTCCACAGACCTGGCTTTATCTTCCCTTACTCCTGTGATAGAAAATAAGTCAATCACAGAGTTACGTCAGGCGCCGAAACCGGTGTGCGTGACCTTCGGGTGAAGCCAAACGAAAGCTGCCTTTTATCCCCGGGAATGCTTCGTGTTTGTGTGCGCCGAGTGCGCAATACGCTGTAAGAGTTTTTCAAGGAGGAATTTCTCATGAAAAGGAATCAGAGCAGGTGCTCGAGGATCGGCGCCTGCTTCGTTTCGTTGGCCTTGCTAGCGGCATTGTTTTTGTTTGCCTTGGGCACGCCGGCCCAGTCCACCACCGATGGCGCCATTGGAGGCGTGGTAACGGATTCTTCCGCCGCCGTGGTTCCGGGCGCTACCGTCACTGCGCGCAATCTTGGAACATCGAGCACAGCCCAAGCGACCACAGACGGAAACGGCCGGTATCTTATCGGCCACCTGCAGCCAGGCACGTATTCTTTAGAGGTTTCCGCCAAAGGCTTCGCAGGCTACAAGGCTACGCGTATTACCGTGGAATTAGGCCGCGCCACTGCCGTAGACGCAGCGCTTGGCGTTCAAGCCCTAGCCGAGACGGTTGTCGCGACGGCAGAGGCGCCAGTGATCGTCACCGATCGCGCCGATTTTTCAACCAACATCAACCAAGCCACCATCGAGAATCTGCCGATTAACGAGCGTCGCTGGGCTTGGTTTGCTCTTAGTACGCCGGGAGCCGTGCCCGACGCGGGCTTTGGACTCGTGAGCTTCCGCGGAATCTCCGGCCTTCTGAACAACAATACGGTGGACGGCGCGGATAACAACCAGGCGTTTTTTAGCGAGGAGCGCGGCCGCACGCGCATCAGCTATTCGACGAGCGAAGCTTCCATCCAGGAATTTCAGGTCAACACCGCCGACTACTCGGCGGAATACGGCCGCGCCGCCGGTGGAGTGGTCAACGCCGTCACCAAGAGTGGAACGAACCGGCTCCACGGGCAAGCCTTCTGGTACGACCGCAACAGCGATTGGGGCGCCATCAATCCTTTTCAGAAACACTTGGTCAACGGCACGCTCGTGCCTTTTCTTCCGGAGGACAAGCGCCACCAGTTCGGAGGGAGCATAGGCGGCGCGATGATCAAGGACAAACTGTTTTGGTTTTTCAGCGCCGATCAGCAATTACATCCCTTCCCTGCTGTCGCGAATTCGGGTGCGCCAGGCGCCATTTTTGCGCCGCTGAGCGCGGCGGAAACCACTACGCTAACCAGTCGCGGTGTTTTGCCGGGGAATGCGGCTGCCGTGAACAGCGCTCTCGCCCTGCAAACAAGCTTGACGGGCACGGTTGCCCGCCGGGGCGACCAGCTCATTCTTCTTCCAAAGATCGACTGGAATATCAATTCCAAGAACCATGCCTCCTTTACCTATAACCGGCTGCGCTGGAACTCTCCGGAAGGCATCCAAACGGCTGCGGTGGTCAACCGCGGCATCGAGAGCTTTGGCAATGACTATGTCAAAGAAGATTGGGGCATCGCCCGGTTGAGCACCAACGTCAGTTCCAGTTTGACGAACGAGCTGCGCTATCAGTATGGCCGGGATTTTGAATTTGAGAATGGCCAGAGTCCCCTATCGGGCGAACCGGTCTCCGGCCTGGGTTTCTCGCCGCAAATCACCATCAACGGTGTGGGTGGCTGGGTTTTCGGCATGCCAAACTTTCTCAATCGGCCGCAATACCCGGATGAACGGCGCAACCAGATCGCCGACACTCTGACTTGGGCGCATCACACGCATCTGATTAGCGCTGGATTCGACATCAACCGCGTTCATGACAGCGAGATTAACCTCTTCGAAGGATTTGGCGCGTACAGTTACAGCACTCGGGTAGATTGGATCAGCGATTACGTCGCCAATTCGACGGGACACGCCCCGTTCTGCACCAGCGTCGGCGCAGCGGTCCCTTGCTACAGCAGCTTTGCCCAGGGGCTTGGCACGCCCGGATTCAATTTCAGCACAAATGACTTGGCGTTCTTTGTCCAGGATGACTGGCGAATCCGCCCGCGGTTGACCCTCAACCTGGGACTGCGCTGGGACACGGAGATTTTGCCCTCGCCGCAGATTCCCAACCCGGCAATCCCTCTTACCGGCGCTTTTCCGAGCGACCGCCATGACTTCGGGCCAAGGCTCGGCGCCGCCTGGGATATCTTTGGAAACAGCAAGACCATTCTTCGCGGAGGGTATGGCATTTACTACGGACGAATCATCAACTCCACCATCTTTAACGCCATCGCTAATACCGGATTGCCCGCCGGCCAAAACACAACCAGCATCTTGCCGTCGACGACCTCTCCTTTGTATCCCAACGTACTTCCAACCGGCGCGGCGCCCCCAGGCCTAAACATCATCCAGTTCGCTCCCAATACGCGGCTCCCGATGGTTCACGAATACGATCTCGAAATGGAACGAGAAATCGCCACAAATACCGTTGTTTCCATCTCCTACATCGGCAGTCTGGGACGCCGCCTTCCCCGTTTCATAGACACCAACCTCGCGGCCCCCACCTTGACCACCACCTATACGGTGGTAGGCGGGCCCTTCGATACGCAAAAAGTCACCGTCCCGTTCTTCGGAGTCCCGAACACTTTGACCGGCACAAGACGGCCGAATAACACCGTTCAGGCCATCACCGACATTTCCAATTCGGTGAACTCCAACTACAACGCGATGGTAGTTTCCTTGAATCGCCGGTTGTATAAGAGCCTTCAGATCCAATCTGCATTCACCTGGTCCCGTTCCAATGATTTCGGGCAGAGTTCGCAGACCTTTACCGCCACCAATAATGTGCTGAACCCCTTCGATCTCGCGGCCGAATACAGCCGTTCCAATTTTGATATTCGTGACCGCTACTCCTTCGCAGCGATCTGGAGTCCGGAGTATTACCACGGCCAGAATCGCTGGGTCGGATACTTGGCTAACGGCTTCACAATTTCGCCCCTGGTCATCGCCTCCTCGGGTGTTCCTTTCACTCCGACGGTCTCGGGCAACGCGCCGTCCCAGACCATCGCGGGCGTAACTTATGTCGCTCCAAACGGAGCGGGTGGCGCGCTAGCCGACGGCGGCTCGAACCGCGTGCCGTTCCTCGGACCGAACTCCTTTCAGTTGCCGCGTACGGCAACCGCCGACCTGCGGATTGAAAAAGGATTCAAGATTCGCGAGTCTTGGAAGCTAACGCTCAGCGGAGACGCCTTCAACCTCTTGAACCATGTAAACGTTACCGGCGTGAACACGCAAATGTTCTCGATCCAGTCGTCGGGCTCCGCGCACGGGGTTGCTTGCAATGGAGGCGCGCCCTGTCTGGTATTCCAGGCCCCCGCAATCACCGGAAGCCCCTCGACAAGCCTTTTCCAGGCCGCAACAGCGTCCAGTAACACTTTAACTTTTCAGCGGCAGATCCAGGTGGGCATCAAGCTCGACTTCTAAATCGTTCCTATCGCATTCTTCCTTTGCGGCGGGGCTGTCCAACTCTTTGGGCTCCCGCCGCGTTTTTTTGGGCGGAAACCAAAGGCTTGCCGGAGTCGCATTCGTTTTGCCCGGCACTATAACCTGGCGCCTCTCGAGATCCTGCCAAATGTTCTTCCCTTCCCGTCTCGAGCTATACTCTCCGCGCCGGAGGGATCGCGTGCTCGAAGCAGCCAAGAACCTATTGCTGATCCTGAGCACGCTTTTCCCCATCGTGAACCCGCTTGGCGGCAGTCCCATCTTTCTGGCGCTAACGCATGACTATCCAAGGACGGCGCGTCGCGCCCTCGCGCGCAAGGTGGCGGTCAACAGCTTTATCCTGCTCATCGCCTCGTTCATGGTCGGCACGCATATCCTGCACTTCTTCGGTATTTCGATACCGGTGGTCCAGGTTGGCGGGGGCCTGGTGGTCATTGCCAACGGCTGGGCTATGCTGAACGAGAAGCCCGCGGCCGACCGGGGCCACGAGGTCCAAGAAAAGGTCGACCTACAAGATATCTTTCGAAACGCGTTCTATCCCCTGACCTTGCCGCTCACGGTCGGCCCGGGTTCCATCTCGGTTGCCATCACCCTCGGCGCCAACCTGCCGCGCCACCTGGGTCCCAATTTGCGCGCCACCCTTGCGACGCTCATTGCCGCCGCAGCCGTAGCCGTGAGCATTTATCTTTGTTATGGCTTTGCAGATCGTCTCGCTGCAGCAGTTGGAGAAAGCGGCATGAGCATCATCCTGCGGCTCTCCTCATTTCTGCTGCTTTGCATCGGCGTGCAGATCATGTGGAATGGCCTAAGCGCGCTCATGCATTCTTTCGTCGGTGCGGTTCACTAAGGTACGCTGCCCGCTCCCCGCTCCCCGCGACAGCTCGCACATTCAAAAAGCAGAACGAATCATCGACTCTTCGATTGCGGTCGGGCGGTCACACCGGATAAACTTCTAGGGGCACATTTCTTAGAAATTCCCACTGGACATCGCGCGAGAAAGTCGCCGACGCGGAGGAGTGCCGAGCATTGTGCGGAATCGCCGGATTCACCACTAAAGGCTGGAGCGCGCCGCCGGAAAGAATCCGTCAGGCCACCGCTACATTGCTTCACCGCGGCCCGGATCAGCAGGGAGTTTTTCATTCAACGCTCTTTTCCCTGGGCGCGGCGCGCCTGAAAATCATCGATCTGGAGCAAGGAAATCAGCCCATCCTCACCGAGGACGGCGACGGCGGAATCGTCTTCAATGGCGAGATTTACAACCATCTCGAGTTGCGCGCCGAACTGGAAAGCCTAGGCCATCGCTTCGCGTCGCACTCTGATACGGAAACCGTGCTCCGCGCCTTCCTCGAATGGGACAAAGGCTGTTTCTCGAGACTTCGCGGTATGTTTGCCGTCGCCTTGTGGAGCAAGTCTCGAAAGCGCATTGTCCTCGCCCGCGACCGCATGGGAATCAAGCCTCTGTACATCACCCGCCAGGACGAAGACTTGTTTTTCGGCTCGGAGTTGAAGGCGCTCTTCGTCCACCCCGAGATCGATCGCCGGTTGAGCCTCGCAGGACTCGATTGCTACTTCGCGCTGAACTACATTCCCTCCCCTTGGACGCTGGTCGAGGGCGTCGAAAAACTCGCGCCGGGCGGCTGGCTCGAGTGGCGCGACGGTGAGGTTTCTACCGGCTCCTATTGGACGCTTCCGTTCGGCGTTTCGAATGCTTACACGCTGGAATCCGCGAAAGAAGAACTCGATGCCTTGATGCAAGATGCTGTTCGTGAGCACCTCATCTCCGACGTTCCCTTGGGCGTGTGGCTCAGCGGCGGGATTGACTCGACTTCGATTCTTCATTACGCCGCGAATGCATCGAGCACCCAGCTAAAGACATTCTCCATTTCCTTTCGCGGGCGGAGCTTTGACGAAACGCAATACATTCATCGGGCCGTAAAGCAATACGGGACCGACCACAGCGAACTGGATTTGACCCCCGCGCAAGATTTGCGCGGCGCGATTGAGGAATTTGCGTATTACTCGGACGAACCAAGCGCGGACGCCGGAGCGCTCCCCGTATGGTTTCTGTCCAAACTGTGCAAGGCGAAAACCACCGTCGCTTTGAGCGGAGAGGGCGCCGACGAATTGTTCGGCGGGTATTTGACGTATCGCGCGAATCGCCTCGCCGACAAACTGCGCACCCTGCCGAGTCCCTTTCTGCGCGCGGCTCTCCAGGCCGTTCATTATTGGCCTGTTTCCGACGACAAGATTGGCTTGGAATACAAAGTGAAGCGCTTGCTGGAGGGCACACTTATGTCGCCCGCGCGCGCGCACGTCTACTGGAACGGCACGTTTTCCGATGCCGAGAAGCAGGCCCTCGTACGCCAGCTTCTCCCTTCTTCCTTGCAGCAAGTCCTCAGCGAGTTGGATGGACTCCCGGCAACGTCCGATGATCTTGCGCCGTATCTCTGGCTGGACCAGAAGTACTACCTCGCGGACGACATCTTGACGAAGAGCGACCGCATGAGCATGGCACATTCTGTCGAGGTGCGGCCGCCATTTTTGGATCATCGCATCGTGGAGTTTGCCGCCAAGCTTCCTGCTTTCTTGAAAGTTCGCGGCGCGCGTCAAAAGGTGATTCTGAAGGAATTGATGAAAGACAAGTTGCCGCCGGCGATTCTCGAACGGACCAAAATCGGCTTCGACATCCCCGCGCACGAGTGGCTGCGCGGCCCGCTGCTCCCGCTATTGACCGACGCATTGCAATTCGGCGCGAGCGAGTACAGCGAGGTTTTCCACCCTGAAGTCGTGGACAACCTCCTCCGGATCCATTTGCAGCGGAGAGCTAATCTCGGGTATCACCTGTGGGGGCTGTTGATCCTCTTTCTATGGATGAAAAAATGGAGAATCCAGGCGTCGTCGTCGGAAACGCCGAAGGTTTTATTACAAGTCAAAGCTGGCGCGTCTACCTGACCGTTCTGCTCGTTGCTGGAATCATTTATCTGGGTTGCATCGTTTCTCCACCTTCTTTAATGGATGATGTCGACGCGATTCAGGCGCAGATTGCGCGGAACATGCTCAGGTCGGGCGATTGGGTCACCGCCCGGCTGGACCACGTCGCTTATCTCGAGAAATCGCCGCTCGTTTACTGGATCATTGCCATTTCCTATAAGGTCTTCGGCGTTCACGACTGGGCGGCGCGCATCCCCATCGCGCTTTCTGTCATGGGGCTCGCCTGGCTCACGGCCGCTTTCGGGACTTGGGCGTTTGGCCGGCGCGCCGGACTTTATGCCGGCCTGTCGATGGCCACCTGCGTCGGACTCTTTCTATTCACGCGCATTTTAATTCCCGATGTGATGCTGACATTCACCATTGCGCTCGCGATGTGGGCTTTTCTGCGCGCACTGGACGAGGAAGAGGCGCATCCGAGCTGGTGGGCCTTTTTGCTGGCGGCAAGCCTCGGGGCGGGGCTGCTGCTGAAGAGCTTGGTCGCTCTTGCGTTTCCCATCGCCGCTGCGGTGATTTATCTATTCCTGACGAAGCAGTTCTTTGTGCGACGCACCTGGCAACGTCTCCGCCCAGTCCGCGGCTTGCTTGTGCTCCTGGTGATTGCCGCGCCGTGGCATATCCTCGCCACTCTCCGAAATCCGCCGTATCTCTCGTTTGCGCTTCACGGCGGGCCGGGTCAATACCATGGCTTCCTGTGGTTTTATTTCATCAACGAACAGGTGCTCCGCTTCCTGAACCTGCGTTACCCGCGTGATTACAATACCGTTCCCCGGCTGTGGTTTTGGCTCCTTCATTTCGCGTGGTTGTTTCCGTGGAGCGTGTACTTTCCCGCACTGGTCAAGCTTTCCTACAAACCGCTGGACCGTGCCGGCCGAACGCGACTGCTCGCGCTGTGCTGGACGGGATTCATCATCGTGTTTTTCACCTTCTCGACGACACAGGAATATTATTCGATGCCTTGTTATCCGGCGTTAGCGTTGCTGCTCGGGGCTGCGATGGCCATGGGAGGAACTTGGATTCGCCGGGGAACGCGCGTTCTCTGTGTCATAAGCATTCTTGCGGCACTGGCAACCTCTGGAATCTTCTTTGCCGTGCGCCATCGACCTACGCCAGGCGATATCTCGCAAGCCCTAAGCCATCACCCCGGCGTCTACACGCTGTCGTTGGGCCACATGTTGGACCTCACCTTCGATTCCTTCGCCTACCTGCGGCTGCCCTTGGTGGTGGCTTCGCTCGGGTTTCTTGTCGGCGCCTTAGGGACGTTTCGCTGGCTGGGGCAGCGCGCCTTCCTGGCTGCCGCGGTGATGATGATCATCTTTTTCCACGCCGCGCGTTTGGCGCTTGTGGTCTTTGACCCCTTTTTGTCCTCGCGCCCCCTTGCCGAAGCGATCCTGCGCGCGCCTCAAGGAGCCTTGATCAACAACCGCAACTACTATGAGTTTTCCTCGATTACGTTTTACACCGACCGAGACGCGTTGATCCTGAACGGCCGGTATTTCAATCTGGAATACGGGTCGTACGCCCCGGGGGCACCAAGCGTATTTATCGACGATACCGACTTCCAACAACGTTGGCTCGAACCCCGGCGGTATTATTTGCTGGCTTATGCAAAAACACTCGGAGATTTTCAGAGACTGGTAGGTCAAGAGCACCTAACCGTGGTGGCTTCTAGCGGCGGAAAAATGGTGCTCACCAATCACCCTCTGGAAACAGCCGAGCCGGCGAAAGGGTCTCCGTAACGCTGGAGCTAACCCGTGGGAAGGGCAAACCGACGTTCTGGCTTCTTTGCGGTAGGGCATAAAAACGCGCTTGCAAAGGCCAGGGTATACAGGTAAAAAAAGAAGTTCCAGTCGAGTGGCGTTATTCCCACGTCTTTTTGTGCTGGGGGCCATGCCATTGTTGGGCTCCTGGCGCCAATAGCCGTAGCATTTCAAATGATTCGCAACCTGGAGGAGGGTTCATGAAGATTGCCGTGCTCGGTGGGGACGGCTATTGCGGTTGGGCGACGGCGCTTTATCTTTCGCAGAAGGGCCACGCCGTGGCCATTATTGATAATTATATGCGGCGGCTGTGGGACCACGAACTGGGCGCCCAAACACTTACGCCCATTCGCCCGCTGACCGATCGCGCGCGGGTGTGGCAGAACCTCACCGGAAAGACCATCGAGATGTTTGTCGGTGACGCCACCGACTACGATTTTCTGTCCTCCACGTTTAAGTCGCTCGAACCGGAAGCCATCGTGCACTTCGCCGAGCAGCGTTCCGCGCCGTACTCCATGATCGACCGCAAACACGCGGTGTTTACCCAGGTGAATAACGTCGTGGGTACGCTGAACGTGCTCTTCGCCATGCGAGAATTCCTGCCTGATTGCCACCTCGTCAAGCTCGGCACGATGGGCGAATACGGCACTCCCAACATCGACATCGAAGAGGGCTACATCACCGTTGAACATAACGGCCGCAGGGATACCGTTCCCTTCCCCAAGCAGCCGGGCTCCTTCTATCATCTCTCGAAAGTCCACGACAGCCACAACATCATGTTCACCTCGAAGATCTGGGGAATTCGCGCCACCGACCTGAATCAAGGTGTGGTTTACGGCACGATGACCGACGAGACCGCGCTCGACGAAGCGCTGATCAATCGTTTCGACTACGACGACGTTTTTGGCACGGTGCTCAACCGTTTCTGCGTGCAGGCAGCCATCGGCCAGCCGCTCACCGTTTACGGAAAGGGCGGGCAGACCCGCGGCTTCCTGGACATCCGCGACACCGTTCGCTGCATCGAGATCGCCTGTCACAATCCCGCAGCCAGAGGCGAATGCCGCGTGTACAACCAATTCACCGAGCAATTCTCGGTCATAGACCTGGCCCGCCACGTGGAAGCGGCGGCGAAGAAGATGGGCGTCCCTGTGGAGGTTGACCACATCCCCGATCCGCGCGTCGAGGCGGAGCAGCATTACTACAACGCGAAGCACTCGAAGCTCATTGACCTCGGTTTGAAACCGCATTATCTGTCGGATTCTTTGCTCGACTCGCTGATGAACATCGCCCTCAAGTACCGTGACCGAGTGGATGCTTCCTTGATGCTCCCGCAAGTGAACTGGCGCGAGCCGAAGAACGAGCGGCGCTTGCAGATGAGCATGCCCGCGAAGTCGTCCGGCCTGGAGATGCGCGCCGAAGCCAAAGCCAAGAAGGCCTGAATAGCTACCCGGGGCGCTCCTGTCAAACGAGCGTTCCAGCTGGCTCGCAATCCGGAATTTAACGGGGAGAATTTGAAGCCGGGTTTGGCGCTACGGGCACGAGCATGCCGTCCCTAATCCGGTAATCCACGTTGCGCCAGCGAATCCGTCTGCGTCCGAAGGTCAAAAGCCAAATGACAAACGCTGTCGCGTCCCAAACCAGCAGGAGCGGCATCTTCTGCCAAAGCCCGTGCTGCTTCAAACCCCACGCACCCACGAGCCAGGTAATCGCCAAGCGAAACGCAACATAGGAAGCCAAGTAGGCCAGGCCGATTCCGTCGGAGGGATGCGCGAGGAGTACGGCCAAAGACCACGGCAGACCCTGCGTAAACGCGAGCCCGATATGTCCCCAGGGGCGCATGTGGCGCATGACCGTCAACCAGCGCAGGCGTTTGATGAAAAGGCCCTTAAAGGAATCGTAATCGGGGACCGTCTTGACGGCGTACGGCAGCAACTCCACCTCGTAGCCTTGCTGCGCAATGTACCGCCCGACGAGCAAGTCGTCGGCGGGGCGATTCTCAATAGCCTCATAGCCGCCGAAAGCCTTAAGGCAGGATCGCGTCGTGACGATCGTCTGTCCAAAAGCAAACTTGATGCCGTCGAGCTGCCGGGCCACGAAAATCCCGGGAAAAAAGTCGCAGAACATGCCGATGGATTGAAGGTGCTGCGTGAAGGTTTTGTCTTCCGTGGAAACGTAAAGGCAGGTCACCCCCCGTACTTTCGGATTGCGCAGGGGGGCCACCACGGTCCGCAAGTAATTCGGTTCGACGCGAACGTCGCTGTCGTTGATAACCAGGACCTCGTGGCGGGCCTCCTCCACCATGCGCACGAGCTTGGCTACCTTGTCGTTGATCGCCTTTCGTCCTGAGCCAAACAGAATTCGGATTTGGCGATCGGGGAAATCGCGTTTCAACTCTTCGAGAACGGGTACCGAGGGATCGTTCTCATCGCCGACGCAGAAAATCATCTCGTACTCCGGGTAGTCTTGCCGGCAGTAGCTCGCCAAGTTCTCGTAGGCTTCAGGGTCCAGTCCGCGAAGAGGCTTCAGGTTGCTGACCGGCGGCGTGAAGTCTGGATCCGAGGACAAACGGTTGCGGGGGCCCCGGAAAAACCGCCAGGTGCTAAACAGTACGAGCAAATAATAGATGAAGGGTGTGGCAGCGAGCGTAAGAAAGAGATAACCAGCGGCTTGCGAAATCATCGCACCCCTTGTGCGCGCCGATTGCAGCGTCTAGCTCGCTCGTTTAGGTAAGACATGGCCGAGCAAAAGAATAGCAAAAATCGAACTATTTCGCCCTTTCCGTACTTTAGATAAGGGCGGACATCGAGTAAGATGAAACTGACACTGTTTTTCCAGAGCAAGAAGACTATCGCGCGCGGGGAGCGAAGCTCAAATCGCATGAATTCGCCGGGCCTGCACCTGAAAACTTACTTTTTTCTGTTGTTTATCGCCTTGTTTGCCCCCCTGGGGAATGTGTTGCTTAGTAAGGGGATGAGGGGCATCGGATCCGCGAGACACTGGGAACCGCGAGGGCTCCTTCACGTCCTGGGCGGCATTCTCACTTCCGGCTACATCTGGCTCGGTGTCACCTGCCTGCTGGCCTTTTTCGTTGCTTACATGCTGATCCTCACCTGGGCGGACTACAGTTACGTTCAGCCTGCTTCTGCCTTTTCCTACGCCGTTGTTGCGATTCTTGGGCTAGTGCTCCTCGGTGAAAAAGTGAACGCCTTGCGCTGGTCTGGCATAGCCGTGATTTG
>DATAIH010000272.1:0-2148 GCA_036262755.1 Candidatus Acidiferrum sp.
CACCTCGTTTCGCGTCGATGGTAACATTCATGACTGTTTTATTGTAACTTCCATGACTATCCTTTGGGCCTGTCAAATCTGAAATGCCATGACCCAGGACCAGTCGAGTTAGCCCGGATTTCTCACAGAGGGTCTAGCAAAAAGCCGCTCCTTCTGGCATAAACAAAGTTGCCACACAATGTTGCAACCAAGAAGAGAGCGGCCCTTGCTATGACAGAGTGTACCCAATCCCAATTCGAATTTACAGACCATTTTTCCCGCCAGGTAGTGGCCCGGTTCGACGGCGGGACCATTACCACCGACAGCGGTGGGTTGCTGCTGCGGGAGACCGACCGTCGGTTGAATTTGTTGCCGCGGCTCGCCGAATGCTTCCTGGATGCGCGCAACCCGATTTTTGTGGAGCATTCGGTGGAGCAGTTGGTGTCGCAGCGGGTGTACGGGTTGGCCTTGGGATACGAGGACTTGAACGATCACGAGCAACTGCGGCAAGACCCGCTGCTGCGCGTGCTGGCAGGCAAAGCCGACGTGGAGGACAGCCCGCTGGCCGGGAAGAGCACGCTGAATCGATTGGAGCTGAGTGACGGCACGCCGAATCGATACAAGAAGATCACCTTCTGGAAAGAGGGCATTGATGAGTTGCTGGTAAAGGTATTCTTGGAATCGCACGCCACCGCGCCGGAGAAAATCATCCTGGATCTGGATGTCACCGATTTCGCGCTGCACGGGGGGCAGGAGGGGCGGTTCTTCCACGGCTACTATGACTGCTATTGCTACCTGCCGCTGTATATCTTCTGCGGCGACCAGATTCTGTGTGCGCGCATACGGCAGTCCAACAGCGATGCGGCCGCGGGGAGTCTGACGGAGGTGCAACGGATCGTGGAGCAGATCCGTGTGGCCTGGCCGGAAGTGCGAATCATCTTGCGGGGAGATTCCGGCTTCTGCCGGAACGAGCTGATGAGCTGGTGTGAAAGCCATGGGGTCGATTACGTGTTTGGGCTGGCGCGCAACCAGCGACTGCGGCGCATCATCGGGGAGCAGATGTGGGAGGCCACCCAACAGTGGAACCAGACTGGTAAGCCGGCGCGCGTGTTCACCGAGTTCTCTTACCAGACCCGGAAGCGGAAGAAAGGGGGCTGGGACCGGGAACGGCGGGTGGCGGCCAAGGCCGAACACATCGACGGCAAGGAGAATCCGCGTTTCGTGGTGACCTCGCTGAGTGCGGAGCGGTGGACACCGCAGGCGCTGTACGAAGAACTCTACTGCGCCCGTGGGGAGATGGAGAACCGCATCAAGGAGCAATACAGCCTGTTTGCCGATCGCGTCAGCGCCGAAACGATGAGGGCCGATCAGATGCGGATATACTTTTCGGCCATGGCCTACGTGCTGGTGTGCGGTTTGCGCCGCTTGGGGCTGAAGAACACTGAGATGGCGCAGGCGCAAGTGTCTACGATTCGCACGCGGTTGCTGAAGATCGGCGCGCGGGTGCGGGTGAGTGTGCGGCGTGTTTACCTGTCGATGGCGGCGAGTTACCCATGGCAGAGTTTGTTCGCGCAGGTGCATGCGAACTTGCAAGCCGCGCCGGCGCCCGCCGGTTGACCGGCAGAGCGGCCTCAACCATTTCTTCAGATACCTGCTGACGGAGCCACGCGGCGGAGCTTTGCCCTGCGGCGATGCACCGCGCGCATTTTCAGAGAGTTTCGGATCTCCGGGCGGGACGAGAGCCATTCTGCGTTATACACATTGCAGAGGTGTACACCATTTTTCGGCGTCACTGACACGCATCTCTCAGTGGTGCGGCCCGAACGCGATGAACGGAACCGGTGTGAGAAATGCGGACTAGGGCCGGGCTTCGAATGCCACCACGTCGACATCGGCAAAGGGGCCCAGGCGGCGCTGGCGCCAGCCGGCGAATTCCGGCCGTCGAACGAACCAATCGCGCCAGAAGTTCACCTGCGGTTGCCAACCATAGATCAGGAAGCGCCTGGAGCGCGTCAGTCGACCGCGCGCGAGCTCGGAGGCGAAGAAATCGGCTTCCGCTGAATCTTCGAATGGGAAAAGATAGGTGCTCGCTCGGATCGGATAGACGCTTAAGTGAGCGTACAGGAATCCGGGCAGGGGGTAGTCGGGATGCCACGCGGGCGGACGCGC
>DATAIH010000273.1:0-4338 GCA_036262755.1 Candidatus Acidiferrum sp.
TGTTGGCGGCGGCGAAAGAATGGGCCATTTCGGTGGACCAGAATGGGCCAGGCCGCCGCGAGATGACGGCGGCGAGAGTATCGGCAATCCGACAAAGTTGATATAGTTTGACCCCGCAGTGAGTTCTTGAATCCCCAGCAAGGAAAGCCTGAATCGATGAAGTCGCCTCGGAGAGGACTGCAATCCCCTCCGAGACTTGAGCTTTCCGGGAGCGAACCCTCCCATGAGCCCCAGCAGTCAAGATCCGTCAACTCGCCAGAGAAAGCAACTATCCGGCACAGCCCAACAGGTGCGACGGCGACCGCCGCGAAGCCGGGAGTGTTTGCTGAAAGGATGCGGAAAGATATTTCGGCCGGAGCGTCCGATGGCGCGTTACTGCAGTGAGGAATGTCGGGGCAAGGCGAGGCGTTGGTCGCAATGGAGAAGCCGACGGCGATGGCGCCGTTCGGAGAACGGCCAGAAGAAACGACGGCAACAAAGCATTCGCCATCGAGAACGATGGCGAATGACTGGACAGGTACGATCAGGGGGGAAAGGGGCACGCGAGGGTCATCACCAACCGCAGCGTGCCAAGATTTTTTGGCGCCACGTGCGACCGTCCCGGTTGCTATGAATGTTTCCAACCAACGCGGCGGTCGCCCCTGCAACGATTCTGTTCGCAGGCATGCCGGCGCGCGTTAGAGCGCGTGTTGGAGCGGGAACGACGATGGAAGGAACGTGGGCCCAGGCGCATCGTCCTAGCCAGCAGACCGGCTACCAGATCCGCTGCGCGGCGGTTATGAGGCCGTCGAGAACGTCCCGACATATTGTTGCGGTCTCAACTTTCTCCTAGATTCAGCGTAACCAGAGAAGAGGAAGGGAGGGACTGGGGCGGTTGTTTGGCCGTTCCGGTTTCTCTCTTCTTCGATAGGGGAGGAGAGAGTGGTGTTGCGTTGGGCCGACGAAGCACCTCGAGAACTGCGACTGGAGGAGATCGGAGAGTCCTACGGGCGCTACCGTCTGCATGTTCCCGAGCTGGAACGCGGCATGATGCGTTCGCTCGAAAGCTACGGCCAGCTTTCGCCGATCGTCGTCGTCCTCGAAGGACCGCTGGGAACTGATTGATGGTTTCAAACGACTAGGAGCCGCTCGGAAACTACAGGGGATGGATGGGCTGGTGGGGCGTCGGATCGAAGCCGACGAACGCACGGCGAAAGCGGCGATTTACGGATTGAACCGCGCCGGAGGGCGGACGCAGGAGATCGAAGAAGCCTGGATCGTGCATGCCCTGGTGCGTAACGATGGACTCACGCAGGTCGAAGTCGCCGAGTTGCTGGGAAGACATAAGAGCTGGGTCTGCCGCCGGCTGGCCTTGCTGGAGAAGCTGGGACCGGAAGCTCGCGCCGATTTGCAGGTGGGATTGTTGAGCGCCACCGCCGCGCGGCAACTGGTGCGGTTGCCTGCGGGCAACCAGGCCGACATTCTGGAGCTGGTTCGGCGCGAAGGCCTCTCCCTCCACGAACTAACCGGCATCGTTGACCTGTGGCTGCAGTGTCCGGCTCGGATTCAACAGCAGTACATTCTTCAGCACCCTCGCGAAGCACTGGCGCAGGAGAAAGGGGTGGATCTGCCGTCGCATGATCCCCGCTTAAGTCCTGCCGGTAATCGCATCTTCCAACAACTCGGAACTCTGCTCCGGCAACTGGCCCGCATGGAAGTCTGGCTGGCGCATCAGGGCCGCACTGCAATCACGGCCGAAGACCGGCGCATCCTGCAATCCCGTTTCGAAAGGCTCTCGCGCGACGCCGCTTCCGTCGCCGCCCTCAGCGCCGATATGGCTATGGAGTGTGAAACCGATGGACCAGACCCTACGCAACGACATCATCCGGATGTTTTACAGTCGAACCTCGCAACGCCGCATTGCCAAGAGGCTCGCTGTCGACCGTAAAACGGTCGCCAAGGTTATCGCCGAGCATGAACAAGCTCGAACCGGTGAGTCACCGAAACCGCGAAAACCACGCAAGAGTGTGTTGGATCCTTTCGAAGACCAGGTCGTGCAGCTACTGGGACGCTATCCCGATATCACCGCCGTCCGCATGGCGGAAGAACTCCGCAGGCTTGGTTTTCAGGGCGGCTACACGATCGTCAAAGATCGTCTCCGCGACTTACGACAACATCCGCGCCAGCTGGTTCGCCGCTTTGAAACCGGACCCGGGGTTCAGTCGCAGATGGATTATTCAACTTACGAGATCGATTTCACCGCCGAGGGCAAACGTCGTGTCCACGCCTTCAGCTACATCCTGGGATACTGCCGTCGCCAGTATGTGCATTTTGTCGAACGTCAGGACTTCACCACAACCATTCGCGAACATGTGGCGGCCTTCACCTATCTGCAAGGCGTGGCTGCCGATTGTCTCTACGACAACATGAAGGTGGTGGTCAGTGGCCACGATGGAGAACAGCCGATTTACAACACGCACTTTTTGGCTTTCGCCACCTATTACGGCTTCCGCCCGGTTGCCTGCCGTCCCCGCCACCCCCAGACGAAGGGCAAAATTGAACGCCCCTTCTGGTACTTGGAGCAGAACCTCCTCAATGGGCGAACCTTCTCCAGTCTTCAACACCTGAACGAAACGACGAACTGGTGGCTAGCCCAGGTCGCCGATGTCCGCGTGCACAAAACCACTCGGCGCACCCCCTTGGATCTCTATCAAGAAGAGTTGCCGCATTTATTGCCGCTACCGCAAAAGCCGTATGACACGGCCGAAGTGGTCTATCGTACGGTGAATCCTGAAGGCTTCATCGCTTACCTGCAAAACTTCTATTCTGTCCCCTGGCAGCGCATCGGGCAACTTTTGCCCGTGCGCGTCACCGAGACGGAAGTGATCGTTTACGGTCCTGACATCCGTGAGATTGCACGTCACCAACGTCTGCCGGCTTCGGCGACAGGTAACTACAGCACGCATCATGAACATCGGCCAGGTCCGGATCTGCGGCGCAAACAAGAACTGCTCCGCGGACGGTTCCAAGAACTCGGCACGGACGCGGTTTCCTTCTTCGATCAACTGATCCGCACTCGACGTTTCGGAAAAGACGAAGCCGTGCGGATTCTCGGCTTGTTATCCACCTATCACCAGCAAGATATCGTTGCCGCCTTTCAACGCGCCCATCGCTATCGCGCCTTTTCCTTCCCTGCGGTGGAGCGCATCCTGGGCGCCTTTGCCCAGCCCCGTTCGGCCCTGGAATCCATCGACGATCAGGCGCGCCAGCACCTGCATGAACTTCTGCGTGAAAACCCGGTACCGCCGCGCTCCACGGGCGATTATCAACAACTGTTAGATGATTCCGCTGACCAACCTTCCATCGAGGAGAAACCCCGATGAAACCCAGCACGGCATCTCTTCGTGACTTGTGCCTGAACCATTTTCAAGTCCTGAGAATACCGATCACGCCCAACGATCTGGACGCTGTGCTCGAACGCGCCGATCAACAGTCGCTACCTCATCTGAAGTTCCTCGATCTGCTGCTCGGCCAACAGGCCACCGCTCGGCGCGACCGCTCCATCGAGCGCCGTGTCCGTGAAGCTCAGTTCGAAGAACGCAAATTATTGGAGACCTTTGATTGGAAGTTCAACCCGCAGATTGACCGGCTCCAAATCGAGGAACTCGCCACCGGCGATTTCATCCGCCGCCAGTCCAATCTCATTGTCGTCGGTCAGGCCGGCGTCGGCAAAAGCCACCTAATTCAAGCCATCGGCATGCGCGCCTGCGCGGCAGGCTATCGCGTCCTCTATCGCACTTCCGCTCAACTGCTCTCCGATCTGAAGGCTTCTCTCGCCGACAAAACCTTGCCTCTTCGCCTGCGCCGCTATTACCGCCCCGAGCTTTTGATCATTGATGAGTTTGCATTCGATAAAGTCGAACGCCTTGAATCCCCGGAATCCGCCCACCTACTCTACAAAGTCATCGTCGCCCGCCATCGCCGCCGCTCTACCGCCCTGCTTACCAATATCGATTTTGATGCCTGGGCCGATTACCTCGGCGATCCACCCTTGGCCATGGCTTTACTCGATCGCCTCGTCGAAGGCGCCACCATCCTCAAGATCAAGGGCAAATCCTGGCGCGCAACGAAAGCCAAGACCGCTAAAACATCACCCGACCAAACCGCACCCTGACCTACTGCTGCCTTTGCATTAACATTCACCGCCTTCGATCGCAGGGGCTCCCACCGCTCAACCACATCCCTGGTCCTGGTTATGCCGCCAAACTGGCCCAGTTTTTTCCCGCCGCCGGCACTGTAGGAAACAAGAAGTCTTGCGTCGCCCACTTCTTGCTTGTTTGGCCTGATATCAGGCCAATG
>DATAIH010000274.1:0-3829 GCA_036262755.1 Candidatus Acidiferrum sp.
ATGGAAATTCAGAGACCACTAAAAATATCCACACCCGCGCGTTCTGAGCACACACCGTGTGCTCGGTGGAGGGAGTAAACGTCAGATTTGTGACGCCTAAATGAAAAAGGGATTAGAAAGGTGTTAAAGGCGAGCCCGAAACATTAACATATCATAAATATCCACAGGGAGTTTTTGACTTCCGGAATTATGCTTCGGTGACCTTGCGTGGCCGCAAATAGAAATGGATGGCCGGGGTAAACACCAGCGAAAGCACCATGGAGCTCAGCAGGCCTCCGATCACCACAATCGCCAGCGGCTTCAGCATCTCCGAACCTGCGCCTATCCCGAACGCCAACGGCAACATGCCGGCGACGGTTGCCAGTGCGGTCATGGCAATTGGACGCAGTCGCCGACGGCCCGCTTGAATCATGGCTTCTTTGGGAGAAAACCCGAGGTCGCGGAAACGGTGTTCGGCGTCGAGCAGTAGAATTCCGTTCTTGGCGACGATGCCGATGACCATGATCATGCCCATCCGTGAAGCGACGTTAAAGGTCGTATTCGTAACGAGCAACGCCAGAAAACCGCCAAAGGTCGAGAGCAAGGCCGAAGTCAGGATGGCCGTCGGGGCGGAAAAGGTCCGGAACTCAAACAGCAGTACGGCAAACAGGAGTAGCAGCGCCAATAGCAGAACCATCATCAAGTCGTGGGACGACTTCCGATCCTCTTCATACAGCCCGCCATACTCGACGCGGATGGAGGAAGGAAGACGCAGGTCCCGGATGGCTTTCTGTACCGCAGCAACCCCCGTACCCATGTCGACGCCTTCCAACCGCGCCGTAACCTGGACGAGGCGTTGCAAATTCTCCCGTCGAATTTCCGTTTCGCCAGGGTTGGTCGTGACCGTCGCGAGCGAACCGAGCGTGGCGGTACGGCCGCTCGCACTGGTCAGCAAGGTGTTGGTCATACGATCAAGAGAAGAGCGGTTCCCATCCGGAAAGCGCACGCGAATGGTGTAGGCCCGGTCATTCAGAACGACCGGCGTCGCGGCAGGCTCACCCTCGAGGACGGCGGAGGCGTCCAGTGCGACTTCCTCTGGGGTGAAACCGGCGCGGGCGGCGACCGTGGGATTCACCTGGAAGGTCACGGCCGGACCGCTGATGGTGTTCTCCACACCGTCGAGAACATCCACAACTGGATGCGATTTGCCAATTTGAATTTTCCCGATCGCTTCGGCAACGCGCGGGGCGGTGTCGTTCAGAAGTTTGCCGTCCTGAGAGAAAAGCTTGATGACCACCGGCTCCGGCTGGCTCGTCAAGTCTCCAATCATGTCCTGCAGCAATTGAATAAATTCGACATCCGCGGCAGGCTCAGTCTGCTTGATATCGGACCTGACATCCTCGATGACGTCGTCAATGCCGCGTTTGCGATCCTTCTTCAGCTTCACTGTGAAATCCCCGTTGTTCGCTTCGGTGACGGCCGCAAGACCCAGCTGCAGACCGGTGCGGCGTGAGGTGTTCTCAACCTCCGGAGTGGAGTGCAGAATACCCTCGATGCGCAGGAGGATGCGGTTGGATTCCGCGAGGGAGCTTCCCGGAGGAGTGTAGTAATCGAGGATGAATCCCCCTTCATCCATTTCCGGGAGAAAATCGGTGCCAACCGCGCTGTAACAAAGGTAGGACAAAACGATGATCACCACCGAACTCACTGAGAGCGTCCAGGGGCGCTTGACGACGCCTTGCATGGCGCGGGTATAAAAATCCACGATGCGCCCGAAGAAGCCCGAAAGGTGGGCCTCTTCGGCGGCCAGAAGCGCGGCCATGTCGGGGCCTTCGGAGGGAGCTGGAGCAGTAACGGTGTCTTTATCTTTCCGGCGAACCAGATACTGACTGAGCGTGGGAGTCCAGGACAAGGCCAGAAGCAACGAGGTGAGGAGCGCTACGGTCATGGTGACGGCCAACGCGCGGAAGAAGCTGCCGGTCACGCCGGTAGTGGAGATCAGGGGAAGAAAGACGACGATGGGGGTAATCGTTGAGCCGATCAGCGGCACGGTCAATTCCTTCAACGCGCTCCGAATCGCTTGAAGGCGGGTTTGCCCGGCGTCGCGGTGCAAGACTATATTTTCGAGGACGACAATGGCGTCGTCAATGACCAAACCCACTGCTGCGGCGAGGCCGCCGAGGGTCATCAGGTTGAAGCTTTGATTCGTTGCTTTCAGGACAATGAAAGTAATGAGCAGCGTAACGGGAATCACCAGGCCGGCCACGAGCGAAGTTCCCCAATCACGCAAGAACAGCACCAGAATAATCGAGGAAAGCACGATTCCCAGGAGCACGGCGTCGCGAACGCTGGAGATGGAATCGTGGACGATGGTCGACTGGTCGTAGAACGGTTCAAGGTGCACGCCCGAAGGAAGAGTCGGAGCAAGCTCCTGGACGAGCGCGTGCACTTCGTTTGCCACGGCCAGAGTATTGCTTTCGGGCTGGCGATTGACATTGAGCAGCACGGCGGGTTTTCCGTCGGCAGTGACGATCGTGTAAGTAGGCGCTACCGACGGAGCGATCGAAGAAATGTCGCCCAGCCGAATCGGCACGCCGGCAGGCGTGCTCTTGACGACGATTTGCGCGATCTGCTCCGGCGTTCGCACCTGTCCACTGACCAGCCCAAGCACGAGTTGGTGGTTGTTCTCGATTAAGCCTGGCGAGTCCACCAGATTAGTGCGGCGAATCGCGTCGAGGATATCGGGGACGGTGATGCCGGTGGTAAGAAGCCGGGCGGGATCAGGAGTCACTTGAAACTCGGGTACGCGCCCGCCCTGGATTATGACCGTGGCAACACCGTCGAGCCGGTTGATCCGGGGCTTCAAGTCGTACGTCGCTATTTCCCACAACTTGTTCGGGGGCACGGTATCGGAAGTCAGGCTGTAACCGATGATGGGAAAAACGGCGAACGTCAGGCGGTGTGTTTCTAGCTTGGCCGTCGGAGGAAGCTCCACCTGCAGGCGAGCGACAACGGCGTCGACGCGCTGCAACGTCAGGATCATGTCGCTGTTCCAATCAAAAAACAGGTCGACTTCGGCGGAGCCGCGGCTGGTGATCGATGTGACTTTTTGAAGACCGGGAACGCTGTTGACCGCCTCCTCCACGGGCCGCGTGATGGTCACGAGCATCTGGTCGATCGGCATTACGCCGTTGTCCACGGCCACGACGATGCGGGGAAAATCGGTGCTGGGAAAGACGGAAACGGGAATCGTGAATGCCAAATAGCCGCCAACCAGCGCCAAACTAACGATCAAAAACAAAATAGGATTGGAAAGGCGGTGGAACCAGGGCAAGCCCGCCTTGGCAGTCGCAGAGACAGCATTGGAGGATTCGGGCCGAGTTTCCATGCGGTTCTAGTCCTTGTCGTCTTTCTCTTTGGCGCCGGATTTTGAGGAATCGCCCGCTTTGTCTGCTTTCTCGTCGCCTTTGGCCTGCTCTTCGGGTGCTTCGATTTTGATTTTGGTATTGTCCGGCAGCCCGAATCCGCCCAAAGTGATAACCGGAGCCCCGGCAGGCAAGCCTTTGATGACTTGCACGTTGTTCGCATTTCGCACACCGAGCTCGACCGTTTGCCAATGCGCCTTCTGGTCCGCGCCGGCGAGCACGACGTAGTCGGCCTCGCCTTCTGGATTCCTGAAAACGGCGTTCGCCGGCACGACGATCGCGTCCTTAACCGTCTTCGAAGTGATTGCGAGCTGGACGGTCATGCCGGGTTTCAATGATGGATTCGGCTTCGCAGCTTCGACCCAGACTTCGATGGTGGTGCTTCCGGGATCCAGGGCAGGACTCACCAGGGTCACTTTGCCGTC
>DATAIH010000275.1:0-5828 GCA_036262755.1 Candidatus Acidiferrum sp.
TGCTTTCTGGGAGCTCCGCGGCAAAGACAAGCCGGCCGGGCCGTCCAAGCCCGGCTCGCCCCCCGGGGAAAGTTAGTTTCGGCCGCCCGAAAGCTCGGTTACGGGGAGCCTCGTCGAAGGGCCTCGCCTGAGCTGCCCGAGGATTGGTATCGGCCTCGCCCAGGAACGAGGCCTTTTGCTTCTAGGGCTTCTTTTTGACAAAGTCATCGACCAGAATGGACACCCCCTCACGCTCTTCGTCAAACGGTGATGCGGAAGAATCCCCGTCCGGAGCCCCTCTGCCGCAAACTGGCGTGGCGTCAGGGCAATCTGCGCACGGCATGTCCACGCGTACGCGCCTGCTGTTCTATCTCGCCGCGTGGCTCATCGTGCTGCTTCCCTTCCTGTTCTGGTGGAACAGCTGGTTTGGGCGCCGCCTCTCCGACCAGCAGATCACGCAATATCTGACCGACGACAAGCGTCCTCGCCACATCCAGCATGCTCTGGTGCAAATCGGCGAGCGCATCGCTCGCCACGATTCGGCCGTGCGCTGGTATCCGGAACTCGTCCGCCTCTCCGGGCATCCTGTCGAGGAAGTGCGCAACACCGACGCGTGGGTCATGGGGCAAGACCCTTCGGGCGCGGGGTTCCGTGAGGCGCTACTAAAGATGTTGCAGGATCCTTCGCCCATGGTGCGGGGCAACGCGGCGCTTTCCCTCGTGCGCTTCGGCGACGCATCGGGCCGCAGCCAAATCGTGGCGCTGCTACGCCCCGTTCACATCGTTGCCCCATTCGGCGGTCATATTATCGACGCTGACAGGCCGGGCACCGCCATCCATCAAGGTGGCATCATCGCCAGACTAAGCTACGGCCACGAACAGACGACGGATGTGCGCTCGCCTATCAGCGGCCGCATCCACTCGCTCTCTGCCGCCACGGGAGCCAGCGTCGCCTCCGGCGAGGAAATTGCCGTGGTCGACCCCGGCGACGAGCAGGTCTGGGAAGCCCTTCGCGCGCTGTACATCATCGGCCGCGCCGAGGACTTACCCGCAATTCGCGCCTACGAGCGCGAATCGCGCGACATCCCCGACCGCATCCGCGAGCAAGCCCTCCTCGCCGAACGGGCCATACGCTCCCGCGCCTCCGCCGAGCCCTAGGTTTTCCATCGCATCGCGCAAAAGATATCCGCGAGGAGCAGGCCGTTAAACCGCTCGAGGACGGACCAAGGGACGCGGCTGCTCGCAAACTTCAGACCCACAAAGAAGCGGCCATTCTCAACTTTTTGGCAGTAAACCACCTCGCCCCGCATAGGCGTTCCTCCCTTGATGGGAATAATCTCTGCCTGCTCGCCAAGCCGCCACTCGCATGTCGAGCGCACGCGGACGCCGTGCGGACTGATATTGTCGGTGATGGTTCTTTCCGACTGTTCCCCGTCGGTGCGCGCGACGGGCGCGAGTTTCACTTCCATCATGATTGGGAGCCTTCTTTCTTCTCGTCCGGTGAGGTGGCTACCCAAATTCATGCCCTATGCGCCTCTTTGAAGGAACTTCTGCCGCTAAACACGCACGAATGGGGCTGGGGCACGTTGCACTAAAGGTTGGGCGGGGTTCGGCTGGGCGCCTGACTTTCGTTAGCAGACGGCTGGTTCTCCTGCCGATCTTACTTCCTGCTGTTGTTGTTGGTGTTGTTGCTTTTGTTCTTCTGGTTCTCCCCCAGGGGACTTTCCGGGACGTGACCCAAAGTAAGTGTCATCGCCTGAAATAGCAATCCAGGAAATACCCTATTCTAGTACCGGGAATAAGACAGTAGTGGTACTGCCTTCACAAATCGTCGTTATCCGGACCTTCTGGCGGACGCTTGTCGTTCAGGAAATACGTTGCGTCCCGCGGAGCAGCGATGAACTGAAAGGGCCCCGGAGTTCGCGTGAGGTCAAAGCAATCCGAAAGGTCGTCGGCCGGCGTATCCGCGTACCCCAGGGTAGGCACCTGGAAGACCTCCTCAATGAACTTCAGGATGCTCCCAAAATCGTGCGTCACATGCGACACATAGGCGGGCTTTGCGAACGGTGACACGACAATCAGCGGGACGCGGAGACCGTATTCATACGAATTCGAGATTTTCGGCGCCACGTGGTCATACCACCCGCCCCAGTCGTCCCAAGTAATAACGATCGCCGTGCTCGACCAGTATTGGCTATTCCCTACGGCGTTTACAATCGACGCCACCCACGACGGGCCGGAGCCGTCGTTCGACGACGCATGATCGGAAGCCGCCGCCGTGGGAATCACCCAGCTCACCTCGGGCAGTTGCCCGTTCGTGATATCCGTCAAAATCTGCGTCGACGGCGTGATTACGTTGTTGGTCCAGTCCGGACCCATGCGCAGATGCTCGATCGCATTCGGCCCCGTCCAGATCGACCCCGGTGTCGGGGTGTAGTATTTCCAGGTAATGTTCTTTGCATCGAGTTCATCCACGAGCGTTGCATGCTCGAAACAGGGATACTGCGATGAATTCTCCGCGCCCGTGGGATCGATCAGCAGCACAAATTCACCCGCCGGAGCGGTGCAGCCCACGACTGCGCCCGCTGTGGGTACGTGCGGATTCTCTGAGGCAAACAGGTTGCTCGTCGCCGTCGGCGCCGAAGTGCCGGAAATAATGAATTGGTGCGCCGGGAAGCTCGGCCCCTGATTCGTCTGGAACATGCGGTCCCCAAACGCGTACGTTTCCGCCAACTGGAAATACGGCGCCACTTCCGATGGATTCACATACATGAACTGCGGGTTCGGCGGCGGACAACCGGCGGCGCCCGCCTGGCAGCCCACGCCCACCAGATCGGCGCCGTCCATTTTTCCGCCGTCATACATTTTCACAAACGCCGTATGCGCGTGGCTCAGGTCATAGTTATTCGCCAGCGTGATGGGTTCGAGAGTGATGGTTTGCCCGAGCGAGTTCACGCCGGTGTTGGCGATGTCCGCGTTGGGCAGTCCGTGGAACAGATTGTCCGGCGTGCGATTTTCCTGAAAAATCACAACCACGTGCTGAATTTTCTGCCCGAAGGGCGACGGAGGCGGAGCCGGTGGCGGTGGCGGCGTGACCGATGTTGCTCCCCCTCCGCAACCGCTCGAGTTCAAGAGCAATCCGGCGGCAAGCAGGCACGCCGCAGCTGGAAAAACCAGAATTGCATTCCGAAGCCGCATGTTCACTGGAACTCCCTCTTGGTTTTGTAAGGCTTGTCCGTAGCAACCCCGGCATAGGCATTTAGTTGCACCAACGTGGCTCTGCCTTGGTGCACGAAATCCCTGGTTGCCTGCAGCTGCCGGAACAGGGTGCCCTCGTTTCTGTCCGGTGGCGCCTGCCTCGCGCCGCTCGTCATCCCAGATCGAGCGCTAGTCTCAATGCCCTATCCACCTCCGCCCGCTTCGCTGTGCGGAGCGGACGCACGTAAATGCGTTAGATCGGACTTGCGCAGGCTCACCAGGTTGTCACTTCTGATCGAGCTCGCATGTTCGAACCCCCCTCCAGGAGTGATTGCCACTTGCGTCGCTAAGCGTTCTCCGCGCCTCTAGAACGGCGCCCGGATAACCGCCCGGGAACTTCGAATCGATGAGTGCCGGACGGCTCACAATCACGAATGTACGGTGACGCTTCGGATCGCCGCCCGGTTTGTAGACCCGTAGAGTTCTCCTCTTTTCATGAAGACCCTCAACGATCACGTCGATGGCTCTTGGACACTTCCTGAAAAATGGTGCGAGACAGCTTCATCCGGTCGCACCGCCTCCATGCGTTCTTTCCTCCTTTCGCCACTCGCGCCCTTCGACTTTTGTTCTCCCCCGCGCGGACGGCTGGCCGGAAACTGCCCTTTAGGGCAGGTGCCACGGGCTATTCAGAGGGACTACTCTGCGAATTACAGCCCCATTCATGAGGTCCCGTTTGGGAGGCGTGATGCGCAGCCCCAGGATTTTGCTTGCTCCAACGTTTCGCTCGCGGCCGGATTTGGCCAATTTCGCGTTGCCCGCGGCGGCTCTGCTGCTACTGCTCGCGCTCGCTCCTCTTGCGTGCGCTGTGACGCCAAACGCGCAGCAATCGCCCCCCGCCCCAGCCGCTCAGCAAGGGCCCCCGGCCTCTGCGGACCAGCCCGTGCCGCAGGCGGCCAGCGCGCAAGCCTCGTCCTCGGGGCCAACCAACCGGCAGCCGTTAACCCCCGAAGAGGTAATCGAAAAGATTATGGCGCAGGAGCAGGCCGAAGTGGGCCTGGCCCGCCAGTACTCGCCGCTGGTTGAGACCTACATCCAGTATCTCCGGCCGGACAAACAGGTCGGGGCAGCTCCCGCCGGCGACAAGTATTATCTTGGCCGTGCCGAGCTGTCCAAAGGCGTCGAGCTCGAGCCGCTCGACCGCGACCAAGGCGTAAAGCACAAGCTGCTCGGAAGCTGGGGAGAGTTCTTCAGCTCACAGTTTCTCCCGCGCGGTTTCCTGCAGATGATTTACCTGGACGTGAACGGCTTCGACCGCGCGCATTACCGGCTGGAGTACGTGCGGCGCGAGTTTTTGGGCGAGGTGCGCTGCCTGGTTTTTGACGTCGATCCGGCAAACAGAAAAGACAAAGGGCGCTTCGTCGGACGCATCTGGGTGGAGGATCAGGATTTTCACATCGTGCGCTTCAACGGCGCGTATGGCGGGTCGTCGCTGACCAGCAACTATTTCAATTTCGACAGTTGGCGCACCAACGTCGGCAAAAACCTCTGGCTCCCGTCGTTTATCTACAGCGAAGAGGGCAGCCTGCGCGACAAGTGGTCCGTGAACATGCGATACAAGGCATTTCGCGCGCAGACGCGGCTGTGGGGCTACGATCTGGGGCACGCCCGGCAGGAACAAGAGTTGAGCAAGGTGCTCATCGAGTCTTCGGGGGGAATCCGCGACCAGGCGGAAAACCAGAATGATTATTCGCCGCTCGAGGCGGGGCGTTCCTGGGACCACCAGGCGGAAGACAACGTAACGGACCGGCTGGAGCGGCTGGGGCTGCTGGCGCCCTACGGCGAAGTGGACAAAGTGCTTGAGACGGTGGTCAACAACCTGGAGGTCACCAATGGTCTCGACATCCAGCCCGAAGTGCGCTGCCGCGTGCTGATGACCTCAACGCTCGAGTCGTTTACTGTGGGCCACAGCATCGTGCTGAGCCGTGGGTTGATTGACGTGCTTCCGGACGAACCCAGCCTCGCAGCCATCCTGGCGCACGAACTGGGCCACGTGGTGCTGGGACACCGCATCGACTCGCAATATGCGTTCTTCAGCGGGATGCGGTTCGACGACAAGGACACGTTCAAGCATTTTGATTTTGCCCGCACGCCGGAAGAGGAAGAAGCTGCACGGCAAAAAGGGATGGAGCTATTCAAGAATTCGCCCTACAAGGATAAGGCCGCGAACGCCCAACTGTTCTTGGAAGCGGTCCGGAATCGCGCGAAGGAGATTCCGAACCTGATCAGTCCGCACCTGGGCGACCGTGTTGCGGCCAGCTCGACGGCGGCATCGGCGGTGTCCGCTGCGCCGGAGTCGGGCGACAACTCTTCTGCTGGCGATAAACCGGCAGCCAACGCGATCGTGGCGCTGCCACTCGGCGGACGCGTCAAGGTTGACCCGTGGAACGATCAGCTACACCTGCTGAAGTCCAAACCGATAGGAACGGTAGCCGAAGGGGAGAACACGCCGTTCCAGATCACCCCGTTTATGTTCTACCTGACGCGCGTGGGGAATTCACAGTCAGCGCCTTCTGCCATCAGCGCAGACGCTGCCACGCAGATGGACGCTCCGCCAAAACCGCAGATCCGGCAGGAAGCGCAGCCCGGCTTGCC
>DATAIH010000276.1:0-39346 GCA_036262755.1 Candidatus Acidiferrum sp.
CTGCCTGTTTTTCCTCTCTCGGAGCACGGGAGGAGGGCGGTCGTCAGAACGCCTGTCGGCCATGAAAGTTTTTGCGTGAAGCCTATCGCGCAGAATGAAGGCTAATTTGCAGGTGACATAGGTTGGAGTGAGACGGAACCGGACACTCTTTATGTTGGGTCATCGTTCGGTTTTCTCCATCGCCTTTCTTAGCAACCCTAAGTAAGCGCTACTTGACACGCGCAGTGTTTTGCCAAGGCTCGGATGAAATCGCGGCAACGTGTCGTATTCTTTCTTGCCGGAAACTGCGGGTGCTCCAGGCCCAGCAGCAATGACTCGGGAGGTTCGATGCTCGCACGACGGAAATTTCTAGCCACGACAGCCTGCACCGTGATTGCGGCACGTCTTCACGCGCAGGGCCAAAGCAAGGTCCGGGTCGCCCTCACCATCCCCAAGGAAGCGACTGGCCCGCGGATGCCGGTCGATTTCGTGGGCCTCTCTTATGAGGTTCAGCAACTTGCGGACCCGGCTTTCTTTTCGGGGCAGAACAGCGGCTTGATACGGGAATTCAAAGCACTCTGCTCAACCGGCGTTCTGCGCCTTGGGGCAACTCCAGTGAGTTCGCTTACTGGAAACCTGCGCCCGATTCGCCCGAACCAGAGCATCCTCAAGTCCGTGAGGTCGTAGGCGAGCCGAAGGCCCAGTATTACGCGGTCACGCCCGAGGCAGTCCGGAAGCTGGCGGAGTTCCTTCAAGCCACTGGCTGGACCTGCGTGTATGGCATCGGCATGGGCACGAATACGCCGACTCGCGCCGGCGAGGAAGCAGGCTTTGTGGCCGAGACGCTAGGCAACAGATTGCAATACTTCCAGGTCGGAAACGAGGCGGATCTGTATGGCCGGCACCTCCGCGATCCGAAGACGTGGTCGGCGAGGACGTACCTGCAAGAATGGCTCACGCTGGCGCGCGCCATCCCAGCCAAGGTACCCGCGGCAAAGTTCGGCATGCCTGACGTTGCGGGCGCCGTATCATGGCTGAGCGAGATCTCCGAGCAGTGGCCTTCCATCCTAGCCCCGCCTAAAGTAACGACCCTGACGCATCATTCTTCAAGCGCATTCCGCTCGGGCCCTGGTTGTTCTACGATCTTTTTCGAGTCGAAAACGGCAAGATTCGCGAGCACTGGGACGTGCTCTCTGTCATTCCGCCTCAGAAGCGGTGGAAGAATAGCAACGGACCCGTCTAAGCATTAGGAGTACAAACTACGAAATAGAACAGCGAAGAAGAATCATGCTCCCGTTTTATCCTTCGCCAGTTTGTCAAACGTGCGCGAAACCAGCACCGAGTCGCCAAACTCGTGGGTGTGGTATTCGCGCAAGTTTAGTTCCTTCGTGAGTCGCTCTAGTTCGGCGTCCGTTAAGAACGCGCGCAGCAATTCGTAGTGGCTGGTGCCGGGTTCATGCGTGCCCGACAACAATGCATCTACAACCTGCAGTCGCGTTCTCACGCCAATGCGCTCGGTCGCTAGATTGTCTCCCGCCGCGATCTTGCCGTCGCGTACCGCGTGCTCAAGAGCCCTCACGACGGTAGTGCCAACAGCGATAATTCGTTTACCGCTGGATTTCGCCTGATTGATGGCGTCTGCGGTCGCTTGGGGAACGCGATAGGGTTCATCAAAGGGCAAGCGCTTGTCGAGTTCGGAATCACCGGTTGAGGACAATCCTGCAGCATGCGTGATCGTCTTAAATTGCGCGCCTGTGACGCGCATCTCTGTGACAAGTTGCCAGCTCAGCGCGAAGCCGGCGGACGGCGGCTCGAAGGCAACGGGCGGTCCGGCGATGGGTGTCCAAACATCCCGTAGGGCAAGAGGAACGGGAACATGCGAGTACTGAATAGGTCGGCCGTGATGAGCCAAGCCAGCCCAAAGCTCGTCTCGAGAGTGAGCGAACTCGAGCAAAACGAGCCGGGGATGGTCGAGCAAGCGCAAGATCTTTGCCGACAATGGTCCCATCTGAAGCCGATCACCCGCAGCAAGCGAAGGGGGCTGAGGCCGATCTTCAGTCCGAGTGCGAAAGTCTCCTTCGCCAAAGACGACAGCTGAAAACTCGCGATGGTGTGGGTCAAGTGAGGGAACACCGGCCAGCCGAACCTCAATACACTGGCGGCTCGGCAAATGTACGCCGCTAAGGCTCGCCGGGATGGTTGCAGCATCATTGGCGACGACTAAGTCCCCAGGCCGGATCAGGTCAATCAATGCGGCACGCGGCAAGTGTCGAATTTGGCCGCTTGGGTCGACGACCATAACCTTCGCGCGCGGTGAGCGCTGGACCGGAGCAGTGGCGGCGATCATACTTTCTATTCCTCGGCGGTCTCATTTCGAGCTATGCGGGGCTGTCAGTGCAGTCTCGATTGCGGTTATCAACTCGCCTGCGGCGGCTTCCGCAGTCTTGAGTGTTGTCCGATCCGCATCCGGAACAGCAAGCGCGTGCATCGGGGTATCCATGTCACCGGGATCGAAAGAGAGAAACCGGACGCCCTCGGCCGATAATTCCTGATTCCAGATTTCTGTCAGGTGGCGCAGGGCGGCCTTGCTGGCGCCGTAGGCTCCCCACTTGGGATAAGGCGTCACTGCCGCATCGCTCGAGATGTTGATCACCACCGCTGCTCGACCCTCGCGAACCGACGCCGACAACGCCCCTAGCAGAGCCTTGGTCAGGCGGAACGGCCCCAGAACGTTCGTAGCAATGGCCTTTTCCAGCTCCTCACCGTTGGTATCGGCGAGGAGGGCGAGCGGTACAGCGCCGAGATCAGAGGCATTGTTGATCAAGATCTCCAGGCCGCCCAGTTCGCCTGCGATTTGGAGGGCCGCCGGATAGATTGCGTCTTTATCGGAGACGTCTGCGACAATGCCGTGCGTGTTCTTGTTTTCGCGCTCGACCTTTGCCACCGGTTCAGCATGGCGAGCGAGAAACGCCACGCGCCCTCCGCGGGCGCTGAATTCTCGAACTAAGGCCAGCCCGAGGCCCGAGGTGCCCCCGGTAATGGCAATCCGCAGCTGGCCCCAAAAACCATCGTGTAAGGTAACCTCCGAGCCCGTGCTTGTCTCCAATGTTCCAGTTTTCATTTTCTGCGCCTCCGACTTTATAAAGGACTGCCTTTACTTACTCTGTCCAGTTGGATGCCTTGACTTTCGAAAGGATACAGTTTAGAAAGTAAATTTATGGCACGTGAAGGGCAGAGCGCCGAAGCCGGGAATAACACCCGGCACGCGATCCTGAAGTTCTTGAAGACCGAGGGGCCGGCCGACGCGGCTACGCTTGCGGGTCATTTGCGTTTGACCGCGATGGCGGTGCGTCAGCACCTGTATGAACTCGAAGACCAGAAGTTTGTAGTAGCCGAGGAACGCCCGGTTCCCCTGGGAAGACCCGCAAAATACTGGAAGCTGACCGCGAAGGCCGATCGGTTATTTCCCCAGGCATACGCAGAACTCAGTCTCTCGCTCATCGATGCCGTCGATCGGGCCTTTGGCGAGAGCGGAGTGCAGAAGGTCATCGCTGCCCGGTACAAGAACCAGGTCGCGACCTACCTCAAGCAGGTTGCACGCAACGTCCCTCTGAAGGAAAAACTCAGACGGCTCGTGCGAATCCGCGTCGCCGAGGGTTACATGGCAGAACTGGTGCCCGAAAAGGGAGATACCTATCTTTTGGTCGAAAACCATTGCCCAATCTGCGCGGCTGCCGAAGCGTGCAGAGCACTCTGCACGACCGAGCAGGACCTATTTCGGGCGGTATTGGGTGACAACGTTACCGTTGAGCGCGTGGAGCACATTGTTGCCGGTGACCGAAGATGTGCTTATCGCATTCAGGAGCACTTGAAGTAATTTGTTAGCTTCTCGGTTATGTGGCGCCTCGGGTTATCGCCCGGGATAATTGCTGGGCCTTAAGTCGCGGGATAGAATTTGGACTCCCAATGCGCATCCGAAATTGAGTCCCTCCCCAAACCGCACGGGTGCCGTAATCGGTGTTGTGAAAATCCGCATACTCGATGGCGTCACGCTCGTCGGCGCCGAGGGGAGATCGTTGCCACTCTCGGTCCACATGGAGCTGCGAGAGAACTTCTCAAGTGGCGTTGCCGCTATGCACAACATGGTCAGATTCGCTGTAGGAAGAGGTGACTTCGTTGGGTTCCACCGCTAAAATTGGGCGCTGCTGGTCTCAATGAACGACAAGTTGGAACTGAGTTCGAGCTAGCAATCAAGATTCTTACGATGCCTCCGCATTCGATGCGAGTGAAAGTGACCCCAAGGAATTCACTGTCCATGGTCCTGAGCTTTTGTTTAGCGGTTCTCTGCAGTAGTCACGGTATCGCGGGCCAGGGCATTGCCGGCCCGAGAGCTGAAGTTCGCCGAAAGGGCCTTCGGAACTTTGTTGCGCAAGCTTCGAGCGACCAGGATCCCCGTGGGCAGGAGCAAGCTTCGCAGGCACAGTCTTCTCCCTCCCCGCAGGTGCAAGCGGGTCAAACCCTCTTTGCCGCCCAGTGCGCTTTTTGTCATGGACGCGACGCGGCCGGCGGCGAGACCGGCCCGGACCTGACGAGCTCCGAGATCGTGGAAAGGGACGTCGGCGGGAACGAGATCGGCCCAGTGGTTCGCACAGGGCGGTCGGATAGAGGAATGCCGCAGTTCAACCTCACAGATAGCGATCTGGCGGCCATTGTTGCGTTCATTCACGATGAAAAAGCAAAAGCGGAGTCAAAGCCAGGCCGCCGCCGTAACGTTCAACCGGAAGATCTCCAGACCGGCAACGCCGACGAAGGGAAGGATTATTTCAATGGAGCCGGAGGCTGCTCGAAGTGTCATTCCCCCACCGGTGACCTGGCTGGCGTAGCCAACCGGCTGCGGGGATTGGCGCTTTTGCAGCGTATGCTCTACCCCAAGCCCCGCAAGAGCGGCCCCGCCGATTCCCCTGCGACGGTTACTGTGACATTCGCTACGGGGCGGACTGTCACCGGCAAGCTGGCATATCAAGACGAATTCGTGATCGGACTGACAGAGTCTTCGGGGTGGTACCGTTCCTGGCTCAAAAGCGGACTAAAGTTCAAGGTGGTCAATCCCCTCGAAGCGCATAGCGAGCAGCTGGGAAAGTACACCGATGAAACTATGCACAACGTACTAGCCTACCTGCAGACGCTGCGGTAGGGAGGGTTTCTCTTCAATAGGTCGCGGTAGTACGCTCATTCTGTGAGGCAGTCAAAGAATGAAACTTGGATCTTGCTCTTTGCCTTTTCTCGCTGCAGGTTTGCTGCTGGGCGTGTTGCACGCCCCGGCGTTCGGTCAAGCTGCGGACGGGGGTCTGGACTCCGCTACGCTTTTGAAGCCGCCTGCCGACAGTTGGCCCACTTATCACGGAACCTACTCTGGCCAGCACCACAGCCGCGTAGTGCAGATTACTCCGGCGAATGTGTACCGGATGACACTTGCGTGGGCCTTTGAAACCGGTCAAACGGCGGAGATAAAAGCTACGCCGATCCTCGCCAACGGCATTTTATACGCAACGACGCCCGATAACGTCTGGGCGCTCGACGCCAGGTCAGCTAATGTCGTGTGGCACTATACCTACCCACCCAACCAGGGCAATCACATCGGTCACCGGGGCGTTGCGATGTACAAGGACTCCGTATATTTCACAACGCCGGACGCGCACCTGATCTCGCTGGATGCGAGAGACGGGAAGGTGAAGTGGAATGTTGTAATCGCCGATGTAAAGAGGGGGTATTGGACAACCATGGCGCCTCTGGTGGTTCGCGACCACATTATCGTTGGCACTTCCGGGGACTTTGACAACCTGCCTGGCATGCTGAAGTCGTTTGATCCGGAAACCGGGGACGCTCAATGGACGTTTTACAGCACTCTTCCTCGAGAAGCGCCGGAGGCTTTCAGCGGTGGCGCCACCGGCGGAAACATGTGGATTACCGGAACGTACGACCCACAGCTCAATCTCGTTTACGTCGGAACGGGAAATCCCACGCCTGTGCTGGCCGCCCAGGATCGTCCAGGAGACGATCCCTGGACATGCAGCATTGTGGCGCTGAATCCCGACACCGGTAAGCTGGCCTGGGGGTTCCAGCCGTCGCCCCACGATACGCATGATTGGGATGCCGTCGAGGTTCCGGTCCTCGTCGATGGCAATTTCAAGGGTGTCCCTAGGAAGATGTTGTTGCAGGCTTCTCGAAACGGCTTCTTTTTTGTGTTGGACCGCACTACGGGAAGGAGCCTTCTTACGACTACGTTTGCGGCTGTCAATTGGTCCGCCGGGGTGGACAAGAACGGCCGCCCAATTCCCAATCCTGGGAAGGATCCGGCGCGTGACGGGCGACTGATTGCGCCGGACGAAGGCGGCGCGACAAATTACCGCTCGCCGAGTTTTGACGCCAAGACCGGGCTGTTCATCGTCAGCGCGCGGGATGCCTACGGCATCTATTTCTCAAAGCCCGAGCACGGCGAGTACGGCTGGGCTGGGGCGGATTATGGACTCTTTGGAAAGGGAATCCTGGAAGCGATCGATTATCAGACGGGAAGGGTGCGTTGGACCCACGACCTTGGCGGCGGAGGAAGCGCAGGAGTCTTGACTACAGACTCAGGATTGACTTTCACCGGCGATTCGGCCGGCAACGTCTTAGCCCTTCGAACCATCGACGGGACAACGCTCTGGCACTCCCGTATCGGGCGTGTGGGGAATTCTCCCATCACGTATGAGCTTGATGGGCGGCAGTACGTCCTGGTAGCCGCGGGCGCAACGCTGTATGCCTGGGCGCTCCCGGAGATGCCCCGCGCCGTCAAGCAAGAAAGGCGGTCGCAAAGCAATCCAAGATCGCACTGAGGTTTTTGTATGGAACGTGGCTCTTGACTTTTGTATTCCTAGAACTTGCCGCGATTCAATCCTTCGGACGTGCATTCCGTGATAGGCCTCTCTCTGAGCGACGGAACTCGCTCTTCGAGGGCACTCAATCCGGGGAGTCGCGAATGAACGCGACTTGCGCGAGTAGGCTTTTCTCTCTGCTGCAATAGGGGCGCTTATTTGCTGCCGGCGGCCTAAGGACGACGTGGTCCTCGACTTATGAGGAACGGGAACGCTGCATACCGACGTAAGGTACATGGGTCACCTGCTTCCGCGCGATTTCCCCCGTTTGTCTCCACCCTACGTGCCGCAACGCTTGATTGACAAACTCCAGTGCATACCGTTCCCGGCCGAAGCGCTACAATGTGAGGTGGACAAGCACAAGTGGGTACTTCGGCTCGCCAGAGGCGGCGATGAGCCACAGTAGTGAAGCAAGAGATGGTTTCCTGAGCGAAAGCGCCTTTCCAAGGTCTCTCGACAACCGCAAAGAGCAGGTGCAGAAGATCCTTTCGCGCGCCGATGTAAGGATCGACGGGGACCGTGAGTGGGACATTACGGTCAACAACGATCGGTTCTATTCCCGAGTTCTCCGGCACGGATCACTGGGCCTGGGCGAGTCCTATGTAGATGGCTGGTGGGATTGCCCCGCTCTAGATCAGCTTTTTTCGAGAATCCTCGGCGCCGAGCTGGGCCGAAACGCGCCCTGGGATTGGCGGCTCGCGCTGCAATGGGTGTTAGCTGCCGTTCTTAATCGTCAAACGAAATTGCAAGCGAAGTCCGTGGCCAAAAGACACTATGACCTGGGGAACGAACTCTATGAAAAGATGCTCGATGGCCGCATGGTTTACACCTGCGGTCGCTGGGGGCACGCTTCCAACCTCGACGAAGCGCAAGAGGCCAAGCTGGATTTCGTTTGTCGTCAACTCCGCCTGCAACCCGAAACAACTCTGCTTGACATCGGATGTGGCTGGGGTGGCCTAGCCAAGTTTGCCGCGGAAAGATACGGCACCAAGGTTGTTGGCGTCACCCTATCGCATGAGCAAATGGAGTGGGCACGGCACGTGTGCGAGGGTTTGCCCGTCGAGATCCGCCTCGAGGACTACCGGGACATCACGGGCAAGTTCGACCGCGTCGCGTCTCTGGGCATGTTCGAGCACGTCGGATACAAAAATTACAAGGGATTCTTCGAAGTTGCGCGGCGGGTTTTGCGTCCCTGCGGCTTCTTTTATCTCTCTACCATCGGCGCCAACCGCTCGGGGCGTTCCACAGATCCCTGGATCGACAAGTACATTTTCCCGAATTCGCATCTGCCGTCAGCCGCGCAAATTACCGCAGCCATGGAGGGTTTGTTTGTCATTGAGGATTGGCAGAACTGGGCTTGCGACTACGACCGCACGATTGTGGCGTGGTTTCAGAATTTTCAGAAGCACTGGAGAAACCTGCAGCCTCGCTACGGGGAGCGGTTTTATCGTATGTGGAAGTACTACCTGATGGTGGCCGCGGCCTGCTTCCGCTCTCGAAAGTATCAAGTCTGGCAGATTCTTCTGGCGCCGCAGTAAGGCGTCGGCGGATAGGTTACTGGCGCCAGGCGTGCGCGTCTTGCTGGGATGCTGTAAGGCGACGACTGCGATGCCTGACGGAATTTGGTGTTCCCAGGGAGGGAGTATGCAGACCAGGTTCGGTTTTTCAGTACTGTTCGTAGCGGTCGCGCTTGTTGTTTCAGTGGGTCGGGCGAAGCAAGCCGCCAGATCGCCAGAATCAGGCGAAATTGAGCGTGGGCGGTACCTGGTGGAAGAGGTTGCAAAATGTGCCGAATGCCACACGCCTCGGAACGCGCAGGGCGAGCTGGATCGGCATGCTTGGCTGCAGGGCGCGCCAATCTGGATCATGCCGGTGAAGCCGATCCCCAATTGGGCGGATCGCGCGCCGGCGCTCGCGGGCTTCCCAGGTCTTACGGAGGAAGAGGGAGAAAGGGTCCTCGAGAAAGGAACAGGGCCTGAGGGCGAAACGCTGCGGCCGCCGATGCACATCTACCACATGAGTCAAGCGGATGCCAGGGCAATTATCGCCTATTTGCGCTCGTTGCCGCAGTCGCCGCACTAGGCGCGTTCGGATTTAACAGAAAGACGTTTCCTCGGGGATGCCCTGGATTGCATCCTGATGATTTTCCTGCAACGCTAGACGTATGAGGCCTACGAAAGGATCATTGGCGGGCAAGTCGGGGATGGCCCTCCTCGTGATCGTCGGCCAAAGCATTGGCGCTCCCGTCTCTGCTCTGCCGGCGAAGCTGCAATTGGACGCCAGTCGGCTGGCGCGTGAGGTATTCGAGAACGAAGTCCAGGCGCAAATCAGCGATCAATCTCTATGGTCCTACCGCCAGGTGAAGGAAGAGCAAGGCAAGAAAAAGGTTTTCGCCGTGTGTGAGACAAACGACGGAGAAATTGACCGGCTCCTGGAAGTGAACGGCGAGGAATTAAATCCCAAGCAGCGCGAGGCCGAGGATCAGCGCATCCAGAAAATGCTGGATGATCCGGAGGAGATGAGGCAACAGCAGAAAAAGTCGGCGGAAGATGGCAAACAGGAACGAGAACTTTTGAGAATGTTCCCAGAGGCCTTCCGATTTCAGTACGCCGGCATGCAGGGGAATCTCATCAAGCTGACTTTCAGTCCCAATCCTGATTTCCGTCCCTCGAATCGTGCTGCACAAGCCTTTCACCATATGGAGGGAAGTCTGCTGGTAGACGCCGAGCAGAAGCGTTTGGCGGAAATCGAAGGGCGACTGACCAGCCCGGTGAAGTTTGGCTGGGGATTGTTGGGACATTTGGACAAGGGCGGTACGTTCCTTGTCGATCAGCAGGACATGGGGTCGGGACACTGGCAGTTGACGACGCTGGATGTCGAGATGAATGGAAAGGCGCTGTTCTTTAAGACCATCGCCGTGCGCGAGAAAGAGCTCAATACAGATTTTCAGCAAGTACCCGAAAGCATAAGGCCTCGGCAAGCGTTTGAACTTCTGCAGCAAAATCCGACGTTCCGGCCATGCCCGGAAGACGGCTCTGGTAAGGCCCAAGGTACCAAGTAACGAAACACAACATGCCGCCCCTTCGGAGACGGGCTCTTGGAGCGGAAAGCCCTACTTCCGGACATACTTTTTCACGTCCATGGTGAATTCCGCGCCGTACATGTTGCCGGCAGCGTCGGCGGTAATGCCTTCGGGTCCTGTGGAATCGGCAGCGGCAGGGTAGGGTGCGGCGTCGGGCACGAAGTAGCTCAGCGAGCCGTCCTTGGCGCTGCCAATGCGAATGCCGCGGCGGCAGCCAGGATTGTACCCATAACCGGGCTCGCCGTTGCGAGACTCGGAATCGGCCACGTACATCACATCGTGCTTATCAATGTAGATGCCGCTGGGCCGGCCGAACTGCTTCCATTCGGCGATGAAACGCCCATCCTGATCGAAGATCTGGATGCGGTTGTTCTGGCGATCGCCGACGAATAGGCGGCCTTGCGAATCGAAGGCCAGAGTGTGCGGGCAGTCGAATTCGCTGATGCCTGTTCCTTTTTTGCCCCAGGTCTTGAGGAACTTGCCGTGTGCGTCGAATTTCATAATGCGGGCATTGTCGGTGGGTTTCTCGCCGTGGCCATCGGCTACGAAGATGTCCCCATTGGGAGCAATGGCAACTTCGGTGGGCTGATCGAAGGTGTCGAGACCAGGGCCGGCCACGCCAGCTTTTCCGAGAGTCAGCAGGATTTTACCGTTCTCGTCGAATTTGAAGACCTGCTGACCCTTGCCGTCGTTTATTCCGTTGTCGGCAATCCAGAGATTGCCGTCGTGGTCTACGATAATTTTATGGGGACTCACGAACAGCCCCTTGCCGAAGCTCTTCAGGAACTTGCCGGAGGGATCGAACTCCAGAATGGGATCGAGCGGGGAGCCGGCGCAGTTGGTGCCGCGCGAACCGTGAGCCCCGCAGCGATCGATGGCCCAGATGTTGCCGTCCGGACCGACGGCGATGCCGGCCGTAGAGCCCCATTTTCTCGCGTCAGGGAGTAGACCCCAGCTCACTCCGGGAAGATAGGGATCTGGGAGGTTGTTGCGGGCACCGAGAGGCGAAGCCTCCGGCGGTTGGTCTGCCAGAATCGCCGCGTTTCTCGGAGCGGCAGAGGATTGCGGACGGGCCGATCCCGCAAGGCCAACAAGGGCTCCAATCGCCATGAACAAAGAAACCGGGCCAACAGCGAATGCACTCACGAGGTGACGACGGTCCATTTGCGCTTCTCCTTAGAGACAAGCCAACAAATTTTGCTTCCGACAATAGAATCAACTCTTGGATATAGCAAGCCCCCGTTTATCTAGGCTGTTAAATAGTTCCCGTAATCGCGGTCGAAGTTATTTCCCGCGAACCCGGCGGAAGGCAGTTCAAGTAATACTTCATCTTGAAGCTTCGAATACACCACCGGCATGCCCTAGGAATATCAAAACAAAGTTTTTTGTAAGCGGGTGACAACTCCGGCGAGAGAGCCGCACAACCAGCGGCTAGAGGTAAACCTGGCGTGCTCCTCACAGACGACAGAACCGAGAGCTCGTAACGATATCTACCTTGGTTCAGCTTGTCTGTGAAGGAGTGCGCCCGGGTCCAGGTAGGGGACTGGCAAAATCGCGGGTTAACAGGTAGGCCAGTTCGTGATCGTCACGAGCACATGGCCGTGACTCGCCGGGGACCGTTGTATATAATCGCGCGCAAAATGGCTCTTCCGAGCAACGCCTGTGACTGCGATCCGTGAATCAGCGAAGGCCAACGGGTTGTAGGTCCAGGCTTGGGTGACTGTTAGGCATATTGCATGGATTTTGAATTCAGCGAAAAGACGAAGGAGTTCGAACACCGCTTGCTCGCGTTCATGGACGAGCACATCTATCCGAACGAACAGCGTTATTACGAAGAGATAGAGCACAACCGCTGGCGACCGACGCCGATCGTCGAGCAGCTGAAACCGAGGGCCCGCGCGGCGGGACTGTGGAATCTGTTTTTGCCGGACGATAAGGATGGCGCGGGGTTAACGAACCTGGAGTACGCGCCGCTGTGCGAAATCATGGGCCGCAGCGCGATGGCACCGGAGGTTTTCAATTGCGCTGCGCCCGATACCGGGAACATGGAAGTGCTCGCACGTTACGGCACACCGGAACAGAAGGAACGGTGGTTGAAGCCGTTGCTGGCGGGAGAAATCCGCTCGTGTTTCGCGATGACGGAGCCGAGCGTGGCATCTTCGGATGCCACGAACATCAGCGCAAAGATCGTGCACGAAGGGAACGAATACGTAATCAATGGGCGCAAATGGTGGACTTCTGGCGCCGGCGATCCGCGCTGCAAGATTGCCATCTTCATGGGGAAGACCGACCCGAACGCTCCTGTGCATAGGCAACAATCGATGATTCTGGTCCCCATGGATTCTCGCGGGGTACGGATCGTTCGCACGCTGACGGTGTTTGGCTATGACCACGCGCCGCACGGGCACGCGGAGATTTCCTTTGAGAACGTGCGCGTGCCGGCATCGAATCTGTTGCTCGGCGAAGGGCGCGGATTTGAAATCGCGCAAGGACGATTGGGGCCGGGGCGGATTCATCATTGCATGCGGTGCGTTGGCGTGGCGGAGCGGGCGCTCGAATTGATGTGCAAACGCGTGCAGTTGCGCGTGGCGTTTGGTAAGACACTCGCCGAACAGGGAGCGATTCGCGCGGACATCGCGAAGTCGCGGATGGAGATCGACCAAACGCGTCTGCTGACACTGAAAGCCGCGCACATGATGGACACGGTTGGAAACAAGGCGGCGCGCGCGGAAATTGCAATGATCAAAGTGGTGGCGCCAAATGTCACGCTACGCGTGCTGGACCGAGCGATCCAGGCGCACGGCGGCGCGGGCGTTTCCGAGGATACATTTCTCGCCAGCGCGTGGGCCGGCGTGCGGACGCTGCGATTGGCGGACGGACCCGATGAAGTGCATACCGAATCGATCGCGAAATGGGAGCTTGGGAAATGGGGCAAGCCCAAGGCGCAATCCACGCCGCGCTAGACGCCGGAAAGCTTCACGCACAATTGGATTCCCGGAACGGGGGGACGCGGATGGCCGTACTCGAGGTTGAAACGCCGGATGCGCTGAAGGAGTTTGTTGGAAAAGAAATTGGCGCGAGCGAATGGCTGGTCGTCAAGCAAGAGAGAATCAACGCATTTGCCGAGGCCACAGAAGATCGGCAGTGGATTCATATGGATCGAGAGCGCGCCACACGAGAGTCGCCGTTCGGGAGAACGGTTGCCCACGGATTCCTGACCCTTTCGCTCATGAGCCGATTCATGAAAGACGTGGTTCAAATCAGCCGCGACGTGCGGCTGGTGATCAATTACGGGCTGAACCGCGTACGCTTTCCTTCGCGGGTATGCGAAGGCTCGAGAATTCGAGGGCGATTCACTTTATTGAGCTTCCGGGACCTTGGAGAAGCGCGAGAAGCCTTGTTTACTTGCTCAGTGGAGTGCGAGGGAAGTAGCAAGCCGTGCTGCGTGGCGGAGTGGATCATACGGTATTACAAATAAGCAGCGGCTCCCGGGAGGCTTGGGTGGCGAGTCGTGCAGGAGAGAACGGCGAACCTTGTGACTAGAGCATTCCTGACTGCGCGCTTTGCCAGGAATGGCGCAACAGCGTGCGAACAACTTCCGGCATGACGACAAAGCGGGGATCTCTGGTCAGCCCAACGTGGTAACGGTAATAAATCTGCTGCACGATGACCGCGACCTTGAAGCGCGCAAAGACCACATAGAAGGCCATATTCGAAACATCGCGGCCTGCCCTTTCAGCGTAGCGCTCGACGAGCTCGTTCCGGGTCATGCTGCCGGGATAGTTGGTCGGGCCCCAGCGCAATTGTTGTAGATCATCTGAATCACCCGCTTCCACCCAATAGGCCAGCGTGGTTCCAAGGTCGCTCAACGGATCCCCGAGCGTGCACATCTCCCAATCCAACACGCCAATGATTCTGTTGAGTTCCTCCCCATCAAAAATGACATTGTCAAATTTGTAGTCGTTGTGAATGAGAGTGGCGTAACTCGAAGAAGGCAGGTTCTGCTGCATCCAAGACGAGAGTCGATCGACTTCGGGGAGATCGTGAGTTTTCGATCCCTGGTAGCGTTCTATCCAGCCGCGAACCTGACGCTCAACATAGCCCTGGGGCTTGCCAAGATCGGCGAGGCCAACCGCCGCGAAATCGATGCTGTGGAGATGCGCGAGATTGTCGATAAATGACGCACAGAGCGTGCGAGCCCGGTCCGCTGTGAAGGGAAGGCCCGAAGGAGGATCTTTGCGAAGAATGATCCCACTGATGGGTTCCATCAGATAAAAGGGAGCGCCGAGGATGGAGGAATCGTCGCAGTAGAGAAGAACCTTTGGCGCGGGCGGATAGGCATCGTGAAGTTTTGAGAGGACATGGTACTCGCGCCCCATGTCATGAGCGGACTTCACTTTGCTGCCAAAAGGAGGCCGGCGCAAGATCGTTATTCGGTGACCAAGCTCCACGCGATAGGTAAGATTCGAATGGCCGCTCGGAAATTGCAGGACACTGAAGTTTTCCGCCTCGTTGGGGAAACGGCTTCGCAGAAAAGGCTCGAGCTTGCCAACGTCGAGCTCCTCGCCCGGGCGAATGGAAGTTGGCTTATCCAGAAGGTCGGTCATATTCATCCTGTGGCTTCGTGACTACCTGTAGGTGATCAGCGATTCGTCCTCCAGATGGGAAAACGTGTTAAAGGAACTCAGCATAAAGCGTTCGCCGGAAAAGAGGAATTCGCTGAACGAACAGTTTCGAGACACCCAAGCGACGCGCAGCGTGTCTTCGGCGGAAAGATGCAAAGCTCGCTGCACCGCCACACTGATGGGGCCGCCGGAGGTGAAGATGGCGGCGATTTCCCCTTTGCCGGCCTTGACAAGAAACGCTGACAGGCCGCCATTCACACGGGCGCAAAAGTCCTGCCAAGAGCCCGCGGTGGGTGGCGTAATTCCTCCGCTGACCCACATCGAGATTGCCGCCTCGAACAAGCGCTGGAAACTGGCACGTTTTGTGAAATCGTCGCTCGAGGATTCGAGGGCGCTGTGCCATTCTCGAATCTTGGGGTTCGTGGCAAGCAACTGAGGAAGACTTTCGGAAAGCACTGCTTCTCCCTGGAATTCGTCGAATTCAGCAGCGATCGTCGGGGAAGGGAAGTCGCGACCAGCTTTTTGATAAGCGTCGCTGACGAGCTGGGCGGTGTGCTGATGGCGGAGCGCCGGTCCAGTCGAAACGCGGTCAAAAACGACGTTGCGGTGAGCCCAGTATTCTCCGAGCAGGCGAGCCTGCTTTTCGCCCACCGTAGACAGCCGGTCGTAGTTTTGCGATAGAAACGAGGCCTGCGCATGACGAACTAAAAATAAACGCCCCATCCGCCACCTTAAGAAAGAATGTGTTTGAAGCAGAAAACATTATTACTGTCTCTTCAAGAAAAGCACGCCATTCGAGAGTCATAAGGCTTTAAGCACCAGCGCGTTGCCCTTTGCTGTAGTCGGCGAAAGTCTTTCCCTGTTCGGCCAGTTGCCTCAGCAGGGGAGCGGGCTCCCAGAGTTCCCCGTGGTGTTTGTGAAATTCAAGCACGCGACCGTAAACATTCTTCAAACCGACGGTATCCGCGTAGCACATCGGCCCGCCGCGATGAGCCGGAAAGCCGTAGCCGTTGATGTAGATGATGTCGATATCCCCGGCGCGCAGCGCGTAGCCTTCTTCCAGAATGCGCGCGCCTTCATTTACCAGCGCGTAGAGGCAGCGGTCCACAATTTCTTCGCGAGAAATCAGGCGCTGGGGAATTTTGGCTTCTGCGGACCATTTCCTCACGAGAGCAGTTAGTGCCGGGTCGTGGATCGCGCGCCGATTTTCGTCGTAGGTGTACCACCCCGCGCCGGTTTTTTGGCCGAATCGTCCCATTTCGCAAAGGCGGTCGCCCGCGAAGGGCTGGCGGATGCCGGGTTTCTCAAGATGGCGGTACTCCTTGCGAATTCGCCAGCCAACGTCGAGTCCCGCGAGGTCTCCCACCGCGAGAGGTCCCATGGCCATGCCGAAATCGTAGAGCGCGCTGTCGACTTCTTGAACGCTCGCTCCCTCCTCCAACAGAAATACCGACTCGCGAACGTAGGGATGGAACATGCGGTTGCCCACGAAGCCGCGACAGTTGCCAACCAGCACGCCAACTTTGCCGAGTTTCTTTGAAAGCTGCATGCAAGTTGCGACGACCTCTTTGGCGGTTGCCTTGCCCCGGACAATTTCGAGCAAGCGCATGACGTTCGCGGGACTGAAGAAATGCGTCCCGATGACAAACTGCGGCCGATGAGTCGCGGAAGCGATCTCGTCAATGTTCAGCGTGGAGGTATTGCTGGCGAGAATGGCTCCGGGCTTGCAGATCTTGTCGAGCTCGGCGAAGACCTCTTTCTTCAACGCCATGCCTTCGAAAACCGCTTCGATGACCAGATCCACGCCCGCAAATCCGTCCACGCTCAGGGTTGGCTGGATGAGCTTGAGCCGCTCGTCCACAAATTGCTGCGTGAACCGGCCGCGTTTGACGGAGTTGGCGTAATTCTTTTGGATATTCGCTATGCCGCGATCGAGCGCGGCTTGATCTGCCTCCTTGACCAGTACTGGAATACCCGCGTTGGCGAGCACCATGGAAATCCCGCCGCCCATCGTGCCGGCGCCAACCACACCGGCAGTGGTAACTGCAATCAGCGGCGTGTCTTTCCCTATGTCGGGGATTTTCGCAACCTCGCGCTCGGCAAAGAAAACATGCATGAGCGCCTTGGCCTGCGGCGAGGTGAGGCACTCGGCGAAAAGCCGTTGTTCTGCCTGCGAGCCTTCGTCGAAAGACAATTTTGTCGCGGCTTCCACGGCATCAATGGCGGCGAGCGGTGCCATCAGACCACGCTGTCTTTTGCGGGCATTTTCCCGCGCGGCCGTGAAGATACGGGCATTCTCTTCCCGAGTTCCGAGCTTGTCATTCCGTTCGCGTGTTTTTGGAGCGGGTCGCGCCACGATCTCTCGAGCGAAGGCAATTGCGCCGGTCAACAGATCGCCCTCGATGAGTTTGTCGATGATCCCTGATTCGAATGCCTCTTGTGCCGCGATGGGATTGCCCTCGGAGCACATCTCGACGCCCTTGGCGACGCCCGCGAGCCGCGGTAAGCGTTGCGTTCCGGCAGCGCCGGGGATGATGCCGAGCTTGACTTCGGGTTGGCCGACCTTGGCGCTTCGTACGGCGACGCGGTAGTGACAGGCCATGGCCGTCTCCATGCCGCCGCCCAATGCAGTTCCGTGAATGGCAGCGACGACGGGCTTGCTGCAGTCTTCGATTTTCAAGAGCAGCGGAAGCAGGCCCGCTCCGCGTGGCCTTCCCGCCGCCATCTTGGCAAGTTCCTTGATGTCCGCCCCGGCAATAAAAGTATTTCCGCCTCCGATCAGAACAGCGGCGTTGAGCCCGTCGTCCTTTTGCAATTGGTCGATGGATTCGGAGATTCCTTCCGGCACACCGGGACTCAACGCGTTTACCGGCGGATTGTTGACGGTGATGACACCGATGTTCCCGGACTTCTCGAATGTTACAAGATCGCCCATGACCGCCTCTCGACCGGTCTCAATTGGACCAGCCTGGATCAGACTACGCTAGGCTCTTTCGACCGAAACCGGCTTGACGTCAATGGTTAGGCGCGCGAGCCGCTCGCGATGAAAAGTCGCATCACCAAACATGGTCTCGGAAGCTTTCGCGCGCCGGTAATACAAGTGAAGATCGTTTTCCCAAGTGAAACCCATGCCGCCGTGAACTTGAATTCCGCGATTGCCCACGGTCCGGCTCGCGTCGCTCGCGTAAAGCTTGGCGATGGAGACAGCAGCGGCGGCATCCGGTGCGTGATGCTCGAGAGCCCAGGCCGCGTAATAAACCGCGGAACGAGCGCTCTCCGTCTCGAGATAGCTGTCGGCACACTGGTGTTGCACGGCCTGAAAAATGCCAATGGGTTTGCCGAACTGCTTGCGCGTCTTGGCATATTCGACAGTGATGTCCAGCGTGCGTTGCATTCCGCCAACCATTTCGGCGGCAAGAGCGGCCGTGGCAATAGCGCGAGGCCTCGACAAGCCGGTGGTTTCACCAAGCTTTTCTGCCGGTGTGTTGTCGAATTGCACGGAATAAAGCTGGCGAGTGAGGTCCATGCCATGCATCGGCTCTACTCGCGTGCCCGGCGCCTTCGCGTCGACGAGGAACACACCGTTTCGAGCGACAACCAGGATCCAATCGGCAGCAGCGGCGTCGGGGACAAACAGCTTTTCGCCTCGCAACCTGCCGTTGACCTCTGCCAAGCGCACATCGGCAAAGTCCCAGCTTCCGCGGGCCTCAAAAAACGCAACGGTGGCCCGCACCCCGCCGCGGCAGATCGGTTCTAAGTACTTCTTTTTTTGTTCCTTTGTGGCGGTAGTCTCCAAAAGGCTCCCCGCCATCACAACGGTAGAGAAAAAAGGGCCCGGAAGCAGCGCGCGGCCGGCTTCTTCCATCAACAAGATCAGCTCGACGAGCCCCAGGCCGACACCGCCGAATTCTTCTGGGAAAATAATGCCGGTATAACCCTGTTCGGCAAGTTTGGCCCACAAACTCGCGTCATATGCGGTGTCCGTTTCCATCAGACGACGGACTTCCGTGATAGGGCACTCGCCCGAGAAGAATTTTCGGGCGCTGTCGCGAAGGAACTCCTGGCTTTCGTTCAACCCAAATTGCATGCCAATTATCCTCAATAACTTCGTGGCAGACCGAGAACGAAGTGCCCGATAATATTGCGCTGGACTTCGGAAGTGCCGGCTTCGATGGTATTTCCGCGCGAACGGAGATAACCGTAGGACCAGATGCCCTTGTCAATCGCGTGGGGGTCACCGCCTAACAGTTGTCCATACGGTCCCAGCAGCTCCTGGGCGAGCTGTTGCAAGCGCTGGTTGAGTTCGCTCCAAAACAGTTTTTGAATGGAGCCTTCCGGACCGGGTGCGCCCGTTGCGGTGATCCGGCTGAAGGCGCGCAATTGGTTCAAGCGCATGATTTCGACTTCGGCATAACACTGAGCGAGTCTTTGCCGAAGGACGGGATCCTGCGACGCCGGCCGGCCATTGCGCTCGGTAACGCGGGAGAGCTCAATCAAGCGGTTGATATTGCGCTTAAAAATCAGGATGAGACGCGCGCCGTAGGCTCCGCGCTCGTGCATGAGAGTGCTAACCGCGACGTTCCAGCCATCGTTCACCTCACCGAGAACGTTCTCTGCCGGAACCTGCACATCGCGGAAGAAAATCTCGTTGAATTCGCTCTCGCCGGTCATCTGTCGCAAAGGTCGAACCTCGACGCCGGGCGATTTCATGTCGACAAGAAGAACCGTGAGCCCTTTGTGTTTGGGAACCGTTGGGTCCGTGCGCACCACGAGCTCGCACCAATCGCCAACCCAGCCGTAACTTGTCCAAACTTTCTGACCATTGACGATGTAGTGCCCGTCCGCAAGCCGCGCCTCCGTTTGCAGGGAGGCAAGGTCAGATCCCGCATTCGGTTCGGAGAAGCCCTGGCACCAAATCTCCTCCGCGCTGAGAATCTTGGGAATGAAGCGCTTTTTCTGGGCGCTTGTTCCATAAGCGATGATGGTTGGGCCGATCAGGCCCAGACCGAGGGCATTAGCCATCGGCGGTGCTTCGACACGCGCCATTTCTTCCCAGAAAATCGCCTGCTGCATCAACGTGGCGCCGCGGCCGCCATATTCCTTCGGCCAAGAGACGGCTGCCCAGCCGCCATCATGAAGTTTTCGTTGCCAGGTCCTCAGGTAGGGGAAGGATTCCTCCAGGGGCTTTTCGCGCCATTCCGCCCAATCCTTGGGAAGGTTGGCCTGCAACCAGGCGCGGAACTCGTCACGAAAAGCGACCTCTTCCGGCGTGAGGTTCAAATCCATCTTTTCTGGCGCTCCTTTGTTTTACTGGGAGCTGCGGTTAGTCGTTTCGCGCATCTCGCTTCGCCGCAGTCTCACTGGAACGAGTCTCCCGCTCGCTCGACGCATCGCCTGTTCCTGGCGGCGTAAACTCCGGGCGAATCGTATCTCTGCCATGCCAATATTTTCTTCGCAGATCTCTTTTCAAGATTTTTCCGGTGCCCGTCCTTGGCAGACTCTCCAGGTACTCGACCGAGCGTGGGCACTTGTAATGGGCGAGGCGCGCACGGCAATGGTCGATAAGCTCGCTCTCGTTGGCGTGGGCCCCCGGCTTTAGCACGACGAGCGCCTTCGGCACTTCTCCCCAAGTCGCGTCCGGCACCGGTAAGACCGCGACTTCCAGAACGGCCGGGTGGGAAAGAAGAACCTTCTCCACTTCGAGTGACGAAACGTTCTCGCCGCCGCTGACAATGATGTCCTTTTTGCGATCGACAATGAGGATGTAACCTTCCTTGTTCCAGGTGGCCATGTCACCAGTATGAAACCAGCCGCCGCGCAGCGCTTCCGCCGTAGCTTCGGGCTGCTTCCAGTAACCTTCGAGGACGCCATCGGTGCGAGCGATGATTTCACCCGTCGACCGTCCGTCGCGCGGCACGTCCTGGTCGCTTGCGTCAACGACGCGCAGCTCGACGCCGGGGATGGCGTAACCAGTCATCGACTGCCCAACGTATCGCTGCTCGCCTTCCCAGTGGACTTCTGGCTTCTTGGGAGAGATGGTCAACACTGGCGCGGTTTCCGTCAGCCCGTATCCTGAAAAACAGGTGCAGCCCAGTGTTTCTTCCACTTCGCGGATCAAGGTGGGTGACGATGCGGCGCCGCCGAGGGTCACTCGCTTCAAGCTGCTCAAATCATACTTCGAACGCTCCGGACAGTTCACCAGGGCGGTGGCCATAGCCGGGACAAGGCTGCAATAGTGGACCCTCTCGGCCTCGATGAGCCGAAAAACTTCGGGTGGGTCGAATTTCGGAATCATGACGTGTTTGCCGCCGAGCAGGGTCAGAAAGTGGGCGACGCCCCAGCCGTTGGCATGGAACAGCGGAATGGTGTGCAGTTCTACAGATTCATGGTCGGTGTGCAGGGCCAAGGTCGCGTTGAGGGCGTGCAAGTAGATGTTCCGGTGCGTAAGCATCACGCCTTTGGGCTCCGCGCTGGTGCCGCTGGTGTAAAAAAGCTCGGCGAGTGAGTTTTCATCGACATGCATGATGTCCGCGCGATAGGGAGGCGCGCTGGAAAGGAGCGCCTCGAAGTTTTGCGCGGAGGTCCAACTGGCTGGCGGGGCACTGTCGAGCGCGTAGAAGGTTTTGACAGTTGTGAGTTCGGAGCGAAAAGATTCGACGAATTCGAAGAATTGGCTCTGGAGGAATAGCACTGACGCGCCAGAGTGATTCAGGATGTAAGCAAGCTCTTGCCTAGCAAGCCGTATGTTCAAAGGCAAGAGAACCGCTCCTGCTTCGACCACACCGTAATAAGCTTCCAGCAAGCGATGACAGTTCGTGCTCAGAAAGGCTATGCGCTCGCCAGGCGGAACGCCGGACTTACGCAAGGCGCCTGCAAGCCGCCCTACCCGCTCTGCCAATTGGGCGTAGGTAAACCGCTCTTTTCCGCACACAACGGCGGTTCGTTGGGGATACTGCTGCTCGGCGTAGCGAAGAAAGCGAATCGGCGTCAGGGGAATGTTCATCGGCAGTCGCGCCTGGGGTCAGGCGGTTTGCCCTCCATCAACCACTAATACATGCCCGGTCACAAAATCGGAAGCATCCGAGGCAAGGAAGACCGCGGCGCCTTTCAAGTCATGGTCGCTGCCAAAGCGGCCAAGAGGAATTCTCTTTAGAAAGGCATCCTTATTCCTTTCGATCATCACCTCCGACATACGCGTGGGAAACCACCCGGGGGCGATGGCGTTCACCTGGATGTTGTGAATCCCCCACTTGCAGGCCAGATCTTTGGTAAAGGCGATGACGCCGCCTTTGCTGGCGTGATACCCAATTGCCTGAAACTCCGGCGGCGCGCCGCGCATACCCGCTACGGAGGCGATATTAATAATCTTCCCGCGGCGTTTCGGTACCATGAATTTTCCGACGGCCTGGGAAAAGAGGAAGGTGCCGGTCAAATTCGTCTCGATGACTTTGTTCCAATGCTCCAAACGCATCTCCTCAACGGGAGCGCCCCAGGCGGTACCGGCATTGTTGATCAGGACGTCGATGCGCCCGAACCGTGAAGCAGTCTGCTCGACAGCTTCGCGAATTTCGTCGGGATTCTTCACGTCGCAGGGGAGTGCCAGCGTCTTGACGCCGAGTTGTTTCAATTCTTCAGCGGCTTGCGCGCAACGCTCTTTCTTGCGCGCGCAGAGCACCAGGTTTGCTCCCATTTCCGCAAGGCCTTCCGCCATTTGGCGGCCGAGCCCGATGGAGCCTCCGGTAACGATAGCAACGCGTCCGGACAAGTCGAAAAGGTTTTTGGTGTTCACCCGAATGCCCTAAAGGTATGACTACGAGTCGCCTGTTTGCTGACATCTGGTGCGGGTTTACGTCCGGGCTGCCGGCACGGGAATAAGGTGCAATTCCAATTGGATCGGACCTGAATGACGTAGGTGCCACCACTCGCCAGCGTTCCTGGTTGCATTCTTAGTCCCGACCGTGCGCCCGTACCGACAGAAGACAAAAGCCGCACAGCCGCTAGTAAAAGGCAACTTGCTTCATCCTTAGCCGCATGCTGCCCTCCTCACTTAGTTGTTCGAGCGTCCAGAAACAAATCCTTGCGACGTCTCGGCCACCAACACTGATTTATCCCCGGCGGGGACTCGTCGGAAGATTTAATCTGCTACAACCTTAAAATGTGAGCCGCAGGCCCAGTTGGATTTGGCGCTTTGGAAAGGCCGAAGTGAAACCCAGCGGGGTGCTTGGCGAAAACAATGAACTTCCGTGGACACGAAACGTCGTATTGCCTGTGGGGCAAGTGCCGGCCACCGGGCAGGTTGGCCCCGTCAGAATTCCGAAAAGCGGGTTCACCACGTTGTTCACGCTCGCATAGTTCGTGTGGTTCGCGATGTTGAAGCCCTCGGCCGTAAGCAGAAGCGTGGCCCTCTCGCGGACCCTATGTTGCCAGCCCAGCCGCATGTCGAAGTTGGTGTAACCGGGGCCTATGCCGGTATTGCGGCCCGCTCCGATGGGGCGCTCATTTGTCGTGTGATTGTCGCCGTTGACTTCTCCGCCGGCGAGCAGATTGAACGGGTGCCCGCTGTTGTACGAGAAAATCGGAGCAAGCTGGAACCCTGCTAAAACGTCATTTTGCTTCCAAGGGCTGTCGAAAACGCCTGCAACCACAACTTTGTGCCGCTCGTCGAACGAGGACAGCGAACGGTCGAGCCCCAGGTTCGTCGGATCCTGTGGACCGTAGTCGCTGTTAAAGTCTGTCGATGTGCCGTAGGCCTTGCTGTAGGTATAGTTTCCGAACATCGTAAAGTTGTTGTTGAACCTCTTCCTGACTTCTACGATTCCGCCCTCGTAATTCCCCGATGCCGCAGAAGTGTACTGATTGTTCTGTGTGATCAGCACGTTGACAAAGCACGGTGAAACCGGCTGGCCGACTGCGTTCGGGGTTATCGCGCACGGGAAAACGCCGCCGGGAAACTCCGCGCCACCGAGCGGGTCGGTAGCCGGGCCGGTGTTCCAGTTGCGATAGGAAAACGGCTTTCCATTGGCTAAAGTCACCGTGCTCATGGGCGCGTCGAGGAGGTTTGTATCGATGGCCACGGGGAGCCTGAGCGTGTGCGAGTAGATACCGCTCAACGATACCGAGAACCCTCTCGCGATTTCGCGCTCGATTCCGAACGATGCCTGCTGCGAATAAGGCGGCTTGTAGTTCGGGGGATTGCTGAAGAGCACCGTCAACGGCGAGAGTTGACCGCTATTCGCGACCACGATCCCGAAGGGCAGAATGTCGGCTGGAGTGATGCAGGCGGAATTGCCGGGAGCCGGTGTCGTACATTGGATGAGCCCTTTTGCAAACAGGCCCTGGAACACTTGCGCGGAGTTCTTGATTGGCAAGCCGGTTGACGATAGCGGGTCGACATAAATGGAAATATATCGTGTGCAGGGGCTGCTGCCACTTCCCGGAAAAATGGGAAAGCCGGGGAATCCGATGCCACAGGTTCCTACGACGTTGTTGACCTGGTCGGGCACCTGCGATTTGTTGTTTTGGTTCTGCACGGTACTGTGATTCTGGTTCAGCACCCCGAGGCTCAAGTCCACTTGAGGGATTTGAGCATCAATGGGCCCAAAGAAAATTCCGTACCCGCCGCGGATAACCGTCTTATGATCCTTGAAAGGATCCCATGCGAACGAGACCCGGGGACCAATGTCTTTGTAATAGGTGTTGAGCGGCAGAAATTGCGAATCGATTTGATACCTCGCGCCATAGTTCAGCGTGAAATTGCGCACTATTTTCCAGGAATCCTGGAAATACAAGGACGTATAGGGCCGCGTATATGCCGGATAGGCAGCCTGCCCGAAGCCTTGCTGATAGACCTGCGGGAGGCCGAGCGAAGCGGATTGCAGAGGGTTGACGGTGGTGGTCGCGAGCTGCGGGCTGATCAAAAAGCCAGGGAGCGAGCCAAAGACAAAACGTCCCGGGAAAAATGTGTGCGACTCCGTATGGTTGCCGCGCAGCAGTAGGGAGCCGCCAAACTTCATCGTGTGCTGCCCACGAACCAAGGTGAAGTTATCCACAAACTGCGTACGTCGGGTGATCGTGTAGTTCGGCAGGAAAATGTTCGTGCCCAGGTTGTTCACAAAGCCGGGAATCTGCAAACCCGCCTGGGCAGGCTCGTTGGGAATGACGTTCAGGGTAGCGTAGTCAAACTGCACGAGCGCTTCGTTTTGAGTCGCCGCGCTGAACTGGTGGTACCAGGCGAGCATGCCGTTGGCGTCGTAGTCGTGAATGGAACTGCCTGCCGAGAATCCTGTCAGCGATTGCACGTCGGGATTCTCTTCCAAGTCATGTCCATAGCGGAGTGTGAAAACCATCTGGTTCGAGTCGCTGAAATGATGATCGAAGCGGCCGGACGCCAGATATTGCCGCGTGTTGTAATTGAACAACCCTCCGTTAGACTCGAGCTCGTTTACAAGGAAAGTATTTAGGGCGTTTTGCCCGGGGATCAGTTGTCCCGTGAGTTGGCTGACGGTGAGGACGTTCTCGAGCGCACCGGCGCATGCCGCCGCCGGTATCGTTGGCTGGGGCGGATTGAAGCATTGCACTGGTGTGTTGCCCTGCGCGGCCAGACCGCTGATGATGGCCTGCTGTTGGGCCGTCGGTCTAAGCACATTCGTGTTCGTTAAAATTGGGACAGCGCTTTGTGAGTCCTGCCGCAAGCCCTCGAAGGCAAGGAAAAGGAATGTCTTGTCCTTCTTGATCGGAAAACCGGCCGTGCCGCCGAACTGATAGCGGCTCAACGCGTTCTTGATGTTGTGGGAGACGCTGTCCGGTTGAGTCGGATCAAAAACCTGGCCCGGTGCTAGCGCCTGACTCCGTGCGAAGGGATCGGCTGCGTCCATGGCATCATTCCGGAAAAGGCCGTATATCGAGCCGTGCAGGTCATTGCCGCCTGATCGCGATACGATGTTGATCGCTCCGCCAAAGGCGCCGCCTTGATCGGCGCCGTAGTTGCTGCGATTGACTTGGAACTCTTGCACCGCATCCTGGCTGACCGTGAGGCGCACTCCCCCGGCATCGTCGTTGGCTTCCGCTCCATCCACAGTCACACTGTTGCCGCGCCCATTGCTTCCGTAGAAAGAAAGCCCGCTCTGGGGCGTCTGCTTGACGCGGAAATCCTGGTCGTCGGTGATCCGCGTGGAATTCGACACGCCAGGCATCAGCAGCGTAAATGAGAGGTAATCGCGCCGATCGATGGGCAGGTTAGCGATATAGTTCTGCGTAAGGGTATTCGCTTGACCTCCTCTCTCGGTTTCGACAATCGGAGTCTCGGCACTGACTTGCACCTCGGACGACATTCCCGACAGTTTCAGCCGGAAGTCGAAAACCAGGGTTTGCCCGACGGTTAAGACCACGCCTGCGGCTGCCTCGGTTTGAAAACCCGCATGTTCGACGCTCACCTTATAGTTTGAGGGCGGCAGGCCGGACACGCGGTAAATACCATGTTCGTCGGTCATGACACTGCGCTCCAAGCCGTTCGCTGGATCGCTTGCTGTTACTTTCGCGTTCGGCACTCCCGCGCCGGTCTGATCGGTGACTGTTCCGGTCAAGTCCGCGGAGGCCCCCACACCCTGGGCAGGGGTAGCGTGACTACCGGGCAGCAAGCACGCCGCCGAAAGGATCGCAGCTGCTAACGAGGTCGACTTCATAGCTCCTCCTGGTTCATGAGGCGTCGAGACCCTGGTTTGTCGGGATTCCAGGCGTATCGTCCCCCCGTCAAATTGCCCTGCACCACGGAAGCCTCGAACCCTGCCGCCACCCCTCGACTAGAAAGGAAGCCCAACAACAAGCGGGGATCGGAAATTTCTCTAAAAGTTCCACCCCGCCTTTCCCGGGAAGAAGCATCCAAGATTGTGATAGTCGGTATCACATTTTACGAACTAACGTCAATACGAAATTTATGCGGGGCGGAATTGCCGAAATCCGGGGGAACGCGGGCCAACTCCTTGCCGATCAGCATATCGGCGGATCGACGGTCAAGCTTTAGGGCATTGCACCCGGAACGCACTGACGAGGCCTTTACGAAAAGGAGATCACCACCCGGCCCGACACTTGCCCCTGACGCAGTCGATCCATGACCAGGTTCACATCGGACAAGGGATGGGTAGTGACTTGACAGTGAATTTTCCCCCGGCCGGCTAGTGCCAGCACTTCACGGAGGTCCTGGCGTGTCCCGACCGCGCTCGCTTGGATGCGCACTTCTTTGGCGGCCATCAGAATGGGCGGAAAAGATATGCTTTCAGCCGGCAACCCGACAGCCAGGAGTGTTCCCGCCGGACGGACGCACGCAAACGCAGTGTCATAGGCGGCTCTGGCCGCGGAAGTGACTAGAGCCACGTGAACACCGCCCTTTGCGCGCAATGCCTTTGTGACGTTCGTCGACGCGGCGTTTAGGCAGTTTGCCGCGCCCAGAGCTTCCGCCAGATGTAATTTTTCGTCGGCGACGTCAATTGCTGTTACCTCCGCTCCCAGCTCTCTCGCAACTTGCACGGCAACGTGGCCCAAACCGCCGATTCCAAAGATCGCGAGCCGTTGTCCGGCAGAAATTCGAGCCTGCTTCAAGGCCCGATAGACGGTTACGCCAGCACAAAACAGAGGCGCCGCTTCGGCCGCCGACAATGCCTCCGGAATCTTCACGGCGTGACTTGCCGGGGCTTTGATAAATTCGGCGAAGCCGCCGTCCACGGTCACTCCCGTAATTTTCTGCCGTGCGCAAAGATTTTCGTTTCCTTCGCGACAGAATTCGCATTCGCCGCAGGTCCAGTAAATCCACGGGACGCCCACTCGGTCGCCAATCTGAAATTCTCCGACCGCACCGCCTTTTTCAACGACGCGGCCGGCGATTTCATGCCCGGGTATCAAGGGCATTTTCGTCAGCGAAGTGAACTGAGGCCAGTCTCCATCGGCGACGTGCAGGTCGGAATGGCAAACGCCGCAGGCTTGTACTTGGAGGAGCAGGTCGGTTGCGTCCAGGACAGGGCGGGGAACATCTTCAAGGGCGAGAGGTTTCTTGAATTCATGCAGGACGGCAGCTTTCATAGCCAAGGCCTCCAAGCCACGGAAGGCGATCAGGCGCGGAAAACTTTCGGAGTCTTTTGATCCTTGTCCCGGGGAAAAATGAAGCAGGAGAGGGAAAAAGGCAAGCCGCTCTCCCTCCGGCGGTTTACGGCTCGACGCCCTTCACGAAAAACGCGAGCGCACTGCGGACTCGCTCGCTCAAACTGTGCGGCCCGGAAAGATCAACAGCCCAGCGGCGAACCACCGTGGTGTAGAGTCCTTCCATGAACTCGGCGAGGTGCGCCACGGGGAACGCTTTCGTGACCTCCCCGCGCTTTTGGCCTTCCGCGAGGATCTCTCTCAGCAGGCTGACAGCAACTTCTTCGGGGCCGCGCATTTCGGGCGAGCGCACCGGATCCATCGCCCCGGAAAGCACGACCGCTCTCCACAGCGGCCGGTCGGATTCCACCTCGCGCGCCATGCCCTCATACATTCGTCGCAATCGTTCCGCGGTGGGGACGTTGCTCGAGAGTTCCGTCTCGAGATGCTCTTTGATACAACTGTAGCCACGTCGACCGACTTCCCGCAGGACCGCGTCTTTGCTCGGAAAGTAGCGGAAGAACGTGGGCTGGCTGATTTCGAGGATCTGGACGATGTCCTCGACTCTGGTGTTCTCGTAACCGTGCTTGCGGAACAGGCGAATCGAGGTATCAATGATTTGTTGCCGCAGCCGAGCTTTCTTGCGCTCGCGAAGGCCTAGTGTTTCTCTGCTGCCTGTCCCGTTTACTCGCGAAATGCGTCCCTTTTCACGTAAGTCCAGCTGACTTAGTGCCGCCGCGCCCACTGAGGCAAGCGGCTCCCTCCGGGCGATTTTCATTCGCCGCATCTTAGATTGTTCTCCTCGACCGCGTAAAGCGTTGAAATGGACCAAACAACCAAATTGCAAGAGTTACTCTAACATGATAGAGGCCCACGTCAAGTTGGCCGCGGCGGAGAAATCTCGCTGAAACCCGCAGTGTCCGGCTATGCCTGCTGTCTACGTGAGAGCTTGTCTTGCACAAAAATCGCCAGCCGCCTGAAGAGCGCTTCTGAAAGGCTTTCCTTCTCAAGGGCCGGGAGTTTCAAGTGGTGCTCGATTTCTGACTCCATAGCCTCAAGTTCATTGGCGGATGCATTGTTTCTCAAATGCCGAAAGAGCATTTTGTGTGCCCCCTTCCGTTCCATCACCTCCATTCCATCCAGGATCTGGCGGTGCGAAGTTCCTTCCCAGATCGCAAGAATCATGGCTTCCCGAAGCCAGCGTTCTATTCCATACTCCGCCAGCACTCCGAGCCCGCCGTGCGCCTCCATCGCCCATTTGGCCGTATCAACGGCGAACTCCGCGGTCCAATACTTCGCCAGATGCGCCACCAGGCGGAACAGATGATAGCGTTCGGAGTAAGGCGGCCGTTCCATCCAAACCTCGTTCAGCAGGCGTACGGCCTCCCATGCCAGAGCAAAGGCAGCTTGCAGGGCATTTAGTCGGGTCTCAAACTGATGCCAAAGGAGCGGATGATCGAGAATCCGCTTGCCGAAGGCGTATCGACACTCGGCATACGCCAGTGAATCAGCCATTGCCCGTTGAGCCACGGCGACGCTCACCACGCTGTTCGCAACGCGCGATAGGTTCAAAACTTCCAAGATAAGATAGATTCCCGAGTCGGGGGAGGCCAGAAGATATCCTTCACTATCCCGCAATTCCACTTCCCCCGTCGGCACCGAGCGAGTTGCAATCTTGTCCTTCAAGCGCCGAATGAAGTAATTGAGACGGCCATCTTTGCGATAGCGAGGCACCAGAAAGAGCGCCAGCCCGCGCACGTCTCGCGGAGCTCCCTCCGGCCGAGCGGCGACAACCGCCAACTCCGCTCCCGCGTTGCTTGCAAAGTACTTGTCGCCTGTCAGCACCCAGCTGTTGCCAGCAAGCCGGGCCAACGTCTTTACGCTGGCACCTAAATCGGAGCCGCCTTCGATCTCCGTCATCCAGGTCGCTCCTTGCCATGAGGAATCGTCCTTGCGCAGGAGCTCGGGCAGGAACCGCGCTTGCAGTTCTGTGCTGCCATATTTCGCAAGAGGAACAGCGGTTCCGAGGGTCACGGTGTACGGGCAACAAACTCCGGGATCATAGAACGAGATCGCGTAAATCAATTCATACGTTGGAATTACCGATTGTTCTTCGAAAGCACGCCAAATTACACCCGAGCGGTAGCCCCTCCGCAAAATCGACCGGTATTCGGGAGGATAGAGGGTTTCATCGGTCCGTGTTCCCGATTTATCGAACATGCGCAGCCATGGCGTTGCGGCGCGGTCGATCGCTCCGGACACGGCGGCACCTTCGGTTTTCCACCACTGCTGTTCTGATTCGAGGAGGTCCGGGTGCTGAATCTGAGGAAGCCTGCTCTGAAGAAAGCCCAAAGGAAAACGCAAAGTATCGAGGACCGTCATGCGGGCGCATGTTAGGCCGCGCGGCCCAAGCACGTCAAGCGCGCAAGGTAGTGGGTGGGGGAGGCGGTAGGGCCGGCGCTCAAGGCCAAAGGCGGGGGGAGTTTTTCGTTTGTTTGCTTCAGCCGCGGCCGAGTTTGCACGGCGTGTAACAGAAGATCACCGCATGATTCGCGGTCGTACCGGAAGTGCCATGCATCGATGTCTTCTTGTTTTTTTTCTCATTGCCTTTCCTTTGGCTCAGCATCCCTAAGGGGATTTCTTCTTCCGGGCGTCAAATTCGCGCCTTGCCCGGTCGCGTTCCTCCGCGTGCGCTTCGGCCCAGTGGCACAGCGTTTTGAGGGGTTCGATCACGCTTGAGCCCATCTCCGTAAGCTGGTACTCCACTCGGGGAGGGACGTTGGGGTACAGCTTGCGAGAGATCAAGCCGTCCCGCTCCATGCCGCGAAGAGTCTCGGTCAACACCTTGGGGGAAATTCTCGAAATGGCCTTCTGCAAGGTGTTGGTTCGTTGCGGTCCGGGCGTGAGGAGATGCAAAAGTGTGATGCGCCACTTGTCGGATAGCAATTCGACCGCGTCCTGCGACTGCAGAGCCCGGGCACGCAAGGGAGAATCTTCGCTCATGGTTTTCTCACACACCTGATAGCTGGCAAGCATCCAAGCCAAACGCGTGGAAATCCGCCAGTGATTTCACACAGAAAGGCTTTCTTAGCCTAGATCAAGTTGCATCCGGGATTGGAATAAATCATCGGGTCAATCAGTCTTGCACGTGCTCGTTCAACGCGCCGGGGCGTCGAGCGGGCTTTGCAAAACTTACCAGCAAGTAAGTAGGGCCCTCGGCGGTAAGTGAGAGGCCGAGGCGCGAGAGTGCGAATTTGCTGGCAGGCCGAAGAATGAACCCTTTTGTTCTGGTTCTGACAAAGGAGGAGTTGTAAACAACTCAAAACAAATGAGCCTCAAAGACTCGAACGTCGTCAATCCCCAAAAAAGAAAACGCGTGGCCATCGTAGTCTCGAATCCCGCAGTTTCTTCCACGACCGGCTGGCCTGCGGGATTCTGGTGGAGCGAGCTGACCCACCCGTACTACGCCTTCAGTGAGAAGGGCTATGAAGTGGAGCTCTTCAGCCCTAACGGAGGCAAATGCGAACCCGACGCCATGAGCGATCCTCGAGATCCGAGCGGATACTCTGCGAGCGATCTAGTCAGCATGGGCTTTATTCACTCGCCCAGACTTGTGAGCCTCGTTGAGGACACCAAAAAGGTTTCCGCGATCGATGTTCGCGACTTCGACGCCATTCTGGTCGCCGGCGGCCAGGGGCCCATGTTCACTTACGAAATGGCCGCCGACCTCCACAGGAAATTTGCCGAGTTCTACGAAGCCGGAAAAATCGCCTGTGTGCTTTGCCACGGTGTCTCCCTCCTGGCTTTCGCGAAGTTGAGCAACGGCGAATATCTCGCTGGAGGGAAGACCGTCACTGGTTTCGCCAATGTTGAAGAGGATTTCGCCGACAACGCCGTGTGGAGCATGAATCTCCTCAGCCGAGATAAGCACGTAATGCCTTGGCGCATCGAGGACCGCATGAAGCAAATCGGCGCGAATTATGTCCAGGCAGGATTGTGGCGCGGGTTTGCCGTGCGGGACGGGAACCTGATTACCGGGCAACAGAATTTCTCCGGCACGGAAACCGCCGAAAAAGTCATTGAGGCGCTCGGAGAGTAGCCTTACTCCTCAAGGGAGGCGAAAAACACATGGCGTCAAAACGGAGGTGCGATTCCATCCTCACGCACTTGCCGCAGCTTTGGTTATCGCGAGCACTTCCTGCACCGCGCGATAGCCCTGGTCGATCGCAATGTTGGTGTAAGCGTGGCCATCGGAGTCTGAATTGGCGATAGTGATTCTGCCGAAAGGCTTGCGGCTTAGGACGCAGGGCCTCTCCGACGCAGGTCGGTCTTGTGGCTCGAACAGGGAGTTGTACTCATAGGCATAGCCGTGTGGCCAACGGTTCACGGTCACCGCTTGAATGTCTTTTGCGCTATCGAAGCCGCCGCCTGCCAACATGCGGGCCAACTGTTCACGAACCTTCCGCTCGAAGGCTTCGAAGGCGGTTACCATGAGTTCGTAACGCCCTGCCCGAAACTGCTCTTTGGCAGTTAACCCGGGCTTGCACGGGGTGCGAAGCAAATGCAATACGCATGGTTCTTCCGGGGAAGAGGGGAATTTGTAGTCTCCCAGAGAGACAGGAAAATCCAACACTGTCGAGCTGAAATAGCTGCCCGGCGCATAAATCCCGCTGATTCCCAGCTTCCGGAAAGCCTTCCAGTTGCGAATCTGCACGTTGGTGTAGACCAGCGGCTGTTTGACCGCGTAAGCCAGCGCTTCTTTCTGCGCCGGCGACATTTCCGGGCAGAGATAAGGAACGATGCAGTTGTAACAGGCCAGAACGGCGGCAGCTCCGCGCACTTTGAGTGCTTTTCCCGCAAGCATGTAGGTGACTTCCACCTCCTTTGCACTGGCTGGTTCACCGAGATGCCTTACGCGCACCGCGGTGCTGTTTAACCGGACGCGAACAGGGGAAGAAGCTTGATCCAGTTTCGTGTAATTCATCTTGGCCGTGACGATGTCTTCCATGGTGTTGCCCGGGGCGGATCCGGGAACCAAGGACCGCACCAGCAAGCGCGCGATGGACGCATTTCCGTCCGGAAAATGGAAGATGTATGGCTCCTCTTCCCCGTCTGCTCCTCCCGCGCGGCGGCGCGAAGCTATGGTCATGCCCTTGAAACCCGGATAGCCCATGTGATGACACGCTTCCGCAGATACTGCATCGATGCCCACGCAATAAAGGTCGTGAGGCAAAGTCTGGTAGAGCTTCGCAACGTCTTCGTGAACCTTGGCAATCTGCAGAAGAAAGTCTTTGTAGCTGGTGGTAGCCAGTTTCAGACGCTTCTGCTCCGGGTTCAGATCGGGGAGGTAGTCGATCGCTTCGCCCTTGAGACGGACCAAATCCTTGCGCGCCTGCTCGGCGATGGGCATTTGCGCAGCGGATTCGACCGGCACGAAAAGGTTGACGTCGTAGCCTTCCCCGGGACCTTCGAGGAGCTTATCCTCTCCGAACGTTTCCTTGTCGAAAAAGGTTCCCGACTTCAATCCCAGGGACTGGTAGAGTTTCTGGTCGTAGTATTTGTAGAAGCGCTGGACATCAATTCCCAACTCTCTGAGCAGGCCAATCGCTTCTTTGCTGTAACGGCCGGGCGCTTCGATCGATTGTGTGCCGCCATACCCAAGCAGTAAGCGGTCGCCGACCTGAAATTCGTTGCGCTTGGCGTGGCCGCCAAAATCGTCATGATTGTCGAGGATGAGTATCCTGGCGCCGGGTCCAACCGATTTGCGATAGAAGTAAGCTGAGGCAAGCCCGCTGATCCCGCCTCCTACAACGACCAGGTCGTAATGCTCGCCGGTATCGATCGTATTCGTGGGCTCGTTCCCGTCGCGCCGTGCGTGAGCGGCTTCGAAGGAGCCGGGATGGCTGCCTCGCATGCCCATGAGCGCGGGCGGATAGTATCGTGGGTCCTGTTGTGTAATGCCCTTAGAAAGAAAATATTCTTGCGCCGACGAATCCGGGCCTGAGTCTTCGGCCAACAACTCTTGGAAGGGAAGTAGCGAGGCTCCCATCGTCATAGCCACGCCATTCAGAAAGTCCCGGCGGTCAATGGGGCATCCCATTCCCAATTTCTTGTCGTCATCGGATTGATTCATGTAGCTGCCTAGTTTGTAGTTTGTCGGGCAACGCCGCCGGGCCGAGCGATCCGCCCGCGTATCTGGCAGAAGCTAGAACGTCAGCTTCAGCGCCAACTGAAGGATTCGGGGATCATAGGTTCGCGTAATCTGGCCAAAGGTTCCCGAGGCAAAAGAGGTAGCCGAAGGTGGCCGGAACTCGGTGTGATTGAAAATGTTGAAGGCTTCTGCTCGGAAGATGAGCTTTGTCGTTTCGTTGACAAGGTTCGTGGATTTTTCCAGCGCCAGGTCTGCATTGACGTGCTTTGGCCCGCGGAACGAATTTCTCCGGAAGGTTCCGTAGAATCCCGACGGACATGGCGGTGGAGTGAGATTCGTCGGCGTGGGAATGCACGGATCCAACTGGAAGTCCGCGGGGTTGAACCAAAAGTTTCCGGTAAATGATTGAAGACCATTGCCTTTGTCAACCATAAACGTCTGCACCTGATGAGGATCGAACGTGTGGATCGAGCTAGTGACCTGGTCCGCTCTGACGATCTCGGAATCGCCAGCGCCTGAGGGACCGGGCTTGTTCTGACTTTCGTGGAGACCGGCAAGTGCGTCCAGCGGAATGCCCGACTGCGCGAAGACGATGGGATAGAGACTCCATCCAGATGTCAGGCGTTTAGGCCCTCCCGCCCATGCTTTGGCGAAGGGTAGTTCCCAGCCTCCGCTAAAGGTCAGACGCTGCGGGATGTTGAAGTCCGAATTACCGTAGAGCGCATGGTGGTTGTACGACGCAATCTGGTTATTGCGTGAATTGAAGCCTGAGCCGTTGTCCAGGTTGTGGGACCAAGTGTACGCCAGCGTAAAGAATACATTGCCGAGATAGCGTACATCGGCCTCTCTCTTGGTGAGGCTGGCTAGCAGACCGTTGTAGTTTGCATTATTCAACCCGGCAAACGTGGTGATGTATCCAAAGTTTGGCGAAGGGAGGCCTTGATTTAGGATCCGCGTGGTAGTTCCCGGAACAAAAGGATTGGTGTCGAGCCAGGTCAGCAGTTTGTGAGAGGAGCTCCCCACGTAACCAACTTCGGCCATGAGGCTGTTGGAAATCTGGCGCTCAACGCTGAGATTGTATTGGTAAATATAGGGCGTCTTCAGATGCGGATCGACAAAGTTATTGTTGCCGTTTCCGAAAGGGATAAGCCCGAGCCCGTTCGGGCCAAAGTCCACGTTCTTGGGCGGAGGGATTTGCGACGGAAATGGGTCTGGCGAGCCCGCCGTCCCGTACGGGTCAGACATTGTTGTATTCGCCGCATTCGTCGGGCCCGGGTTAAAGAAGAGGTCGGCACTGCCAGCAAAGGGAGGTTCATCGGTCGCCCAATCCGACATCCAGCCGTTCAATGTGTCGTAGAACATTCCGAAGCCGCCGCGCACGCTGGTCTTTCCATTCCCGAAAGGATCCCAGGCAAAGCCAATTCGTGGCGCAAAGTTCTTATAGTCCGGAAAATACCACCCGCCAGGTGCGCCTGGGTCGCCAGGGAACACCAGGCCCTGTGGCGCATTCACAAACCGTTGCGATTGAACCCCCGGGAGAATCGTGAAGCTGAACCCCCGCTTGTCTTTTTCGGGAGAGGTGTACTCGTAACGCAGGCCAAGAGTCAGGGTAAAGCGCGGTGTTACTTTCCACTCGTCCTGGGCAAAGAGACCGTACTGCTTCTGGTGCTCGTTACTCGGAGCCTCGGAGGACTGATAGTACTCATCGATGGCGCTAAACAAGAAATCAGCCAAGTCGTTTCCCGATCCAACGCTGGTGCAGCCTCCGTACAACCAGAAGCTGCCGTTGGTCTGATACGCATAGACCGAATTCTCCTGCATGATGGCAAACCTGCCCCCGAACTTAAAAGTGTGATGGCCACGATTCCAGGTAAAGGTGTCTGTCAGAGCGTAGGTATTGTCGGCCTTCCAGCTCACGTTTGGATCGAAGCCAATCGAGAGGCCGCTGTTGAAGTAAACGTCGGGCGGGCCGAAAGCATCATCGGATTGGATGTTGACGCCAAGAGCGGAAGGAACCGGCGGGTGAGACCCGGGAACCGTGGTGGCATACCAGCGTTGCGCGGTGGCATGAAATTCATTGAGCTTCGTCGCAGAAATCGTCTTGGTGTACCCGATGTTTCCGAAATCGTCCCAGGTATTGGAGATCGCGCTGAAACCGTTCACGTTGGCCCCAAAAAATGGGTTGAGCACAGGTTCTTTGCTGTAGCCCGCCGTGAGCGAGATGCGGTCGTTTTGCGTGGCATAAAAATCGAATTTGCCTAGATATTGGTTCGGGTTGTCGGTCCGTGTTCCTTCGGGGAATACCTGGCCGGAAGGGGAAGTGGGTATCAGTCCCGCGGCGACGTATTTCTGCGCAACCGGATCGATCTTCGTGGGATCGATAATCGCGCAGGCAGCGCTGGCAGCGTTGGATTGGAAGTAAGGATGTCCTTGCAGAAATGCTGATACGGCCGAGTCTGCATTCGGGCAGTTTCCCGGCGTTCCCCCATTGGAGAAATCTCCGCCCAACTGTGAAGGGGTATAGGTGGTGACGAATCCTTGGTTTTCCGTCGCCGTCTGCCGTTGCCCTTGGTAGGCAAAGAAAAAGAAGAAGCGATCTTTGCCATTGACCAGTTTCGGCAAGGCAATGGGACCGCCAATTGTGCCGCCAAACTGATTGCGCTTCAGGACGGGACGGGGATTGCCCAAGGCATTGTCGAAGAAATCGCTGGCATTCAATGCGTCATTGCGCAGGAAATCATACAAGCTACCATGCAGGGAGTTGGTCCCCGACTTGATCACCTCCGTGACCGTGCCGCCGCCGTTGCGCCCGTATTCGGCTGTGTAGTTGTTCTCGAGGAGACGGAACTCCTCGACCGCTTCGGGATTCGGATTGAAGACAACCTGATTGCTTGTGACTCGATTGTTAAGCCCGCCATCAAGCAGGTAGGTGACAGCGTCTCCCCGGCCCCCCGCCACGCTGATACCGCCTAAGCCGTTCGACCCGCCGTTGCTCGTGCCGTAAGTTCCCAGGTCATCGGCGATGGGAACAACGCCGGGTTGCGTCAGTGCCAAGTCCAGGGTGTTACGGCCGTTGAGAGGCAGGTCTTGGATGGGTGCGCCGGTAACCGTCCCTCCGATGGTGGGGCTGACCGTTTCCACCTGCGCTGCCTGCGCTTCCACCTTCACGACGTCAGAGAGCGAGCCCACTTTCATGCGCACATCGATTCTGAGCGCCTGATTAATGTCGAGGGATTGCGACGCGGTAACCACCTTGGAAAAGCCCTCGTGTTCCGCGGTGACGGAATAATTGCCAACCGGGAGTTCCAGCACCTGATAGAAGCCCTCGTTGTTGGTGACCGTGTTCCAACTCACGTTCGTGCCGGTATTCGTGACGGTAATCCTGGCGCCCGCGATCGCGGCGCCTTGCACATCGGTTGCTGTTCCGATAATTCGGCCGGTAGCCGTTTGCGCCGCCGCAGAACCGCACGCGAAGAGAAAGATGACGGCAGCCGGCAAGATGCATCGAGAGAAAATCAACCTCGGTTCCTTAGCGTTCATGACAGGTCCTCCCTATTCCTTCCAAGACCATCCCGAGAAGTCGGCGGCTTGCAAACAAAGCCAAGAGTCAGAGAATCGAGGGAATCGAAGCGATCACCATATGCCAGGCCGGCGTACCCGGTACCCACCAAGAGATGGGGATTCCTGGCGGACTGAGAAAAGACAGCGCACCTAGAAGCAACGAGAGAGACACGTTGGATGCAACGAAGCCTGCGCATCGAACCCCGGCACCCCTGAGCGATTCCCGCCCGCAGTCGAGCGAGATGCAACCTTACTATAGTTTTGGAAACTTAGAGAAGCGGCCCCGCGATGTCAAGCGAAAAATTGCCAACCGGGACGGTTAGGCGAGCTCGCGGACGGCTCGATAGGCCTGGTCAATCGCCTGGTCCGTGTACGCGGCGGCGGCGGCGTCCGAGTTGGCGATGGCGATCCGTCCAAAGCGCTTTCTCGCAATGTCGCAGGGCCTCTGTCCTTCGGGCCAATCGGGGTCCCAAAGCGGGTTGTACTCGTAGGCATAACCATGGGGCCAGCGATTGATGGTAATGGCCTCGATGTCGCGCGCAGGATCGAATCCGCCCGAGGACAACACGCGCGACAACTGGTCGCGAATCTTGCGTTCAAAGGCTTCAAACGACGTCGTCAGCAATTCCCCGCGCCCTGCTTTGTGCTGATCCCGTTCTGACAATCCCGGCATGCACGGCGTGCGCGTCATGCGCAGCAGAATGGGCTCATCCGGGGTCTGGGAGCATTGGTAGTCGCCGATGCTGACGGCCTGGTCCAGGCCGACACCGGTGTGATACATCCCAGGACAGCTAACGCGCTGAATTCCAAGTTTTTCAAAGGCCTCCCAGTTCTTGGCGGCAACGACGCTATAGACCAGCGGAACTTTCGAGCCATATTTCAAGGCTTCCTTTTGCGCGTTGGGCAATTCCGGGCAAAGGTACGGAATCATCATATTCCAGCAGGCGAGCACGGCGCCTTTGGCGCGCACGGTATAAACCTTGTTGTCGCGGGCGTAGCTGACTTCGACTTCCTTGGCGGAGGCCGGGTCTCCAACATGACGCGCGCGCACCACGGTGCTGCTGAGCCGAATGCGCACGGGAGAACTGCTTTGATCGAGCTTGCTGTAATCACATTTCGCCGTGACGATATCCTCGGCGCTGTGACCGGTTGCTGCATCGGGGATGAGCGCGCGGACCAGCGACCGGGCGATCGAGGCATTTCCGTCGGGAAAGTGGAAATGGTAGGGCTCCTTTTCGGGTGTGGCCGCGCCCATCGCGGTGAAGCCCATGCGGCGATATGGTCCGGGTGCGAGGTTCATGCCTTGAAAACCCGGGAAGCGTAGCCCCCAGCAGTCCAGAGCGGCTACGCCGTCGATGCCCACGCCAAACAGGCCATGCGTGCGCGTTTGGTAGAAGGCAATCACGCCAGGATCGACTTTCACGAGCTTTAAAAGAAAATCTTTGTAACTCATTCGCGAGAGCTTGTCTTTCTTTTCGTCAGAAGAAAGTCCCGGAAGATAGTCGACCTTGGCCTCCTGGACGCGAAGGATGTCCTTTTGCACTGCCTCACTGAGAGGCGTCTTTGCCAGGAAGTCAGGCCAGGAAATACCACCTTGCCGGCCATACGGCGAGGGGCCGCCGACGACGAGGCGATCCGTTCCGAAGGTTTCCTTGTCGAAGAAATACGCTGACTTCAGGCCTTTGTACACTTTGCTGTCGTCGTACTTCTCTTCGAATTTGGCGGGCTCGATTCCCAGTTCCGTGAGCAAGCTGCGCGCTTCCGGACTGTAGGGAAACGGTGATTCGATGGAAACCGTCCCGCCGTTGGCGAGCAGCATCCGGCCGTTGATATGAAATTCATTTCGCTTGGCATGACCGCCGAAATCGTCGTGATTGTCCAGAATCAGAACGCGAGCGGAGGGATT